>JBARHR010000187.1:0-12613 GCA_049799335.1 Gallionella sp. | reverse complement strand
GCGCTGATGTCGGGAATTTTGGCTTCATCGATGACTGCGCCGCGCAAAAAGCTTGACTTGTCATAATCGTGATTGGCAATCACTTCCAGCATCAGGGCGCATACTTCATCGCCATGGCGCACCAGAGAAAACAGCAGGCGATCTGCATCATCCAGTTTTGCACGGTAATACTTGCCGTGGCTGAAATTGGACAGTTTTTTGACCTGCGCTTCACGAAAATCACCTCGTGCGATCGCCTCAGTGACCTTGCGGTAACTGGCTTTGACGCGTGAAGTATCAAGTCCCACGTATTCGAGAATTCTCATGGCGAAGTAACATTTGCCAACGGACTCAATAGTTACAATTGATTGTGATGGTATATCGTTGAACGGTTAAATTTTGACTCAAACTCTCGGAAAGATGCGGGTGCAGAAATTTGTGGGACAGATTTGATTGGCATATCAGTCAGAGTCCACACATTCTCGCAATTCCTTACCAGTACTTAAATGCGGCAGGTGCTAGGCAGGCACTTGTACCTTGCCACCAATTTTTGGATTGCGTCCCTGTCGTGGTGGTTTGCGACTTAACCAAAAACTACCGAAACCACGTATTTTGACACGCCCGCCTTTCGACAACATATTGTACAACGCGTCAACAATTACTTTAACCGCAAGCTCGGCATCTGTGATTTGAAGTTGAGAGTTTCGCTCGGCTAGGCGTGCAAATGAGCCTTATCGAATCATGCTGGTTGTTACTTACGTGGAACCTTTCTAATTATCGCCGGAAACACACTTGTCTTCAATTGCGATAGCGATTTTCAAATTACTTGAGCGCATCGGTGAACAGCTCCCAGCGACCGCTCGGCACTGGGCCGATCTACGTGCGCCATTTATCCGTTGCCCGGAAGCGGTCGTTGCGTCCGGTAATCGCGCTACTGTCACTTAGTGATCTGGCACGCTTTGAACCGGATTGCCGTTCGTGCTGCGCCTGTCGAAGCTCAAGAATCCATTCAGTTTCGACAAGATCAATGCGAAAGGATTCTTGGAAAATCAGCGCCGGATCAACAATGTATGAATTGCGGAATAGTGTTCTCTCAATGCGTAAGTTTCGTCATCGGCACCAATGCGGGACTACGGTAATTCAATAATCCGCGATCCTGGTTTGTTCTGAACGATGGCTTGATCGCTGCAGATTAAACGCTGAACTTGGCCAACTTTTGCGGTACTGCAACATTTTTCAGCCGTACATATTGCGGCAGGCCGTCCTTGAAGGGCGGATAGTCCTCACCCTTGATCAACGGCGACAGGTAGGTGCGGCATTTTGCGGTGATGCCGAAACCGTCGGGTGTGATGAAATTGCGCGGCATGAATTTCTCGACGTTTGCAACCTTGCTGAGCAGCGCGACGCCGATCTTCCATTTGTAGGGATTGTCCGAAACTCGGTCGATGGTGGGCATTACCGCGTTCTGTCCCTTGATCGCCAGTTCTACTGCAGCCTTGCCCAGCGCATAGGCCTGGTCGACGTCGGTTTTCGAGGCGATATGGCGCGCGGCGCGTTGCAGGTAATCAGCCACGGCCCAGTGGAACTTATAGCCGAATGCCTCCTTGATCATATTGGCGACAACCGGAGCTGCGCCGCCGAGTTGCGCGTGACCAAACGCATCGCGCGTACCCTGTTCGGCGAGGAATTTTCCGTCCGGGTAGTGGCAGCCTTCGGAGACGACAACGCTGCAATAGCCGTGTTTTTTGACCATGGCATTGACCTTGGCAAGAAATTTTTTCTGGTCGAATTCGATTTCGGGGAACAGGATGACAACAGGAATGCCGTGCTCCTCAACCAGTCCGCCTGCTGCCGCAATCCAACCGGCATGGCGACCCATTACTTCGAGGACGAATACCTTGGTCGAGGTCTTGGCCATGGAGCACACATCGTAGCTGGCTTCTAAAGTAGAGACGGCAACGTATTTTGCGACCGAGCCGAAACCGGGGCAACAATCGGTGATCGGCAGGTCGTTATCCACGGTTTTGGGAACATGGATGGCCTGTACCGGATAGCCCAGTTTTTCGGAAAGCTGCGATACCTTGTAGCAGGTGTCGGCGGAGTCGCCGCCGCCGTTGTAAAAGAAGTAACCGATGTTGTGCGCCTTGAATATTTCGATCAGGCGCTCATATTCGCGTTTGTTGGCTTCGAGGCTCTTGAGTTTGTAGCGGCACGAGCCGAATGCGCCGGAGGGTGTGTGTCGCAGCGCCGCGATGGCTTTGGCAGATTCCTTGGTGGTGTCGATCAGGTCTTCGGTAAGCGCACCGATGATGCCATTGCGACCGGCGTACACTTTGCCGATCTTGTCCTTGTGCTTTCGCGCAGTCTCGATTACGCCACAGGCTGAAGCGTTGATGACTGCAGTGACACCGCCGGATTGTGCATAAAAAGCATTCTTTTTCGACATGAACTTACTCCCTTGTTATTGAATATGGTTGCAGAGCTAATTGCTTTGACCTGCATGACGCTTGTGATTCCACCCGGGTTTCATCTTACGATATTTCCGCGGGCAGGGTGTAGCGTTAAGCGTCTGGTATGAGTATTGTCGCGTGAGCGTGAAATGACGTTCTGTTGTTTTATCACTGTCAAAAAAACAGGGCGCTACTTGCGCCCTGTTCAATTGCTACAGTCATGTGTGCCGCCCGGGCTAAAGCAGCGGTACGATCATCAGCGCGACTATGTTGATAATCTTGATCAGCGGATTGACTGCAGGACCGGCGGTGTCTTTGTATGGATCACCGACGGTGTCGCCGGTAACAGCTGCCTTGTGAGCATCCGATCCTTTGCCACCGAAGTTTCCTTCTTCAATATACTTCTTGGCATTGTCCCAGGCGCCGCCGCCGACAGTCATCGAGATCGCGACAAAGATGCCGGTAACGATCGTGCCGACCAATACGCCGCCGAGTGCCTGTGCACCCAGGGTAACGCCGACAATCACTGGAACCGCGATGGGGAGCAGGGAAGGGACGATCATTTCCTTGATCGCGGCCTTGGTCAACATGTCTACGCAGGTGCCGTATTCAGGTTTGCCGGTGCCTTCCATGATGCCGGGGATTTCCTTGAACTGGCGACGAACTTCCACGACCACCGATCCTGCCGCGCGACCAACCGCTTCCATGCCCATAGCGGCGAACAGATAAGGCACCATGCCGCCGATGAACAGGCCGATGATGACCATGTGATTGGACAGATCAAAGGTGGTAACCACGTCACCCATCTTGGCTTGCAGCGCATGGGTATAGTCGGCAAATAGTACCAGCGCCGCCAGGCCGGCGGAGCCGATTGCATAACCCTTGGTAACTGCCTTGGTGGTGTTGCCGACTGCGTCGAGCGCGTCGGTGATGACGCGTACTTCGGGTGGCAGTTTGGACATCTCGGCGATGCCGCCGGCGTTGTCGGTAATCGGTCCATACGCGTCAAGCGCGACGATGATACCGGCCATCGAGAGCATTGAGGTTGCGGCGATCGCGATTGCATACAGTCCACCCAGAGCAAAAGCAGCCCAGATTGCCAGGCACACGACCAGCACCGGTGCTGCGGTGGACTTCATCGAAACGCCGAGACCGGCGATCACGTTGGTACCGTGGCCCGTCGTGGATGCTTGCGCGATATGGCGAACCGGTGAAAATTCGGTCGCTGTATAGTATTCGGTGATCCACACCATTGCTGCTGTCAAAGCCAGGCCGATCAGCGATGCGAAGTAAAGATTTGCCGAGGACACGGTCGTGCCACCAATCGTCACGCCATCGCCGAGCAGCATTTTGGTAATAGGGTAGAAGGCGATCGCGGCCAGAATGCCGGATACCGCCAGTCCGCGATATAGCGCATTCATGATCTTGCCGCCTTCGCGTGCGGTGACGAAGAATGTTCCGATAATCGACGCGATGATGGAAAAGCCACCGAGCACCAACGGGTAGATTACTGCTTCTGGAGATCCGGTTATCAGCAGTCCGCCCAGTACCATAGTCGCGATGATGGTAACGGCGTAGGTCTCAAACAGGTCCGCGGCCATACCCGCGCAGTCGCCTACATTGTCGCCTACGTTATCGGCAATTACCGCAGGGTTGCGCGGATCATCTTCAGGTATGCCGGCTTCCACCTTCCCGACCAGGTCCGCACCGACGTCCGCACCTTTGGTAAATATGCCACCGCCAAGTCGCGCAAAGATCGAGATCAACGATCCGCCAAACGCGAGGCCCACCAGCGCATGTGTGGCTTCGCTGCTCTCGTAATGTAAAGCCAGTGTAAGGAAGGCATAGTAGCCAGCTACACCCAGCAGGCCGAGTCCTACGACCAGCAAACCGGTGATCGCGCCGCCCTTGAAGGATACGTTCAACGCCGCATTCAGGCTTTCCTTGGCCGCTTCCGCAGTTCTAACGTTGGCCCGCACCGACACGTTCATGCCGATGTAACCCGTCAGGCCGGAGAGAAGCGCGCCAATAGCAAAACCGACGGCCGTTGGCCACTTGAGTGTGAACAAGATCACCGTGAACAGGATCACGCCGACTATACCGATCGTTGTGTATTGCCGGTTCAAGTAAGCGGAAGCGCCTTCCTGAATCGCGGCTGCGATGCCGCGCATGGTGTCGTTACCGGTGGATTTGCCGAGTATCCATTTAATTGAGAAGGCACCGTATAAGATTGCGACAATTGCACATATCAAAGCAAAGCCAAGACCACCTGACATATTACCTCCCCTCAAAAAAAGTGATTCACTCACACAACCGCCCTAATATCCAACCGGAAACTAGAACATCCAAAAGCTACTGCAGATTGTAAGGATACTTTGAATCTCGATCAGTCGTAGTGCCCCTTCTTGACTATAGTGATGTGCACTTGCGGGTTATATTATCATGACCCGACGGGTTAGACGGCGACCAGTCCGTCTGCATAGCGCGCCAGCAGGAGCACATAATGCATTGTATTTGCGTGAATTGCCTCGATCTCTTCGGCAGACAACAATCTGACCACTTTTCCAGGCGAACCTACCACCAGCGAATTGTCCGGAATGTGCCTGCCTTCAGTTATCAGGGTATGCGCACCGATCAGGCAGTTCTTGCCCACGACGCTGTGATTCATGATCGAGGCCTTGATACCGATCAGGCTGCCTTCACCTATGGTACAGCCGTGCAAAGTGGCCTGATGGCCAACCGTAACGTTGGCAGCGAGGGTGAGAGGTGCGCCTATATCGGTGTGCAGTACCGCGCCATCCTGGATGTTGCTGTTTGCGCCTATGTGTATGGTTTCGTTGTCGCCCCGCAATACCGCGTTGAACCAGATACTGACATTGTTCTCCAGTATCACCGAGCCGATCACCGCTGCTGTATCTGCGATGTAGTGACGCTCGCCGCGCAAATCGGGAATCCGGTCAACGAGCCTGTAGCGCATCGCTATTGTTGTTCCAACGCCGCTGCGCCGGCCGCTGCAATCTGTCCGTCTTCTGAAGAGCGCACCCCGCTGATGCCCAGACCGCCTACGACTATTCCGTCGCGCGTCAGCGGAATCCCGCCCTCGGCGGGAATTACGCCGGGCAGTGCGAGATGTATCAGTCGCCCGCCTTGCACGGCGTCCTCGGACATCTTGGTTGGACGCTGAAATGCCGCCGCCGCACGTGCTTTGAATATCGCCGTTTTGACACTGCCAAACTGTGTGTCATGAGTACGTTCCAGATACAGCAAGTGACCGCCGTCGTCCACGACCGCAATGACTACGCGCCAGTTGTTGCGCAGCGCCTCGGCCTGTGCGGCGGCAGCAATTTGTTTGGCATCATCCAGCGTAAGGACAGGTTTGGTAGTCACGGTTCAATTGTTCTCCAATGCTGCGAAAACCTTGTCACGTATATCCGTTACGCCGCCTACCCCGGTGATGCAGACGCATTTGGGCGCCTGTATATCACCGGATTTCCCCCAAGCGGTATAAAAGTTCACCAGCGGTTTGGTCTGCTGATGATAGACGGTCAGTCGTTTGATGACGGTATCTTCGACATCGTCCGGACGTTGCATCAGGAGTTCACCGGTGACGTCATCCTTCCCTTCAACCTTGGGTGGGTTGAATACCAGGTGATAGGTGCGACCGGATGCGAGATGCACGCGGCGGCCGCTCATTCGTTGGATGATTTCATTGTCAGGTACTTCAATTTCAACAACATAGTCGATCAGTACACCCGCGTCTTTCAGCGCCTGAGCCTGCGGTATGGTGCGCGGAAATCCATCGAAGAAGAAGCCTTTGGCGCAGTCCGCATCCTTGATGCGTTCCTTGACCAGGCCAATAATGACGTCATCCGATACCAGATTGCCGGCGTCCATGATCTTCTTTGCCGACAATCCCAACGGCGTGCCGGCTTTCGCGGCAGCACGCAGAATGTCGCCGGTAGATATCTGCGGAATTTGATATTTTTCCCTGATGAAATTGGCTTGAGTTCCTTTTCCTGCACCGGGTGGACCTAGCAAAATCATTCTCATTTTTCGTTCTCCATGGTTTTGGTTTGAGATTCAAAAACTTGCCGTGCTGCCAGTAAGTCAGGTTCGGTATCCACGCCGCCGGGCGGCGCGTGCTGGGCGACGAATACGCCGATTTTGTA
Source organism: Gallionella sp. (assembly GCA_049799335.1). GTDB lineage: Bacteria > Pseudomonadota > Gammaproteobacteria > Burkholderiales > Gallionellaceae > Gallionella. The sequence continues at coordinate 6,015 of JBARHR010000187.1, read as the reverse complement.
ACCATGATACAACGCACGCAATTGCTCCAGCGCTTCGTGCTGTTCGATCTGCGGTGGCGTCAGGCCACAGTAGGCGCGCAGAAAACTGACGCGATAAGCGTAGATGCCGATGTGGCGGAGTACCAGCATATCGTCAGGAAAAGGTTGTTGATGCGAATAAGCGTCGCGTGGCCACGGGATCGGCGCGCGACTGAAGTACAGCGCGTTATTGTTTTTGTCCAGTACCGCTTTGACGATATTTGGATTGCGCATCGCTGCATCGTCATGAATGGCGTGGCAGGCGGTTGCGATTGCGCATTCCGGATGGTTGTGCAAATGCGTTGCGACGGAGGCGATCAGTTCCGGCGGGATCAGCGGTTCATCGCCTTGCGCATTGACGACGATGGCATCGTCCGGCCAGTCGCGTTGCTTCGCCACTTCAGCGATGCGATCCGTCCCACTGTTGTGTTTTGTGTCGGTCATGCACACATTGAAATCGTGCTGGCGCACCGCGTCGGCGATGCCCGCGTGGTCGGTTGCAACCCATACTTCCTGTGCGCCGCTCTTGATCGCTTGTTCGGCAACGCGAACCACCATGGGCTTGCCGGCGATAGTGAGCAAAGGCTTTCCCGGCAGACGGGTCGAAGCGTGGCGCGCCGGAATGACAACAATGAATCGAACGGCGTTTAACAACACCCCGTCGTCAGAACTTTCCCCCGTTACCGAGGGAGTAAGGGGGGTTGTCGCAATCACTTCAAATCTTCGACTTCTTCGGCGCTCATTTTGCGCGCTTCGTCTGCCAGCATCACAGGTATGCCGTCGTCGATCTGGTAGGCAAGTCGATCTGCTTTGCAAATCAGTTCACGGGCGGATTTTTTGTAGATAAGGGGGGATTTGCATAACGGGCAGACCAGGATATCAAGCAGTTTTGGGTCCATGAGCTCGGATCTTTCGCAGTATAAGGTCGGTCAGGGCAGAATCGAATTCAGCATCTACACGCAATACCCAATAGCGAGCATCAGCGAATGCCGCGCATTTTACAGCATCTTTTTCGGTCATGAGTACCGCATCGCATTCCTTAAAGGAAAGTTCGCTCGCGACATAGGGATGGTGGTCGGCAAATGCGTGAGGCGTACAGGCTATGCCGAGGGATTTCAGATGAGCAAAGAATCGCTGTGGATGTCCGATCCCGGCGATAGCGTGATTGCGGGTCGAACGGAAATTTTCGGAAGACATCGTCAAGTCCGGATCGATAAGGTTGTAAAAGTTGTTCCCGTTAAGTCGCATCGCATATTGACCAGCGTCAACCGTGCCGCCATTGGTTACGACCGCATCCACTTTTTTCAGCCGCGACAGCGGTTCGCGCAACGGACCGGCGGGAAGCAGCCTGCCATTGCCAAATTTCCGTTCACCGTCAACAACCGCGATATCGACGTCGCGTTGCAAACGGTAATGCTGCAGCCCGTCGTCGCTTAACACCACATCGCAGGTTGGGTGATGTTGCAGTGCGGCGCGCGCGGTAGCAACGCGATCTCTGCCCACCCATACCGGGCAAAGGTTGCGTTCCGCCATTAACAACGGTTCGTCTCCGCTACGTTGTGCTGACATGCCGCTTTCCACCCGATAGGGCTGTTGCGCGGTACTCTTATAGCCGCGACTGATAATCAGCGGATGCCAGCCGTGTGTGATCAGTTGTTGAGCCAACGCGAGCGTCAGCGGCGTTTTTCCGGTTCCGCCGACATTGATGTTGCCTATCACGATAACCGGTACCTTCAGGGAATAGCTAGTCAGGATGTTGGTTCGATAAAGCAGGCGACGCAACGACGCCAACAGACCGAACACTATACTGAGCGGGATCAGTAGCAGATGCATCGGGGTGGAACGGTACCATTGCTGCTGCAGCCAGTGCACTGGTGACCCTTATTGGGGTTGGCTCTGGGTGGTGAATGTGATGCGTCCGTAACCGGCCTGTCGTGCAGCCTCCATCACATTGATCACCGACTGGTGCGTGGCTTTGGCGTCGGCATTAATAACGATGGTCGGGTCGGTCTGGTCTCCGGCAGCGGCTTTCAAAGAGGCAACCAGAGACCCAATGCCGGTATAGGTAAGGCCGCTGTTGTTAATCGCATAATGTTCAGAGGAGTCAACCGCAACATTGATCGGTTTGGCCAGTGATTTGACAGCTTCACCGCTCGCCTGGGGTAGATTGATCTGAAGTTCTGCATACTTTGCATAGCTGGTGGTCACCATCAAGAAGATCAAAATGACTAGTAGTACGTCGATCATTGGAATCAGGTTGATTTCCGGTTCATCACGACTGCGCCTGCGTTGGAAATTCATTGATATCAGCCTTTGCGCAGGCCGTGGACTACTTCAACCAGTTTGACCGCCTGTTCTTCCATTTCGATGGTCAGGCTTTCCACCTGCGCGCGAAAATGACGGTAGAAAATCATGCTGGGTATTGCGACGATCAGTCCGACAGCGGTGTTATACAGCGCCACCGAGATACCGTGGGCCAGAACCGCCGGGGAATTGCCGGCCGCAGATTGCGAGCCGAAAATCTCGATCATGCCGACCACGGTGCCGAACAATCCGAGCAACGGACTGATGGACGCGATCGTACCCAGGCTGGTCAGAAAACGATCCAGATCACGGCGTACCGATCTGCCAGCTTCTTCGATGGACTCCTTGAGAACTTCATGGGAGGCATCGATATTCTTGATACCTGCAGAGAAAATACGGCCCAGTGGAGAATTTGCGGATAGTTTCGCCAGCATGGTATCTGTGACACCGCGCTGGTTTAATTCCTTGACTACTTCGTTTAGCAGGTTGGGCGGGGCAATCCGCTGGCGGCGCAAATAAACCAGACGCTCTACGATCAGACCGACAGCAATTACGGATGCAAAGATCAAAAACCAGATTGGCCAACCGGCAGCCTCTACGATTGCGAACACGCGGTTTCTCCATATGTGCTTAAATTATGGAACCTCTGGACAAGCGCTGTTTGTGTTCAAAACAAGCAGCGTTTGCCGAGAGGTTCCGAGGCCGCAACTTTAGCTTGTTGATGTGAGATGAGCAACATCTCTCATGGCATGTCACTATATAAATCGCTAAGCTGCCATTTGATAAAGAATATTTTAGTTTACTCACAAATTCTGTGGGTAACTTTGTGGATAGACAGCATCAATGACGTTTTAAGGTGGCGTAGTTAAAGGGTTTTGGTTAAATTGCCTAAAAATTGTAAGGCGATAATAGTTATAATAAACAAAGTGTTGCGCTAACTACCTGGAGTATTTTTTGGTAACCTGCCGAAAAGCGGCATGTATCCTCCATTTGTGGATTATTTTGTGTTGTCAATATGACATTTGTACTGTTTGCTGAAAAAAAAGACCAGGTTTTTGCTGTCGCTGAACTCAACTTTGCAATCAAGCAGTTGCTTGAAGCTGGCGTGCCATTGATCTGGGTTCGGGGTGAAATATCCAATTTGGTGAAAGCAGCGTCAGGACATTTCTATTTTTTGTTGAAAGATGGTCAGGCGCAAGTTCGCTGTGTAATGTTCCGCCATAAAAACCAATTGATGAGAGAAGCAATCGCGAATGGGCACGAGGTAGAAGTGCTTGCGACGGCAACGCTCTATGAGCAGCGCGGTGAGTTTCAATTGACGGTCGAGCAGTTGCGACCCGCCGGCCTCGGAGCGCTCTACGAAAAATTTGCCCGGCTCAAACAGTTGCTCGAGAGTCAGGGGCTGTTTGCTGCTGCACGCAAGCGGCCTTTGCCATCTTTCCCGCGGCGAATCGGCATTGTTACATCGCCGCAGGCCGCCGCATTGCGCGATGTACTTACCACGCTGAGGCGTCGACTTCCTTGCGTACCGGTTGTGCTCTACCCTACGGCGGTACAGGGGATCGGCAGCGCGGCAAGAATTTCGGCGGCAATTGAAGTTGCCAACCGGCGTGCGGAATGTGACGTGCTGATTCTGTGTCGGGGCGGGGGCAGCATCGAAGATTTGTGGGCGTTTAATGAAGAATTTGTTGCGCGCGCGATTGTCGCGAGCGACATCCCTGTTGTCAGCGGAGTCGGACATGAAACAGATTTCACGATTGCCGATTTTGTCGCCGACGAACGTGCGGCGACGCCCACCGCCGCTGCTCAGCGCGTCGTTCCGGATCGTCATGCACTGGGCAACGCGTTGCATCACAGAGCGCAGACCATGCAACGGGCTCAATCCAGTTATCTACAAAAGCACATGCAAGCGCTGGATTATCTGCAACGCGGGCTGGTGCACCCCGCCCAGCGTTTGCAACTGCTGAGCCAGCAGTTGATTGAGATGCAAACGCGCGCGACACGATCGTTTTTCTCCGCTGCGGCGGCATCGCATTTTCGAATTCAATCTTTGGCGCATCGCTTGACCATATCAGGTATCGATATAGATCGTCTGGCAGAGAGGCTTAATTCGGCCGGGCGGCGGCTGTCGACCGGAATACATTCGACCCAGATAAAACGACGGCTCCAAATAGACAATGCCGCGCAGCATCTGAACCTGTTGGACCCGAGGCAAGTGTTGGCGCGAGGCTATAGCATGGTGCAGGATGTTAGTGGCAGGGTGGTATCGGACGCCAAGAAAATTGACGTGGCGTCCGAATTGCGCATCACTTTTGCACAGGGTTGGGCGCGCACTGAAGTACTGCAGCGCGGCGATGGGAATGACTGATAGTATAGCCGCAGAATTGAGGCCCCTGGTTCTTTTGCAAGGTTCCCTCAGAGTGCCTATTGCGGTCCGGTGATCAAGCCAAGACGCAACTGGCGATTTACTGAATGGAGGACGCGTCGCGCTACTTCCGGGCAAATACTCGTGCCAAGAAATTTGGTGCAATCTGAATAACTCTGCCGAGTTGCTGCATGTTCGCCATGCACTCCAAGAGCGCATGTGGTTGTTAATATCTTGATTACGCCATACTTTTAGGGACTACTTGGATATAATGCCGGATAAGCGTACTCGACATTAAAATAACGTAGCGCAAAACTTTTGAGGCATCGACCCGATTATGGACGAAAGATTGCTCAGAATACTAGGTGGAGACGACAAACGCTATCCGCGTGGACTAGAGGAGAAATATCCGCGGATATTGTCTAAGATCATGACGCTTTGGGATAAACCGGAGGTTAATGATTATTTCATGGATTTGATGGTGCCGGCGCGTCAAGATCGTGCGGGATTTCCCCCAGAAATCGCTACTGAAATTGTCCATTTGAGCCTGGTGCACGCAAGCTCTCATCCCCCCGACAAAACACACGACATATGGGCAGTCGCAACGGACAAGTTTGCCATATTCAAACCACAAGTCTCGATTCATGACGCCGGTTCGTGGAAGCCCCTTTCGGTGGAAGTCGCAAAGACGATTGAACGCATGGGTTGCCAATGTAGCGCGAAGGGATTCCACCAAGCTGCAGAAACCGGGAATCATATGGTGGTAAGTGAGTTCCTCAAAGCAAATGTCAACACCGAACTCACCAATGAGCGCGGCTGGACGCCCTTGATGCTTGCGGCCTTTAATGGTCATGATGATGTAATTGCGGCTTTACTTAAATACTTGGCCAATATTCATGCTCAAGACCTGTTAGGGCATACTGCGTTGCACTGGGCCGCCGACGCTGGGAGAATTTCCACCACAAAAACACTGGTGGAGAGCCTGGCGGCGGTTGACGCGCGGAATAAGGCCGGCTTCACGCCTTTGTACGTGGCGACGGCACACCGCCATCTCGGCGTAGTGTTGCTTCTGATTGACAATGGCGCCAATTTAAATCTGGCCGCGGTTGACGGTTCGACCGCGTTGCATAAGGCTGCTGCATCCGGATTTACCGAGATCGTCAGGACATTGATGTTCCACGGCGCCAATTGCAACGCGATAGACCGCAACGGAGACACGCCACAATTAATCGCACAAAAGTACAATCACCCAACTGTGGTGAAGATACTCATGTCGGCAACCAGACAATCGGCCGGTCATAACCATAACTAGTACCATACGATAAAGG
>JBARHR010000186.1:0-3233 GCA_049799335.1 Gallionella sp. | reverse complement strand
GTTTGTTTCGTAGTATCAATACGAGCGGTTCGCTGCAGGCGTGGTGATTATGGGTAACCTATCTAGAAAGACGCATACTGCAGAATGCGGATTTACGTTAATAGAGTTAGTTATGACCATGGTCATCATTGCGGTGATTGCTGCCGTGGCCGTTCCCCGCTTTTTTGACAACGATGTTTTTCAGGAACGCGGGACCGCAGATCAAATCAAGGCGACGTTGCGATACGGACAAAAAATAGCGGTAGCCCAACGTCGACCGGTAAACGTAGTTATTTCTTCCGCTCACAACGGCGCTTGCGATACCCAGCTCGATGCGGCTGGCAACGTTAGTTGTGCGATATCTGATCGCGTGGCCGTGCTTCCAGCCCTGCCCCAAACGTATGTTTTCGACGGACTGGGGCGACTGATAGCCAACGCCGCCAATCTCCCGATTGTGATCGGCACAACCAATATCAATATCGCGCCGGAGACAGGCTATGTGCAATGACGCAGCGATCAATGACTAGCCTGATTGCAAATGAATCGGTCGCGCAGCGGATTTTGCTGTTGCGGGGATTTCGGGTGATGATTGATGCTGACTTGGCGGAGTTGTACGGTGTGCCGACGAAAGCATTGAATCAGGCGGTGCATCGCAATGTTGAACGATTTCCAGTTGACTTTATGTTTCAGCTTTCGCAAGAAGAGAAAGCAGAGGTGGTCACAAATTGTGACCACCTCGCCAAGCTGAAGTATTCCCGCACTTTGCCTTATGCTTTTACGGAACACGGCGCATTGATGTTGGGTAACGTGTTGAAATCTGATCGCGCGGTCGAGGTAAGTTTGTTGGTGGTGCGCACTTTTGTGCAATTGCGCGAAATGCTTTCAAGCAACAAGGAATTGGCAACGAAATTAGCCGAGTTGGAGCGCAAGGTGTCCAGTCACGATCAGGCACTTGCGGGTTTGATTGATGCGCTTCGTCAATTGATGAGGCAACCCGCGAGTGTTGCTCGCCCGATAGGGTTTACCGCGAATATAAAGGGGGAACGCAAATAATGCGCCAACGCGGTATCAGCCTGATCGAACTGATCATGTTCATCGTGATCGTCAGCGTCGCGCTGGCGGGGATACTCGGCGTGATGAATATCGTGACGCGTAACAGTGCCGATCCGCTGATCCACAAACAGGCGCTGGCGATTGCCGAATCGCTGCTGGAAGAAGTCGAGCTGATGCCATTCACCTTTTGCGATCCGAATGACGTGAATGCGGCCAGTGCGGTTGGCGCCTCAGACTGTTCCACCGGCATGGATCAAAACAAGGGTGGCGCGCCTTTGACTTCAGCGACCCCGGCAACAGAAAATCGCTGGTTGTCGAGCGATCCATTTGACAACGTCGCGGACTACGGCGGTTTTGTGATGGATACCGGAATTTGCGACATCACTAATACTACTCGAACATGTACCACACCAATCTCCGGATTGGGAGGCTACCAAGCCAGAGTAGATGTGACACGCACCGGTTCGGCATTGGGTCTGGGCAGTGACGATGTTGCGCTGCGCATTTCTGTAACAGTTTCTGGCGCGGATGGGGTTCCGGTGACTATGGACGGAATACGCGCGCGTTACGCTCCGACGGCGGTGCCGTGATGAAATTGAGGCACACAGGATTTACGCTGGTGGAGATGATCATGGTGATCGTCATCACCGGCATCATAGGCGGCATGGTTGCGGTGTTTCTGAAGGCGCCGGTGCAGCAATACATGGACGTTGCGCGGCGTGCCGACATGACCGACATCGCCGATACCGCACTGCGTCGACTCGGACGCGACTTGCGACTGGCTTTGCCGAACAGTGTGAGAGTCAATACCTCCGTGGTTGGCGGGGTTACGGTCTATTATCTCGACTTCCTGGCGACGAGTGGCGGCGGGCGGTATCGCATCGGTGCGGGAGGTAGCGGAGATATTCTGGATTTTTCGCTTGCGGATTCTTCGTTTGAGGTGCTGGGTACTCCGCCTAGCTGTGTGGCCGGAGACCAGGTGGTGGTGTATAACATGGGAATGTCCGGTCTTGATGCCTACGCTGGCGACAATCGCACAGCGTGTGATTCGGTGGCGGGTCAGATTGTGAAAATCACCACGCCATTCCAATTTCGTTCCTCCTCACCCAACGCACGTTTTCAAATCGTGCATGAACAGGTGCGTTACATCTGCAATCCCGGAACGCAATCATTGACCCGTTACAGTTGGGGTGGAGGGAGTATTGTTCCGCCTGCTGCTGTTATCCCGCCGGTTACCGGGGCGCTGCTGGCTACACACGTTAGTGCATGCAGTGTCATCTACGATCCCATCGTCGTAGCGCAACACGCCGGACTGGTGACGTTGAACTTGAGCATCACCGAGGACGACGAAACCGTCACGGTGTATAACGCTGTGCATGTAAGCAACGTACCATGAAGACGAGTTGCAAATTGCAGCATGGTTTCAGTTTGATTTCGGCAATCTTCCTGCTGGTGGTGATCGCCGCGCTGGGTGCATTTGCCGTCACGCTATCCACTACACAGCATCAAAGTGCGGCGCTCGATGTGATGGGGGCGCGTGCCTATCAGGCCGCGCGGGCAGGGATAGAGTGGGGCGCGTATCAGGCTTTGCGGAACGGTGCATGCATAGATACTGTTTTGCCTGCAGGGACGTTCCCCGGTACGCTGAACGGTTTTGAAGTGACAGTGACTTGTCCCTCTACACAGCACAATGACGCGGGTGTAGCGACCGGGACAGTGACAGTCTGGAATATCACCGCCACTGCCAGGCAGGGTACGGACCGAACGGCGAATTTTGTGGAACGGCAGATCAGTGTCTCGATTGCGAGATAGCGCATTGATGCAATACGCTGGGTCGATGACGCCGGATTCCATTACAGGCTTATACTGCTAATGGCAGACCCGCACAGGGAAGAATGGAAATGCGCATATTCGCCAGTCTGAATCAGTTGCCGCTAACGGTACCAAGCAGGGTTGGGCTTCCCGTTTCCGGCGGTATATCCCGTTTGTTTGCCCAGGGTAGCGTGATCGTGCTAGTCATCTTCACCGTAGTGGCGATGACGGGTGAAGTGTGCGCGGCACCCGGCGATATCCTGTTTCAGGATAATTTTGAGCGCAGCAATCCTGGAACGGTGGGTAACGGTTGGACCGTGACCGCTGCCGCTGGTGCCTGTACCGGGGTAGCGCCCACCGTGGTGCCGGCGGTTTTCCCCACCGCAACC
>JBARHR010000185.1:0-2577 GCA_049799335.1 Gallionella sp. | reverse complement strand
CTGGATATCCATATGCCTGCCGGCAGCGAATACTCGCCCGCGATACCGGCTTCGCACAACGCATTTATCTATGTGTATCGTGGTGCAGTGGCAATTGATGGCAAACGCGTGGCAGCGCAACGCATGGGCATATTAAGCAACATGCCAAATACCCTTGGCGTGGCACTTTCGGCAGTTGAAGACACCCGACTGATACTGCTGGCCGGAAGACCGCTCAATGAACCCATCGTGCAGTACGGCCCGTTCGTGATGAATACACAGCAGCAAATTCATCAGGCCCTGAATGATTTTAGGGCCGGGCAGCTTGCCTGACTTGGAGTGACTGAAACCAATAGCCAACCGGGTCAAGGGTGGTAGACCCGCTCCAAGATTGCTGCAAAAGGAAACGCAGCTCCGGGGTCAACCTTGCGCCGCTGAGTCTTGTCGCATGACAGCATTCCATGGTCAAGGTCGGAATGGCGCTTTACGCCATCGCGGGAAATTCCATGGCGACGCACGATGTCGCGCAGCAAGTTTACCAAGGATGCCAGTTGCGCTTCGGGGAATGGGTCGACGCCATCCCCGTTGTTAATCAGCTCAATCGCGACAGACCGTCCGCTGTAGTGGTAAACGTGATTCACCATCTGCTCCTCAGGCACGCTGACCCGTACGGTTCCATCACGGTCAATCATGTAGTGAATTCCGAGCTTGGGATCCGCTTCTATATGTCGAATGTTCTCGTCGAGTGTGCCGGCGCCAACCCATATGGGCTTTCCGGTCCCAGAGTCACAGGTAGGGCCGCCAGTCGAATGGATTACGACCATGTTAATTGGCTGCGTACGAACGCTGCCTGCCTTGCGCGCCACTGCATCACTGGCGCTGGCAAAAATAACCATAAATAGCACAGCCGCAGGCAATATCCGGCGAATTTTGGCAATCGTGCCGATATTGAAGAACATGCGGGGAGTGCCAGTCAAAGTTACCGGTCAGAACTAGTTGACCGGTGCAATGAATAGCTCCGGATCAACCATCGCCCCATTTAGTACGACGCTCCAATGCAGATGGGGACCGGTCGCGCGCCCGGTCTCCCCGGACAGCCCGATCCGCTGACCCTTGCGAACGGACTTTCCAACTTTCACATCGATTCGGTCAAGGTGACAATACATGGTAATCAGTCCGTTCCCGTGATCAAGGAAAATCGTCTTGCCATTGAAGAAGTAGTTCCCGGTCGCCAGCACCTCACCGCGCGCACTGGCGTTGACCGGTGTACCGCGTGCAACCGCCACATCAAGGCCTGCATGCGGTGCCCGTGGTTCTCCATTAAAAAAACGATGCAGCCCGAAACGCCCGGCCAATTCTCCCCGAGCCGGTAGAATGAAATTCAGATCAGTGTCCTGTGCAGCGTGCCAGCGACGTTTCAACTTCTTGATCAAAGCGATCTCGCGCTCCGCGCGCGCCAGATTCGCCGGAGACAGCTGAACCTTGCTTTTGTCCTTAAGCTCGATGTGCTGCTCTGGATACTGCTTGTCATTGACTACAAACTCAGCCACCTTGGTATCACCACCGATCTTGCCAAGCAATGTTTGCACTCCAGGTGTCACATCCAGAGACAACCCGACTACTGCAACCCACATATCCCGGTCCTGAGCAACCAGAACAGATTGGCCACCAAACGATGCTTCGGGTTTGTCGCGACTGGCGGACATGCTCACCAGCGGGACGATTGCGACGCCACCCGGGACATTCGACGCTTGCGGGAGGCCGGCATAGGCAAATACTGGACAAGCCAACAAGAGAACTGCGAGTCTGGCCAGGATAGAAACGATGGTATGCATGGACTAGATAATTGTGGGTCTGCCGATTAGGCGAGTTGCGGTGCACATTTTAGTCGTGTTTGACTTGTAAAGCAGGATTTTTGGTTCTGCAAAGCACTCGATAGATGTCACCCTCGACCGCTTCAAGATACGAAATCGTCGTTGCCAACTGCATTGTTCAGTTTCCGCGGAATCTACTTCGGCTCGATGCTCACAGATGATATCTCGGCGTATCCATTGATATTGCATTTTCCGGGCCGTCTTGGCGTGGAAAGCTACCGGAGCAGCACCAACTGTGGCATCGCATCCGAACCGCACCAAACTAACGCATTCTGCTCGAAGCTACACCCCAAAATTTTGGCATCGTTTAGCGATAGTCCGGGGATGAAACAACTTGGTTCAGCCATCCACTCGCCCGCCGGGTCTCTGCCAATACCATCGAAATAATCGAAACCTTGTCGAATCAGCGCGACCTTCAGTTCCGTCTGCCTTCGGTTGTTGGCAGCCGCATCGATCACCTCGCCAAATGGATTGCAGGCGGTCACGAAAGCCGCACTGTCCACCTTGTATTGCTTGTAGATCTTAGCCAATGAATCGCTAACAACGCCGACCTTCAAGACAAACGGGGATTCGCCAAATACACAATACTCCGTGTTCCGGTACGCTTGTACCGTTACGGATGAAATTTCCGATGTCGCAAACATGTTATTTGTAATGAAGCATTCAATGCAATATTGTCGTTTTTTCTAAAATCCAGCACTGCCTTGGCCACGCGTTTGCCCAT
>JBARHR010000184.1:0-3725 GCA_049799335.1 Gallionella sp. | reverse complement strand
AGTCATACCAGCGCCTGCTTGCCACCCTCGAAAACAACCCGGAAGTTTCGCCAAACGTCATATTTTATATGGCGGTTCCACCGTCTGAATTCTCGGTGTTCATTGATAAGCTTGGTGTGACTGGGTTACTCAACGAGAAGAACGGTTGGCGTCGCGTGGTTATCGAAAAGCCATTTGGTTACGATCTGTTGAGTGCCCAGACATTGCAGGCAAGTTTGCACAAACACTTGAGCGAAAAACAGATATTCCGTATTGATCATTACTTGGGAAAAGGCACTGTGCAAAACGTCATGGTGTTCAGATTTGCAAATATATTGCTGGAGCCGATCTGGAACCACCACTATATCGATCACGTGCAGATCACCCATTCGGAAACCCTGGGGATCGACGGCCGCGCGGATTACTATGAGGGCACCGGCGCATTGCGCGACATGATCCAAAGTCACCTGTTACAACTGCTCGCGCTTGTCGCGATGGAGCCGCCGGTTACGATGTCTGCAGAGCATCTGCGCGACGAGAAAGTAAAAGCGCTAAAAGCGATACGTCCGATCACCCAGAATTCGGTACACGCGCACGCGTTTCGTGGCCAGTACACCAGCGGCAATATAGACGGCAAATCGGTTGCGGGTTACCTTGAAGAACCGGGAGTTTCAGCAGACAGTACGACGGAAACTTATGCGGCGCTGAAATTGTTCATCGATAACTGGCGTTGGGCGGGTGTGCCGTTTTATCTCAGGACCGGAAAGAGAATGGCGGAAGGTAGTTCTGCGATTTCAATTCGGTTCAGGAGTCCGCCCCAGGATTTGCTAAAACATAGCAGACAAGGTCCCAACCAGCCGAATTGGATCATGCTCGGCATCCAACCCAGCGACTGCCTCAAAATGGAAATGCAAGTCAAGATTCCCGGGCTGGATTTGCATACTCGTACGATCAGCCTGGACGCGACTTACCGTAAGGAAAACGATCAGGATTACGATGCTTATGAGGGTCTGTTGCTGGATGTTATCCAGGGCGATCATTCCTTGTTTTTGCGGATAGACGAAGTTGAAGCGGCATGGCGTGTGGTAGATCCTATACTGAAGGTGTGGGCCATGGAGCGGGATTTTATCAACGGCTACGCGGCAGGGAGTTGGGGTCCGCGCGGCACCTACAGACTGTTTGATCGGGACGACCAGTTCTGGCGGCATTCACTGAATCTTGACGGCGCAATTCTTCAGGCCTATTGAGCAATATGGAATATATTCTGACAGGTGACATAGGCGGGACAAAAACACGATTGGCAGTAGTTACCGTCTCCGGAACAACGATCAATATTGTTTACGAAGTCAGCTATGCGAGTCGGGAGTACGCGACATTCGAGGAACTGGTGGCGGACTTCCTGTCGAGAACGAAGAGCTACGCTAAAGAACGGCAAGCGCCTCATGCGGACAAGGATCACAGACTTCAAGTAGAGCATGCCGCGTTGGGGATTGCCGGGCCGGTTCTCGGAGGTTTGGTACTTACGACTAATCTCCCGTGGCGCATCGACGCGGACGCTTTGGTTAGCCGTTTTGGTTTTAACCGTTGTTCATTGCTCAACGACCTGGAAGCTACTGCCTACGGACTGCCTGCGCTCGACGATGCAGATCTGCATACGTTACAGACCGGCGACACAAACGCGCTTGGAAATGGCGCGATTATTGCGGCAGGGACCGGACTCGGCGAAGCCGGATTGTTTTGGAATGGCGCAGCTTACCAACCCTTTGCTACCGAAGGCGGGCATACCAGTTTCAGTCCTGGCAGCGAGCTGGACATCGCATTTCTGTCCCACTTGAAATTGCAGCGAAAACATGTCAGTTGGGAGCGTGTAGTTTCCGGGATGGGCCTATTGAGTATGCATGAGTTCCTTTGTCTACATCGCCAGACACCCCCGCCACAGTGGCTGCTCGAAGAACAGAAGAACGGAGATGCGGCGGCGGCCATTTCCAAGGCCGCATTGGCCGAAAGCGATGATATTTGTGTTGAAACGATGAAGTGGTTCGTGCACTTATATGGTGCCGAAGCGGGCAATCTTGCACTCAAAGTGATGAGTCGCGGCGGCATTTATCTGGGTGGTGGAATCGCACCGAAGATTTTGCCCCTGCTAATGACGGGAAATTTTGTCGAGTCTTTCCTAAACAAGGGAAGAATGCGGAAATTGCTGGAAGCGGTCCCGATCAAGGTAATCTTGAATGACAGGGCCGCGCTGTATGGTCCCGCGCTGTTCGCAGCTCAATCGGCGAGTGACTGATGATCGATGTCTTTCGATTGCCAAGGGCACGATCAGTTAGCGTGCACGACAGCCTGAACACATTAAGCGTTGCCGTTGCGCAACACATCGCTGATCTTGCGGCCCGTGCCATTAAAGAGAGGGGCGTATTCCGAATCGCCCTGGCGGGAGGAGAAACACCGCGCAATTGTTACCAGGAATTGTCGAAAAATAGCGTGGACTGGCAATATGTTCATATCTATTTTGGCGATGAACGTTGCCTTCCCGTCGATGACGTCGGTCGCAATGATTACATGGTGCAAGCGACCATGCTGAATCATGTGGCGCTGCCGCAATCTAACCTGCATCGCATACCTGCTGAAGCAGGGCCCAACGCAGCGGCTACTGCCTATTCTCGTTTGCTGCAAGACGTCACGCTGGACTTGGTCTTGCTTGGCTTGGGTGAGGACGGTCATACGGCAAGCTTGTTTCCGGGGAATCTGGCGCTTGGAGGCACCAATGCGGTATTGCCAGTCTTTGACGCTCCCAAGCCGCCTCCCGAAAGGGTGACATTAGGATTAGGCGCGATAAATTCGTCGCGAGAAAAAATAATATTGATTGCAGGTGCTGCTAAACATCTTGCCTTGGAACGAATATTGAGGGGTGAATTGTTGCCTGCAGCGCGAATTTTGAATGCAGATTGGCATATAGAACGCGCCGCGATATACGGAGAATGATTGCGGTTAATCGCACAGCGTTTCGGGATGCACGGACCAGTAAGCTATAATTCGCCGGTGCCCTGACACCGGCCCGGTTGCGATAAACACTAATTACTTCCGTTTTAGTCAAATGAATAAGAGCACTGCTTATAGTTTGAGTGTACGTCCAAAAATTCCAGCACGTTTGTCGCGTCTGGAAGATTTGGCTAACAACCTCTGGTATTGCTGGGATCGCCCGACACGCTCGCTGTTCGCCAGCTTGCATCATGGGTTGTGGAAGGCGACCGGAGAGAATCCAAAAGCATTTTTGAAGCGTGTTGATGAGAAACGCCTGATAGACGCGGAAGACGATCCGGTGTTTATCGGAAATTTCAACAGGGTTTTGGCAGCCTACGACACGTATCACGAAAATCGTGCGCCGAGTTCAGGATCGGATTGGCTGCGAAAAGACGACTTGATCGCTTATTTCTGCGCGGAATTTGGCTTTCACGAAAGTTTGCCTATCTATTCCGGCGGTCTGGGCATTCTGGCGGGGGATCATTGCAAGGCGGCAAGCGATCTGCGACTGCCATTTGTCGGCGTCGGACTCTTGTATCGGCAGGGCTATTTTCACCAAACGATAGACGGTGAAGGCAACCAGGTGGCGAGCAATACCGATTCAAATTTTGAAGACTTGCCGGTATCTCCGGCAAGAACACCTGACGGCTCCGAAGCATATACATTCGTCAACTTGCCTGGACGCAAGGTCGATATCAAAATATGGCGGGCCAGGGTAGGAC
>JBARHR010000183.1:0-11456 GCA_049799335.1 Gallionella sp. | reverse complement strand
GTGGTGCACGCGTCAGAAACCCATCAACAACAGCCAAAGCGGTATGGTCAGCATCGAGAGCAGCGTACTCAGCATCACCTGTGCCGCAATTGTGTCGCCATCGCCACCCATGCGCTTTGCCAGCACGTAGGCAACGGTCGAAACCGGAAGCGCTGCCATTAATACCGGTATGTGAAAATAAACACCGGCCAGGCCAAACATCGAGGCCAGTACCCAGGCAATCGCAGGCAGTACCAACAGCTTGATGGTTACGCCGTACCACAAGGTTCCGCGCTGACTGTGCAAGCCTTGTATGCGCAGTCCCGCGCCAACCGCGATCAGACCCATCGGCAATGACGCTTGCGACAGCAGATTCAAAGTGCTGTTAACGAGGGTGGGCAGTGTCAGGCCCGCCAGGCTGAAGGCTATGCCCCCCGCAGTCGCGATAATCAGCGGGTTGAGCAGTATTTCCCGCAGCCAATGACTCTCGCTATGGCGCGCCAGCATCAATACAGAAGCGACGTTGGCGAGAGGAACCATAAAGCCCATCAGCAAGCCTATGGCGGCGATTCCGTCATGACCATGCAAACCTCCCGCAATGGCGAGACCGACATAGCTATTGAAGCGGAAGGACGATTGGAATGTCGCGGCGTAGACCTTGTCCGGAGCAGCGAGCAAGTATTTGGCAATATAGCCCAGTCCAATTCCGCTACACATGAATAGCGCCGAGACCATCAACATAGGCGTAGCGGCGCCGAGATCAATTTCGAAATGCGACAGGGTGCTGAACAGCAGTGCCGGAAAAAACACGTAATAGATCAGCTTGTCCAATTGCGGCCAGAACTCCAGACTGAGCCCGAACCAGCGGCGCATACTGGCGCCAAGCAAAATCAGCAGAAAAATAGGAACAATAACTTGTACTACGGCCATGGTTTTTACTACCACCGGTAATGGTTACATATTCGATAAAGACCGAGTAAAACGCTTAAATATTCACTCGCAGTATGCCATACTGAATCTCCCATCTATTTATCTGTAAAACCGTAACGCCGGGATAGCGGCGTGCTATGGCACAGTCCGTTTTACAAAGCCGGGCAGAACTGTGTCAACCACTATTGCAAAGGAGAACGACATGGCAAGAATCAATTCACTCAACACAGCTCTGGGCGGCACACCGGTTAAATTGTACGGAGACTTTCCACAAGTCGGAAAGTCTGCGCCTTCATTTTCGCTGGTGGACAAGGATTTGCAGGACATTACGCTGGGCAGCTTTGCCGGCAAACGCAAGGTATTGAATATTGTCCCCAGCCTCGATACCCCAACCTGCCAGGCGTCTGCCCGCCGTTTCAACAAGGAGGCCTCCACTCTGAAAAATGCGGTCGTGATCAATATTTCCGCGGATCTGCCGTTTGCAATGGCACGGTTTTGCAGCAGTGAAGGATTGGAGAATGTGGTTAATCTTTCCACGATGCGCGGTCGCGAATTCATGCGTGACTATGGCGTCAAGATTGCTGACGGCGTACTGGCCGGTGTGACGGCGCGAGCTGTGGTGGTACTGGATAGCGACAACGTGGTGCGCTATACGGAACTGGTCAGTGATATCAAGCAGGAACCAAATTACGACGCGGCACTGGCAGCGCTGAAAGCGATTTGATCCGCTTAAACTGCCACCGCGTGCATTGCGAACCGGTGCGGACGGAAGCTAACTGAGCAGTGTCACGGTGGCAATGGAAGTGGTTTTGTCGATGTCCAGTTGAATTTCGCAGTATTCATTATTGTTGCTGATCGGCGTGGGGTCGTCGGCGCAACTGCATCCCGCGATCAGACTCTGATAGAAGACGCCCGCCCTGATCTGCAGAAAGGTGTCTGTGGCCGTTGCGCTGTTTATGGAAACCGCAATTCGATCATCGGTCACGTGATTGCCAAGTGACAAGCCTTGCTGCAGCGGCAGATCGTTACGACCAAAGGCTTCGATTTCGCGTTTAGCTACATCTTTGAATTGCGGCGTGCCCCATGCGTGCAACGTGCCGGCGAGTGTGGGCATGGTTCGCGAAAACAGTTTTAACTGAAAATGATCATGGTTTGGCCGCTGGTGCGTCCGCGCAAACCACTTTGATGACTTTTTCTGCCATGGTGTCCGGTGCGGATGCATTGAACTTGACGTCAGTCATGGCTAATTCATGGCTGCTGACCAGTTTTCCGTCCTCATAGAAGCGTCTTGCTATGACGCCCAATTCCAATCGGGTGCAATCGACCAGAACGTCATCCTGCCGACGATTGAACAAGTCGTAAGGCGGCTTGGCCACCTTCTGCAAATCCGCGAATTCATAGTTGATCACCGCTTTGGTATATTTTTCGACCCGGGTTACGCTTTCCCTGTCCAGGCGCAGGACACCCAATTTGGTCGTATCGATGAGTTGCCAATCTTCGGCAAAGACCTGTAAAGACCAGAGTGAAATTGCAATTGTCAGCAAGAACTTGAACATATCGAACCTTTGAAAAATTATCAACGAATGTGCTTTGACCGATGCAGGCTATTTCGGCCGGTTGCTGCCCGAGACGATCCTGTACTCCAGCAGGCGGCATTCGATAGCGCCGTTAAACAGCGGAGTTTTTCTGGAAGGCGACAAGCGCATCAATTTCAAGATGGCTTTATCGGCGGTAAACAGCCAGGCGGTCCAGCCGCCAAATTTTTTCTTCAGCGCATCACCCAACTTGGGATAAAGCTCAGCCAATTCATCCAGCTCGCCCATACGTTCGCCATACGGCAGGTTGGCGATCAACATGCCGTGATCGGTCGGTGCGGAAATTTCCAGAATGTTGGCCTGCTTCAGTTCCACGCAGTCTGCCAGACCTGCCTCCTGCAGATTACGCCCGGCGGTTTTCAGCGCGTCACCGTACAAGTCGCTGCCATAGATTTCCAGCGGCGCGGCCGGCAGTTGTGCGGCAATTGCGCGATCGCGCATCCCGGACCAGGTATTGGCATCAAAATTTTTCAGCTTTTCGAAGGCAAAGTTGCGCGCGATGCCGGGCTGAATGTTGAGCGACATCTGTGCGGCTTCAATCAGAAACGTGCCGCTGCCGCACATGGGATCAAGCAGCGGCATGCCCGGTTGCCATTTCATCAACCGCAAGATTCCGGCTGCAAGATTCTCGCGCAACGGCGCGATATTGGTGTGCGACCGCACGCCACGTTTGAAGAGTGCGCCGCCGGACGTATCGAGATAGAGCATCAGGCTGCTGTCTTCAATGAACACGTGGATGCGCACGTCCGGATCCAGTGTATCGACGCTGGGGCGCTCGTTGCAGTGCGCCCGAAAGCGGTCACATACGGCGTCCTTGACCAGCAGCGTTATGTATTCAAGACTTTTCAGCGCGCAGCGTATTGCCGTGGTGTTTACGCGTATCGTGCGGGTGACGTCAAACCATCGTTGCCATTGCAGCTCAAAAACTGCCTTGTAGATATCCTGCTCGGTGCGGTATTCAGTGTTCTTTACGCGCCACAATATTCGGCTGGCGATGCGGCTTTCCAGATTGGCGCGGTAACACAATGGCCAGTCTCCGGAAAAATGAACCCCACCCTCGACGCTGACAACTTGCAGCGCATTGAATGATACGAGCTCATCGTTCAGGATGGATTCAAGGCCGCGCGGGCAGGGTGAAAAAAAGTCCGGCATGGGCTGCTTAGAATGGCTTGACCGTCACGAGAATCACGACCGCGGTCAGAACCAGCACCGGAATTTCGTTGAACCAGCGGTAGAAAACATGGCCACGGGTATTCTGATCGGCGGCAAATTGCTTGACCAAGCGCCCGCAATACAGGTGATAGCCGAACAGCACCAGAACCAGCATCAACTTGGCGTGCATCCAGCCGCCGCCGATTCCATATCCCAGCCACAACCACAGGCCAAAGCCGATGGCGAGCCAGGAAATCGGCGTCACGAAGCGGTACAGCTTGCCCTCCATCAGCTTGAGACGCGCGATTTCGGATGCTTCAGTCGCCATTGCATGATTGACGAAAATGCGCGGCAGATAAAACAGGCCGGCGAACCAGCTGACGACGAAAATGATATGAAAAGCCTTGACCCACAACATAATTTATCCCTGCCTATTTAAGCTAACGCGAAAAATTTATCTACTTTGACAATCGTCTCCGGAACAGCACCAGCGACACATAAAATCCGAACAGCATATATGCAGCCAGGATGCCGATATGCCAAAACGCATGTGCGGGGATAACATCATTCATCAGTGGTCTGGCCAGATTGATGGCATGCGTAAGCGGCAGCGCCGACGATATTGTCTGAAGCAACGGCGGCAATTGCTCGACCGGAAAAAACACGCCGCATAATAGTACCATCGGTGTGATCACCAGCGTAAAGTAGTACATGAAGAAATCATAGCTTGGCGCAAGCGAAGTCATGATCAACCCCAGCGAGGAAAAACACAGTCCCACCAGCAGGGAGAGCGGGACTATCCACAGCAGCAGCGGGGTGTGCGACAGGCCCAGTATCCAGATGACCAGCAACACTGCCAGACCGGAGAGCAGACTCTTGCTTGCAGCCCAGATGATTTCAGCCAGCACGATGTCATCGAGCGTAATCGGAGTGTTCAGTATCGCTTCCCAGGTGCGCTGCTCGTGCATGCGGGCGAAGCCGGAGTAGAGTGATTCGAAGCTGGCACTGTTCATGGTGCTGTAGCACACCGTTCCCGCCGCAAGAAAGGTGATGTACGACATCCCGTTGATCTCCGGCAACATACCGCCCAGTCCGTATCCCAGGCCCAGCATGTATATCACCGGGTCGGCCAGATGGCCGAGTATCGACGCGCCGGCCATTTTTCTCCACACCATGAAATTGCGGCGCCAGATCGGGAAGAAGCGCATGCTCAGGCGGGGCAACGCGAAGTGCTGGCGATTCATTTGATTCTGTCCCGGGCAACGGCTGCCATTGCATCCGCCGGACTCACGACGCCGGTCCCGCGCGCGTACACGCAACCTTTGGAGGTTCCCTCCGCCATGATACGTCCGTTGCTGGTGAACACATGGGTCATGTAGAAATACTTTTCATCACTGCGCGTCAATTCAAGCTTTACGTCAAAGCCGGCAAACAATCCCAGTGGTTTCTTGTAAACCATGGTGTGCTCCGCGATGACCGGTATCCAGTTGCGTTTGAACATGGCTTTCATCAGTCCCGTGCGGAGAAACAAATCCACCCGGTTCAAATCGCAAATCGTCAGATAACGCCCGTTGTTCATGTGCATATTGATGTCGATGTCGTTCGGCAACACGCGCAGTCTCAAGCGACTCACCGCGTCGACGAAGCTCAGCGGTTTGCGGAACTGAGCCAGCAATAACACGTAGAACATGCGCAGATAAAGATTCATTCGCGCATTTCCCTGCCGGTAAGCTTGAGGAACACGTCCTCCATATTTGCTGGGCGGTGCAGGTAGCGCAGCTCCGGGTGTTGCTGCAAATCCAGCAACAACGGCTGCGCGTCCTGCACATAACAAAATACCGTCTCCCCGCTTACCTCGAAGCGCTGCGCATGTCGGCCGGCATGATCGCTGGCCCATGCTGCAGCCTGTTCGCCGAATACTTCGACGACTTGCGGCTCAATGTTTTGCGCAATCAGCTCGCGGGGTGAGCCGCTGCTGATAATGCGCCCGTTATCCATTACTGCCAGGCGATGACACAGGCGCTCTGCTTCATCCATGAAGTGGGTGGTCAACACCAATGTCTTGCCGCGCGCAGTCAACTCGCGCAGCCGCTGCCAGATCAGGTGGCGTGCCTGCGGGTCCAGGCCGGTCGTCGGCTCGTCGAGAAATATGACCTCGGGATCGTTGACCAGCGCACGCGCCAGGGTCAGGCGCCGTTTCATGCCTCCGGAAAGCGTCGGCACTTTGGCGTTGCGCTTGCCGGAGAGGCTGGCAAATTCAAGCAACTCGGGTATGCGTGCTTCAATAGCGGCATCGCTGATGCCGAAGTAGCGACCGTACACCATCAGGTTTTCCGCCACGGTAAAGTCGGGGTCGAGATTGTCGAACTGCGGCACCACACCAACGCGCAGCCGTGCGGCGCGGGCCTGTTGCGGAACCTGATAATCAAACAATTGCAGCTCCCCTGCATCCGGGGCAATCAAACCCAGCATCAGGCGCAGCGTGGTAGTTTTGCCGGCACCATTCGGTCCGAGCAGCCCAAAACATTCGCCGCGACGAATCTTCAGGCTCAGATCGTCAATGACGACGTGATCCCCGTAACTTTTGCGCAGATTGTGTGCGCTCAGTACCGTACTCATGGCGGCGCAGACATGTGGCGGGTGATGACTTGCCTGAGTTGCGTCAGGCGTCCGTGAAAAAAGTGCCCGGCCCCGGTCAGGACAATCACCGGGAGATGCTGGGGACGCGCCCAGTCGAGTACCTCAAGCAACTCCACCACTTCGTCCTGATCGCCGTGCACCACCAGCGCGTTCCTGGAAACTTGTGGCATGTCAAAACGGCCGACTGCCGGCGCAATCAGGACTAGTTGCTCCGGCAGCAGTTCTTCCGCGGCTCTTGCCTGGACGTATCCGCCAAAGGAAAAACCGCCAATAAGCAGCGCGAGGTCGGGAAATTGTTCGCGCATGAATTCGGCTGCCGCGATTGCATCCAGCGTTTCGCCCCGGCCTTCGTCATAGCTTCCGTCGCTCGCGCCTACGCCGCGAAAATTGAAGCGCAATGTTGCGTAACCCAGATCTACAAAGGTCTTGGCGAGCGTGGTGACGACCTTGTTTTCCATAGTTCCGCCCATGATGGGCAGCGGATGCGCAATCACCGCAATGGCCAGCGGAGATTCGTCCGGCAGGTGTACCGCGCCCTCCAGTTGGCCGGAAGTCCCGGAAAAATTGACCTTGTACTGGGTGGACATCAAATCTTCAGGCGATCAACGACACGACCATGTTTGAGGTGTTCTTCGATGATTTCGTCCAGATCGCTTTCGTCGACGAAGGTATACCAGATACCTTCCGGGTATACGACCAGCACCGGGCCTTCATCGCAGCGATCCAGACATCCGGCGGAATTGATGCGTATGCTGTTCTCGCGGTTGGCAATGCCGAGCTCCTTGACCTTGCCCTTGACGTAATCGCGCGCCTTTTGGGTGTTGTGATTTGCACAACAAGCCTCGCCGTCTTCGCGCTGGTTGGTGCAAAAGAAAACATGTTTGTCGTAATAGCTCATTACCGGCTCCGGGATGTTGGTACGCGGTTGAAATTATACGTGTGCCGGACGCGCCACAGGTGGAACAGCAGCAGTACGGGAAACACCAGCAATATCGTTTGAGCCAGACCGTTGTAGGTAAGCAAGTGGCCGTAGTGCCAGTGATAAACGGACATTGCGGCCGAGGGTGCGTTTCCGTCAAATACAAAATTGATGATCAACAGGTAACCTAGTGTGATGAATGTACCGGCTCTGATCGCAGCCGTTCGGGACAACTTTAGTTGACCGATCATCAATGCGATGCCCAGCAGCATTCCCAGTATCGCCTCGCTGTTGATCCAGACGAGCAATGCCCAGGATCTGAGCAGTATTGCCGCGGAGACGAACTTCACCAGGATCACCAGACTCAACACCATCAGTACCGAAGCGATGACATGCCGGGGCTTGCGCAACACCGTCAGCAGCAGCGTGCTCAACATCAACAGGTTGAGCGTCACGGCGATGCTTTCCCACCCGTCGAACGGTAGACTCGGTATCGTAACGAACGGTTGGCGCGCCACTTCGCTGATGAATACGTTGCCCAGCAACGGCAGTGACGGATTCAATTGTCCAAAGATCCACAGGGTCAGCAGTGCCAGTCCGAAATCCATATCCTTGCCCTGGAAAAACAACTTGATCCGCCACAGTTCGAGACGCTCAATCACCAGTGGATGCGAAGCAAGGCCGGCGGCCACCAGTGTTCCGGTGAACATGCCGCAGCTGTTCGACAGGATGTCGGTGTTGGAACTGAATCGTGTCGGCAAATACATTTGCAGGTACTCCATCGAGGCGGACAGCAGCAGGCCCGTCGCGGTGCCGATCACAATGCTCAAGGCTGCACCGGTGCGGGCGCGCAACGCGAGGGCAACCAGCAAGCCGAGCGGCAGATAGGACAGGAAATTCAACGTCGCATCGAAGGTCGTGTAGGTCAGCCGCAGGGGAACTTGCAGCATTTCGACGAAATTCAGACCCTGTTCCCGCCACCCCGAGAACGGGGACAGGCTGGAATAGATGATGAACAATGCGTAGCCCAGAGCCAGCCAGATGCGCAGCCGCGCGTGACTACCGGTAACCAATGGTTCACTCATACTGGGCGCTATCTATCTTGGTCTGCGATGGATCAATTGTAGCTGATTCCCATCCCCTCCCTGATCACGATACCAAGTTGCCCGTTAACTGCCGGCATCGCAAACGCATTCGCTTGCGGTCACGCCGCGCGTGGTAAACTGATCTTGAAGCTGGCTAGACAGTCGCTGCGCACGCAAGTGCGGAGAGGAAAGTCCGGGCTCCATAGAGCAGGATGCCGGTTAACGACCGGACACCGTGAGGTGATGAACAGTGCCACAGAAAATAAACTGCCGAAGTGCCGCAAGGTGCTGGTGAGGGTGAAACGGCGGGGTAAGAGCCCACCGCGTGCGTGGTAACACGGACGGCACGGTAAACTCCATCCGGAGCAAGATCAAATAGGCAGACTATGACGTTGCTCGCGTCGTCTGCGGGTAGATTGCTTGAGCGTCAGGTAACGAAACGCCTAGAGGAATGACTGTCCACGACAGAACCCGGCTTATCGGCCAGCTTCACCCCGAGATTTCTACCAACCGTTAGGAGTTGAAATTCAGCCGTAGGGTGCATTTCATGCACCATTCACGTTGTCGCGCGCGGTGCATAGAATGCACCCTACCAACTTGTTAATCCCGCCAAGAGAAGCTTGAATTCGGCAGTTGTAGGGTGCGCCTGCGCACCAGAGCAAAATGGTGCACCAAAGGTAGGCAATCCACAGCCACCCAAAGGTTGGGCGGATTTGACACCGCTGGCGCACCCTACTTGATATTCACGACATTCGTTTAGTCTGACTGTGTCAAGACTTCACCGTGCTGGATCAATAAGTCCGCGCTTCCCTAAAAGTTGAAATTCAGACCGGCAGAGAGTCCACCGATGTTATTCAGCCCCAGATCTACCCTGATTTCAGGCGATACGGCGAAACGCACACCGCCCGCGACATAGAGTCCCCCGCTGTCGGCTGACACGCCCAGCGATGGTGTTGTAGGTCCGCTCAACTTGTTGTTCAACGTGTACAGGCCTAATGCCGCATATGGCCTGATTTTTGTGTTTTGTTTGATGACCGGCCCGAAATCGTACAGTGCCGCAACACCGAAGCCACTGTAGGTGTACTGGTACTTGCCTGCGGTTCGATCGTAAGATTTCGAGTAACCTTTCCAGAATACCTGTCCGGACACTGGTGCGTTATTGGCGCTGCTGGACAGGTCGAATTCCCCCTGTATGCCGACCACGCCGTCATTATCCAGGCCGTAGTTGAAACCGACACTTCTTCTACCGTCAGCCATGGCCGGTGTCGAAACAACGGCCGCTGCACAAAGCATCAACGCAATTTTCTTCATGATATTTTTCCTGTGGTGTGATTGGACAATGATGGCCGAGGTGCAGCCATCTTAAAGGGCGGGCCGAGACGAATCAAGGGCGAACGTGCGTTGCGTATGGCTTCACCATTCATCTAAAAAACGTCGTTAGCCGAGCATCCACACGTCGCAAACCGGCATCCAGCTTACCTCGGCATGAAGTCGGCAACGCGCAACTGCGGTTCTCAGGCTCATCAGTGATGTTGTTGAACCCACTCAATCAGCGCATCCTGAGCCCGCTTGCCGCCAGCAGCGTGCGGATCATTGATCAGGAAAACGACAATCCAGCGTTTGCCACTGCGTGCTTTGACGTACCCCGCAATGGATTTTACGCCATCCAGCAACCCGGTTTTGAGGTGTGCATAGCCTGCCATTTCGTCGTCCTTGAAGCGCTTCTTTAGCGTCCCATCGATCCCCAGTATCGGCAGAGACGCTTCCAATTCGGCTGCATAACGGCTGTCTGCCGCATGCTGCAGCAACGCAGCAAGGTGCTCTGGACTGATGCGTGCGATGCGGGACAAGCCAGCGCCGTTTTCTATGACCAGTTCGGGAAAGTTCAAGCGTTCGGCGTTCAGCCATCGCTTTACCGCGGCAGTGCTTCTATCGATCGTTGCTGAGGAAGGGTCGCTAGGCAACAGTGCGCTTACGGAATCACTGGATGCAGTTTTCGAGTCTTCCGGGACTGCAGATTCGTAGCCGGAATTTTTCGTCTTAGTGGTGAAATCGATGGGTGCACCCAAGGTCAGGAACAGTTGCCGGGCCATCAGATTGTTGCTGAATTTGTTGATGTCCCTGATCAATTCGGATAGCGGATTCGATAAGTGTGTGGCGAATGGGGTACGGTCGTCAGCGATATGTCCTTCGCGTAGTTTGCCGTCTATCGTTCCGCCCAGTTCTTTCCATAATGCACCGAACACTCCAAAGAAATAGTCGTCGTGAGGAAGTAGTGAAAGATAACGATCTACACCGCAGTCCGCCGGAATCGTCCCTTCGAGGACAATATTGCGTTGTTCAAGGCGCGCGCCGTAGTTGTCGCCGCCTGAACAGGGTGCGCGGGCAACGGTGGTGATGCGGTTGGTGAGCGAGTAACCGGAGAGATCGGGTTCGAGATATACATTAGTGTTGCCACCATTTGGAATCAGGCGCAGGTGCAGTGCGTTGAAATTGAGCAGCAGTGCATTCGGCGCTACGTTGTAGGCGCGGTTCGGGTCATTATCGAATTCAGAAGGATCGAATTCGGGTACCGCAAAGTAGCTGCTGTCTATAACGATGTCCCCGTGAATTTCACGCAGTCCCAGTTGGCGCAGTTCGCGCAGCCACAGCCAGAATTGCTCTATGGTCAGTTTGGGGTCGCCGTAGCCCTTGAATACCAGGTTCCCCTCCAGCACGCCATTTTCCAGTTTTCCGTCGAGAAACACTTCGGTTTTCCAGCGATACGCCGGACCCAAGATGTCCAACGCGGCAATCGTGGTGAGCAATTTCATCGTTGAAGCAGGATTCATTGCTCGCGCAGCATTGTGGCTGAGCAACGGCGTGCCTGAATCTATCCTTTGCACAAGAATGCCGACATTTGCCAATGGGATGTTTGCGTGCCTGAGTTCGTCTCGGACTTCGTGGGGTAGCGATGTTGCGTCGGCATGAGCCGACAACAGCGCTGCAAGCAGTAGCGCGGAGAAGCCCCGAATAAACTTGCTGGATACTATCATCGTCAAATTAGCTGATACGCCTTATTCCATTTCTCAATCAAAAGTGAACTATCGTAGGGTGTGCCATGCGCACCATGGTGCGTGGAACGCACCCTACAATAATGTTGCTTTGAACGAAAAT
>JBARHR010000182.1:0-1678 GCA_049799335.1 Gallionella sp. | reverse complement strand
GCCCGGGCAAGCCGATCTTCTTCGGTCACCTCGGCCGGACGCTGGTCTTCGGCCTGCCGGGTAATCCGGCCAGCGCCCTGGTCGGGTTCGAGCTCTTCGCCCGCCCCGCCCTGCGGACCCTGGCAGGGCTTTCGGGCTCCGGGCGGGTGGTGATCCGGGCCCGGCTCGCCGCCCCGCAGGCCAAGCCGGCCGGCCTGGCCGTCTACCTTCGATCTCGCCTGGTCTGGCGCCGTGGCGAGCCGTGGGTGGTGCCGTTCCGGTCCCAGCTGAGTGGTGACCTCTCTTCGTCCGCTGACGTGGGCGCTTTGGCGCTGCTCCCGGCGGGGCGTGCCAGATTGGCCAGGGGGACCCGGGTCGAGGCCATCCTGCTCGGCACGACGGAGCTCTGACCCTCGGCGCGCGTGCTCGGGGTGCTGCGACCACCAGTCGCAGGTGGTCCGTTTGACCCCGCCGCATCATCACTTGGAGTGGGAATCACGGACAGGCTCACTCCATCGTGGGACAGCAATCATCCGGTCGAAGTGCTATTCCCCGCGGTGCGGACGCAGCTGTGGTCCTGAGCGCCGCGAACCACTTCGCACCACGATCCACGAGGAGCACCACGACATGGCCAGTCTCGCAGACAAGTTCGCTGACAATCTCAAGTCGGAGCGGATCCGCCGCAAGCTCTCGCAGGAGGCGCTGGCCCACAAGGCCAGCCTCTCGGTCTCGTACATCTCGATGCTGGAGCGCGGGCAGCGCACGCCGCCCCTGGAGACGCTGGAGAAGCTGGCCAAGGCGCTCTCCGTCAATCCCCTGGTCCTGCTGGGCTGACGTCGAAGAGGCCGCCCGGCCGCGCGCTCGGACGGCGTGCATCGTCGGGGCGAATCGACTATCTTTTCGCGTCCACTTTCAACGATGTCGCGAGGCGGAGCATGGCGCGGATGGTGATGTGCAGGAAGCTCGGCCGGGAACTTCCCGGGATGACCTTCAAGCCGTTTCCCAATGAGCTGGGTCAGCGGGTCTTCGATCAGGTCTCGCAGGAGGCCTGGAAGATGTGGCTCGAGCACTTCAAGATGATCATGAACGAGTACCGGCTCTCGCCGGCGGATCCGCGCACCCCCCAGATCCTCTACGGGCAGTGCGAGCAGTTCTTCTTCGGTCCGGGCGCCGACGCGCCTCCCGACTTCAAGCCGTAGGGGCGGCGCCTCCGGACACCCGAGAAGAGAGACGGGCGGCCAGTCACCTGGCCGCCCGCGTTCCTTTCAAATGGTGGACCCGACCGGGATCGAACCGGTGACCTCCTGAATGCCATTCAGGCGCGCTCCCAGCTGCGCCACGAGCCCAAGGTCATGCCCCCCGACTGCGGGGAGCGCGGTTATTAGCGCGCTCCCGCCGCTGGCGTCAAGCCCGTTCGGCGGTGTCGATTCGCGGCGTCACCCGGGTGTCCCACCACGGCACGCCACTCGGCACCCTCGCGCCGCCTGGCGCAAACCCCGTGGGAGGTCGCCCGGTTGGGCCTCTCCCCCTCGGCACCTGCAGCTGGCATCCCGGTTGCTCTACATCGCTCTGGAGGTCCATCCATGCGAATCGCCATCATCCCGCTCGCCCTGCTCCTCGCCGCCCCGGCGCTCACCGCAGCGCAGGAACGCTCGCGCCCGCCGCCGTCGGCGGCTCAGCCGACCCCTCCGCCCGTGCC
>JBARHR010000181.1:0-2551 GCA_049799335.1 Gallionella sp. | reverse complement strand
CAGTTGCAACAAGGATTGGAATCTCTTCGCTAGGACACGTGCCTGCATATGAGATTTCTCCTGATGTAACAGGGCAATCAAATAGGAACGCCCATTCCTATTGGTTCAACGGGCGGTTACGGGGCGAGTGTCTCAACGAACAGTGATTCATCACCCTTACGCATGCGAATATGGGGATTTAGGCTTGGGTGCCCGAATCCTTAGCCGCTACGCTGCAGAGGACCTGAATATGTGACTCCAAGTTTAAGCAGTTTGACATGCAAGGTGGTGGCGCGCAGACTGCCGCACATTCGCAGAATATGCATCAACTCAGGGGGGCGAGAATGCCTAAGAAACTGTTTCACTGCCAAGCGGTTACTCATGAAGGAATCAAGAGTATCAGCATCACCGATGATGGACATCACTTCTGCCTTACACTAGAAGACGCTGGCAACAGATTAAAATTGCTAAATGAAGCCGTCGCGGCTGGTAAATATCCCATATTGATGGAGCTGGTGAATTCTTGTCCCAAGTTGCTAACCGGCGCAGTAGTGAAATATAACGTGACAGAGCACGATGCGAAGAAATTTCTCCACTCGCTCGAGAAAGCACTGAGCCATTGAAAGATACGTCTTTAGCTGTGGAGCAAAGTATGGGAAGTTTGGTGCGATAAGCAGCTATCGGTTTGCGACTAGTCAAGGCTATTTATTTGAGCAGGACACCAGATAGGAATCCTCGCATAATAAAATTGGGGGACATATGTTTTCCGTAACCAAAAACCTCTGCGCGGCAATGCACCTTGGCGACTTAGATCCACAACATGTAATAGGTCGACTTGAGGATAGACATAAAGCAGTGCTGCCAGAACTTGGTGTGGATAAGGAACTATTGCTATCCGAAGCCAGGGTGGCAAGGCGACGAAATGTATTCTTCAGGTTAGCGCTTTTTATACCAATAATTTGGGCGATATCCATTCCCATCAAGTATGAAATATACGCACGGGGATATCAGCTTGCGGACTATTTATTTTTGTTTATTTATCCGCTACTGGCTGTGGCCGCAATTCTGGTCATCAAATCTGCAGTTGTTTGTCACCACCTGTGCCGAATTGTGAAAAGCACTCCGGAAAATACAGGTGAGCAAGACAGGCAGAACGTGATTATCTTTGGCGACTTTTCGCCATTTGCAGGCTACGGTTATGACCGGGATGGATGGTCTTTCACGATTGACGCGACAAAACCAATGGAAGATGGAGGGACGGCCCAATCATTTGGGCAGCGGGAGTTTTTGGATTATATAGCAAGCGCTCTTCGGAAAAACGTTCCGCAAGTTTCAATTCAAGATATATTGTTCGTAAGTGGTAGAAAGATTCGCAACAACAGAATGCTCCTCCCGAACGTAAAGGCGACGCCCGTGTCATTGGTGGAAAAAGGTTTCATCGACGGTATGATCGGAAATCCAGATCTAGATATGCGCCATTACCGCGTGATATCAATTCCTTTAGCGGAAGGTCATATTTTCCAAAGCTTCTTTCTCAGGTCGACGATGCTCGGAGGAAACTTGTTTTTTGAATCTAGAAGTTTCATATTGCCGCCAATCTTGGAAAGATTCTCAAGACTTGTGCATTTGCCGGAATGGACTGGCACAACGTATTACTTGCGCCTGTTCGTAAAGGGACTCTTGTTTTCGCCAGTAATTTGGATAAGTGGGCCCACTGAAGTACTGACGCTTATAGGCAAGTTGCAAGCAACTATAGTCACAGCACTTTTTGGACATCCGGAAGATAAAGCTAAGATTCGAGACGAAACCTACAATTACGGACATCGCGCAAGTTTACGGCAAGAATTCTCATCAAACAATTTTCAAACGTATTTCCAAATGCTAGACAGGGACATGGCTGAAAAGACATGTCAGCACATCATAGTAAATTCAATGGTCGACTTTCTAAGTGCAAGGGGTATTGCAACGGATGACATAAAAGAACGTCGAACCCAGATTTTCAACTCGGGCGTGATTGTTTCTGGAGGAACCGTTAACGCGCAACAATTGGCGGTTGGTGCCGGTGCCTCTGTAAGGTCAAAAATAGCCAGCAAATTAAAACGCGCCAATAAATAGAGGACGAAAGCATGTCAAATAAGGGAATAGTAATTTCAGGAGGCCAGCTGAACGCGCAGCAAATTGCGGTTGGGGACGGAGCTACGATAGCAAACTATGGCGAAGCAGAAAGGACGGTATTGCTAAATCGTATTTCCGATCTTCAAGCACAAATTGATCGTTCGGGCCTGCCTGTAGACGACTGCAGAAAACTCAATGATGCGGTAAATGCTGTAAAGACTGAGGCAAACGCTGAAAAGCCAAATAGGTTAACTATAGAAACTGCGCTAAGCTTTATAGAAAGGGCGACGCCATCAATAACCGCAGTCTCGGCTGCCGTCAAAGCTGTAATGGGGTTGGTGAGCGTGTGGTTTGTTTGAAAATACTATCAATGTTACTGATTGGAAGTATTTTTGTGCTGGCCACAATTTGAACCGCTTATAAGTTTCGTCAGTCACGAAAAGATCGGTTGATATGA
>JBARHR010000180.1:0-1553 GCA_049799335.1 Gallionella sp. | reverse complement strand
ACCCATAGCAGGATCACGTTGATTGCGATGAGGCCCAAGACGCCAATAAGTACTGTCTTGAGCAACAACGGGTAGATATTCGCCTGTTCAATAAAATGAACCCGGTACAGATTGGCGTTCACAATTTCGCTCATCTGCTGATAAAGCATCCACAGTGTTCCGGCGATCAATGCAGCTTCGAGGATGATCAGCGTCAGCAACAGTCCCTTTTGGACCTTGCCGTCCACGTAGATAATGCGGCGCTTGACGGGCGTGGATTCAGGATGGGAGCTCATATGTCGTGACATTCAAAACAGAGGGTGGTGGTGGCACCTGAAGTTAGAACTTTTCCATGGTTTCGCGTATACGTTTCATGGCAAGAAACACAACTGACCATTCCATTCGGCAGTGGTATTTTCTTGGATACCTGAGCCTCAGGCTTCAGCCCGCCAAATTTTGCAGCTTCTGCATATTTTCGCCCTACGGGATGATTCTGTGAACCATGGCGGGCAATCATGCTCGTATCCACCGCGACATCGCCTCGCGCAATGTGACAATCCATGCATTGCACAGAATAGGGGTCCAGATTCTGCCAGGTGCCGGCATTCCGTATACCCAGATGTCCGGACAAGACCACGGACTCTCCTCCGTCGGCCATTGCATTAAAGAACTTCTGGTCGTGGCACGAAAGACACAAATCGGGGCCCCTGGCAGCACCCCTCAGCTTGCCCGGCAAATCGCTGTGCACTTCATGACACGTGCTGCAGGTCAGGTCGCCCTTCCAATCAAGCGGATAAGTCTTCGGGATTTCTTTGCCCGGTGCGGGCGAAAACCCGCTTGGGTGACTCATCGCTAGCGCGTTGGCGTGACAGCGTCCACAGAGTTGTTCCTGGCTTGCGATAAGTTTGGATGCGTTCACGGCAGTGGTATTGTTACCATACAGGTGGCAGCTGGCACATTCCGCATTCACCGGGTGCTGTGTGGGGGTCACGCCTATCGCATATAGCCAAGACCCACCAATCAGCGTCACAATTAACGAACTCGCCGCCAGGAAAAATTTAAAGTCGCGCTGCACGTTCCAGTTCTTTCAATCGATTAATTGCCGCGACAGGATTTTCATTTGCTTCGAGCTGTGACAACGCACCTTCGGTCTCATTCCAGATAGCGTCGTAATGTTTGTGCAACTTGAGCAGACTTTGCTTGAATTGGTGTTCTTCGAACTTCAAATGATCGCCTTTGCGGGTTGGTATCATGGCCAACGTACCTTGCTCGATCATGACCTCAAGATTTCGCGCAAATCGGTACAAGGGACCGGCAATGCGAAAACTTGTGTAAAGGGAAATAAGGTAGGTGATAACGCCGGAAAATGAAACCAGAAACAACCCGGCCACGAGTAGCGTCGGGCCAAGATGCTGGCGACTCAGGCTGTATGATCGGATGATGGTGCCATAATTCGCGCCGGATTTGTCAGTGATGAAATTCAGCACAAGTAACATACAAAAACAGGCCACTCCGCCGACGATCAGCGCAATTTTGGAAACCATGCGCATCCGAAGCAGGAAGTGGGATTTGTC
>JBARHR010000179.1:0-16798 GCA_049799335.1 Gallionella sp. | reverse complement strand
AGCCGACGTATCGGAAATTCGGATATCTTGTAAACGTAATATGGCATCAATGGCCTCGCTTGATAGTAATCTGTGCACCCTTCCCAGTCGCTAAGTCTTGTCGACTGGCTTGAGAAATGTCACAACGTTGGATCCCGGCTCATGCTTACTGGTACAACTTCCCTCGCCTATTCCCGCGAGTTGTTCCGCTTCATGCAATAGATTGATCACATCTACATAGTGTTTCTGCTTGACCATCATAAGTGCCGTATAACCCCCTTCATTGCGGGCCGATACATCGGCACCTGCCTGCAGCAGACACTCAACAACTGCAGTTTCGCCGTATCCCGCTGCCAACATCAACGGCCGAACACCATAGCTTATCGGTGCCTCTATATTCGCACCTGCGGCGATCAAAGCTTGCACCACATCCGGGAACCCTGCATTCTTATCCGCGTTATGAGCGGCCTTCATAAGCGCCGTCCAACCGCGTTCATCGCTCGCATTGATTTCTGCTCCTGCCTTGAGCAATACCATAACCAGGGGTAAGTTTCCGGAATAGCTCGCCAGCATCAATAAAGTGGCGCCGTCTTCGTCGCGACCGTTGCAATCTGCCCCTTTATCCATCAAGCCAGTTGCGTTATCAACATCGCCCGACTTTACCGCAGCTAACAGTTCTGCAGACATATCCTGCTCCTTCATCAATCTCGCAACTGGCTTGCAGTCGTAAAATATTTCAACTCAATCCTTGCTTACAGTTTTTTTCAAAACGTCACGAATCGCGTCGGGTGTTTTCATGATATTCATGAAGCTGTTCTTGCCCATCATACTCAAATCCGGAAAATTGATCGCGATGCGAAATCTTGCATACAACGCGTAAACCTTGCCTCCCGAAACCAGTACTTCATAGGGCAAATGTGCGGTTGACCTGAGGTCATGAAAGTCGATTTCACTCATGATAAAACGGTCATCCATATATTTATCTGCCTCAGCATTGCTTTTCAATCCCGCGCCAAACAACGTCTCCTGTTTTCCTGGTACGTCTACCCGGTATACTTTGGTGACTCCATTTCCGTTTGCTGTCAATTTCGCATCAACGGCCTGGACAGCCTGCTCGTAGTTTTCGTATTCAGCCAATAGACTAGGTTCATCGAAATACTCCATTGCGATCATGTAATGGTATTTACGCGCCTGACTGGCAGTCATCCCTTGTTTGGAGCCGAACTCTTCCAACTTGCCTAATGCCGCACCCAGAACAGCAGAAACTTTTCTCAAATCGCCTTTCATCCGGTAGGCATTGGCCATATATACTGGATTTGTATAACTCACCTGGATTTCGCCATTAACTTTCGTAATTGCCACTCGTTGTACGACACCGAAACCGCCGTGTTCAGAATTTGCCGCATTGGCTTTCATCTCGTCGTTTGTAATTACCAGTATATTGGCATCCTGATAGGGCGAATACTCTCCAACCAGTGTGAACCCGGCCCCCAACAAAGCCGATTTTGCTCCCTGCGATTTATCTGCGATGGTTCCGGTACTCTTTGATGCAAGCACGAAGGGCTTTAGCATTTCACTCTCACCAAACGCATTGCTGGCAACAAATAGAAAACACGCCGTCAGCAGCAGACTTCTTAGGGTGTATCTGGACATTTAAATATTCCTCGTAGTTGGTTGACGTGAGCGATCTCGTTGCCTAGTTCTGTGAATTGCTAGGATGGAACCAGGAAAGCTTCTCTCTCAATGTAACAACACCCCCGACGATAATCAGTGTCGGTGCTTGTAGTTTTGCCGCTTCCGCAATTTCCGGCAGGGTCGCCAACGTACCGGTCAGGGCGCGCTGATTTCGCGTAGTCCCTTGTTGCACGATCGCTGCGGGCGTGCTGTCCGGCAAACCATGCGCAATTAACTCGTCGCAAAGCGACGCCAATCCGTGCAAACCCATGTATACAACTATGGTCTGTTTGGGCCGGGCCAACGCATCCCAGTCGAGATCCATACTTCCGTCCTTCAAGTGGCCAGTGACGAAAATGCAAGATTGCGCGTGCGCACGATGCGTCAAAGGTATACCTGCATAGGAGGCGACGCCTGAGGCTGCGGTAATGCCTGGTACGACCTGAAACGGGATGCCATTCTCGGCCAAGGTCTCAATTTCCTCGCCGCCACGGCCAAAGATGAAGGGATCACCACCCTTTAGGCGCAACACCCGCTTGCCCTCCTTGGCAAGCTTCACCAGCAAGTCATTGATTTGCTCCTGGGGCAGTGAATGGTCGTTCCGTTTCTTTCCCGCATAGATTCGCGTAGCATCACGTCTGGTCATGTCGAGCACCTGTTTGGATACCAGATTGTCATACACCACGACGTCGGCCTTCTGCATCAATCGAAGGGCCCGGAACGTCAACAGATCCGGATCCCCGGGGCCACCGCCAACCAGATACACTTCTCCGCGTTGAACGTTATCCTCACTAGCCAGCAACTGATGCAACATCACTTCGGCGCCACTTTCGTCGCCGCTCAACACTTTTTCGGCTATCGCGCCATCCAGCGCGTTCTCCCAGAAAATGCGACGCTTTGCGGCATTGGTAACTCGCGTTTTGACAACTTCCCTGAAGCGTTCCGCAAATGCGGCGAGTCGGCTGTAGCCCTGCGGAATCATTGTTTCGAGCTTCCCCCTCATTAATCGTGTGAGCACCGGAGAAGCGCCCCCACTGGAAAATGCGATCATCAGAGGAGACCGGTCAAGAATCGCAGGCATGATGAAGCTGCACAACTCGGGGTCGTCAACTACGTTCACCGGTAGGTTGCGCGCCCGTGCCAATTCAGAAATTTGCACGTTTACAGTGCGGTCATTTGTTGCCGCAATTACCATTACCATATCATCGAGGTGATGTGTTTCAAACGCTGAGTACACAAGCTCAACGCGTTGCTGCCCGGCCAACTCCGGGTCGATTTGCGGCGCAACGATGCGAACGTGCGCGCCAGCCTCCAGCAGCATTCCGGCTTTGCGCTTTGCCACATCGCCACCACCAACGACCAGACAACGGCGGTTCTTCAGATTCAAAAATATTGGTAAATAATCCATGTTGCCTGTGTCTCGATTTTATGCACTTGTGGTTGCGAGAACTTCTCTACCAGCGTCGACAGTCGGAATTGATAGCACCAATTGACGCGAATCAATATTGGTACCGCTTCAGTAATTTACTGCCTGACGTTCGTTGTAGCCCTTTTCTGCCAACACGTCCCGAATGAATGCGACAAATCTTGATGCCCAATAGCAGTTTCCTATGGTTCGCAGGTGCGTATACGACGCCAGCAGATTGTGCAGTATCAGGCCGTCTCGGTTACCATCGATACCGTAGCCGCGTTCAACCTGATAGGCAAACCTGGAATCTTGCGGGAGGTTGATCAGGCGCGAATAGTGAAACTCGTGTGCTCGGATCAGCTTCGTCGGGGCGCTGGGGCGGGGCCACGGATGGCGAGCTTCCTCCATCAAATGCACATAACCGCGGCCGACAGGTTTGTCGTACATCTTCACATCGCCCGGTATTGCTCCGACCATTTGATGGGTAACACCCTGATACTCGATACTACGCGAAAGATACATCAGACCACCGCATTCCGCATAGGCGGGCATACCGCCTTCGATCGCCAGTCTAATCTCGGCACGCAGCGAAACGTTCGATTCGAGATCGACGGCACAAGTTTCGGGAAATCCGCCACCGATGTAAAGCGCGTGCACATTCGGCAATTGAGTATTTCTTGTCGTATCAAAGGAAATCAGCTCGGCGCCGGCCGCTTCCAGCGCGTCAAGGTCGTCGGCATAGTAAAAACCGAATGCGCGATCCCGCGCGATCCCGATGCGCACCCTGTCCGGGCCCCTGAAGGTGCTCACAGCGGCTAATGGCGTTGGCTCCGCAACTTGCTGAACGGAAAGTGTCAACAACAAATTCAGATCGACTTGCGACTTGATTGCTTCACCGATCTGCTTGATCTTTTCAGTCGCAATAGATGACTCATTGCTGGGCATCAACCCCAAATGACGTTCCACGATATTCAGTCTGTCGTCATTGTAAATCGCACCCACTACCGGAACATCAGTGTAATGCTCGATGACGGCGCGCAATTTTGCTTCGTGCCGTGAACCGCCAAGATTATTGAGTATCACTCCGGCGATATTTATTTTTCGATCAAACGCCTGATAACCAAGGATAAGCGGCGCGATACCGCGTGTCATACCACGGGCGTCAATCACAAGAAACACCGGGAGATCCAGCAAAGTCGCCAACGCGGCGTTGCTATTGCTGCCATCCAGAGCGAGTCCGTCGTAAAGCCCCTTGTTGCCTTCAACGATATTTATTTCCGATTCATGACGACGATAGGTAGCAATAATGTCGTCGTGTTCCATCAGATAGAGGTCAAGATTTCGACATGTCCGAGTGGCTGCAAGACTTAGCCACATCGGATCGATATAATCAGGGCCCTTTTTGTAGGGTTGAACTGAGTGACCAAGATCGTGTAATGCCGCACACAATCCGATGCTGACTGTCGTTTTCCCGGATGACTTGTGCGCGGCAGAAATTAGCATTCGGCTAGTCATGCGACAAAACCTCTGAGCTAGAATTGACTGTGTTCAGAATTTCTATGATTTTTTGAGGGTTTCGCGGGGAACAAAATCCAGCGAGCGTATTCCTATCGCGGTAATCAGGAAGGCGATGCCGACACCACCCATACCGAGAAGAACCTCGGGTAACGAGGGATGGTAGATGCCAATTTCACCGTCACCAAAACTGCTGCTCACTTCATATCCCGGGAATATCGACAACGGGAATGCCTGTCCGCCAATAACCAGCACGTATAACAGCGCAAATCCTCCTACTATTGTCAGCACTGATGCCAGATACACATGGCGTGTGCTGCCCATACCGGGTAGGTAAATCAGAAGCAACGGGATCAACGTTCCGACAATTCCATATCCAACCCAAAACAGGAATGGATAGACTCCGCCTGAAGCCAGAATGAAATGTTCAAACTCCGCTTGCCGTGCAAAGTACAAATTGGTCATGTGATACGCAACCACAAAATAGAGCGAAGCGATGATGAACACACCCATCAAATTCCTCATGCGCTTTTGCACATACTCGTCCAGACTTAAGTTATTCCAGTTATAAATCGCGGATTGCACGATGTGGAATACTGCGATACCCCATGCAAAAGAAATGATGATGAACATCGGTGGCAGCAGAGCCGAGCCATAGGCCTGCCTGGCGACGAGAAATGCAAAAATCAGTCCGGTACCGGTGGTAAGCACAAAGCGCCAGGCGAACACCAACAAGCCTGCGCGTTTGGACCAGGGCTTCATGCGTTTTTCCATCATGGTCCAGAGGTACATCGCAACCGTTGCGAACATGCCTGAGTACAGCAGGATGTTCCAGGCAAATACCGATGTCACGTTGTAGTGCGTCGCGGCTACAATAACGCGCTCCGGTCTGCCCAGGTCAAGCATCAACACCGTCAAGCCTCCCGCCAACATCGCGATAGACAATAAACCCGCTAGTGGTGCGCGCGCCTTGTAGGCCGGCTTGTTGAACACCGATCCAATCGAAGATACGTTGAGCACTCCTGAAGCAGCAATAATCATGAAAATGGCGAATACATGTGGAATACCCCACACGATCTGGTTGTTCATCCCGGTAATAATATGGCCATGCGACTCCATCATATGCATGGCAAACATACCCATCAGGACGATAATGCCCCCGGCCGCAATTAGCGAATAGAAAAGTCTATCCTTGAAATGATTGGGTGATTGGGTGGTCATTTTGTCTATATCCCCTGATAGCGAATGCCGGTATTCAACCCAAGATCGGCGCGAACCTGAGTTGATGCGACCGATCGGATTTTCTGGGATATCTCGCTGGCGGGATCGTTAAGATTACCAAACAGTATCGATTTGTTCGGGCAGGCTTCCGCACACGCGGGCTGCAAACCCTGGTCCACACGATGAACGCAAAGCGTGCAGCTCTCAACAGTTCCCTTGCCGCGCGGCACATCAGGCTTCTGATCGTGCAAAGGTTCATGTACGAACGAACGTGCCTTGTATGGGCATGCCATCATGCAATAACGGCACCCAATACAAAGATGTTTGTCGACCAACACGATGCCGTCGGCGCGCTTGAAAGATGCCGCGGTCGGACAAACGTCCACGCAGGGCGGATGCTCGCAGTGTTGGCACATCATCGGCAGCGCCAAGTGACGACCGCTGCGCATGTCCTTGAGTTCAACCTTGCGTATCCATTGGGAGTCCGTAGGACTCAATCCTCCTGACAACCCATTTTCCTTGTTGCACGCGGTTACGCACTCGGTGCACCCGTCAGCGCAATTTGCCGTATCGATCAGCATGCCCCAGCGCACCTTGCTGGAAACTGCCTCGGTATTTCCGTGCGCGACGTCGAGCAACAACATTCCCGGCGCAATAGCTACGGCGGCCGCACCGACTGAGGTCTTCAGAAACTGTCTGCGCTGAACATTGGTGTCATTCATCTAACGTTCCTTTTCAGCCAGGTTTCTTCGTTTGCTGGAATGGCATTCGAAACAGTCTATCTTCACCGCCTCGTAACGGTGGCAACCTTCGCAGAAACTGTCTTCACGACCAATCACGCTGTCATCACGGGTGCTGGCGTGACAATCAATACAATTTTTCAAACTGAAAGTTTCCTCGCGTATGCCCTTGTGCACCGTTTCATCGCGCTGGTGCATGAGTACGTGCATGTGATTCTTGCGCATCCACTTCGGATCCTTGACGCATTGCCCGCCTTTGCCAATGTCGATTTTCGGCATGCCATAGCCCTCTGTCGCAGTGGCACTTGCGCACCACAGCGAAATCAGCACCACTGCAATGAATTTCGGCATCCCTACTCACCCAAACCCATCTGGATATAGCCGGTCGGACACACATCTGCACAAATATGGCAACCTATGCACTTGTTATAGTCGGTATCCACATAGCGGCCCAAAGTAGCCACACTTTTCTTGACGCGAAACACTGCAGTTTGCGGGCAATAGACCACACAATTGTCGCATTCAAAACACATACCGCAGCTCATGCAGCGCTTGGCTTCTGCCACCGCCTGCTCCTGGAGCAGCACGCCTAGGCGATCGTCGAAATTCCCCAGCGCGGATTCCTTGTTTAGCGTAATCACGTTCCGCTTGTTGCGTGCAACAATCGAGAAGTGACCGAGAAACAATTTGTCATGCGGGATCACGTAGCGGTCGGAACGGTTGTCAAAGTTGTGCACAGCAACGTTGGTGTCATAGGTGCCACGCAGCGGCTCGTGCACCTCTTTAACCTCCAGTCCCTTCTCCGCCATCTTGCGCATCAGATCAAACTGATGTGCATCGATCTTGGGTCGTTTCTCCAGATCATGTCCGCTCAAGAAGTTGTGAATTCCGTCTGCGGCAATGGAACCGTGGCCGATTGCGGTCGTCAGCAGATGAGGACGTATGATGTCGCCCCCGGCGAACACTCCTTTTTGCCCAGATACTACGTAGTTTCGATCTGCCGTAACCGCGCCCTTGCCATTGTTAAATACCTCTAGTCCGGTGAAATCAACAGCCTGGCCGATTGCGGAAACAATCAGATCGGCCTGTATATCTTGTTCAGTGCCCGCAATGTTTTTAACTTCGAGCTTGCCTCCGGAAACCTTCGCTTCACAATCGCATACTCGCAAAGCTGTGGCGCGCCCGTCGGGTCCCCGAACAATGCCGACCGGCGCATACCCGCCCCGGATGTAGATTCCTTCTGCTTGCGCCTGCTCAATCTCGTGCTTGTTAGCCTGCATTTTGTCAATCGCAAAAATCGAAGTCAGTGTTACTTCAGCACCTTGTTTGACCGATATTTCGGCGACATCATGCGCCATTTGTCCTGTAATGGCCTGTTCAAAATCAGTAGGCGTGGATGCTTCCAGATGTCCCAAGCGACGCGCTACGGTCGCCACGTCAATAGATGTGTCGCCGCCACCAACCACCACTACTCGCTTGCCGACATGCTGCAAGCGTCCGTCATTGAATGCTTTCAAAAATGCAGTAGCGGTTACCACATTGGGCGCCGAGCTATCTTCAATAGGTAGCGCGCGACCGGCCTGTGCGCCCATGCCCAGAAACACCGCATCAAAATCCTTGCGTATCTGCTCCAGCGTTACATCTGTGCCCACGCGGCATTTCATCCGGGTCTTCACACCCAAGTCGATGATCCGCTTGATTTCCGCGTCCAGCACTTCGCGTGGCGTACGGAACCCGGGAATGCCGTAGCGCATCATTCCGCCGAGGTGTTCGTGTTCGTCAAACACGGTAACTTCATGTCCCTTAAGGGCGAGCTGGTACGCGCAGGACAGGCTGGCTGGCCCGCCGCCGATTACAGCGACCTTCTTCCCGCTAGGCTTCGCGTTGTTCCTGAATGCAAGATTGTTGCTGATCGCATATTCACCCAGAAAATGTTCAACTGAATTGATGCCTACGTGGTCTTCCAGCGCGTTACGATTGCACCCGGTTTCACACGGTGCCGGGCAAACACGGCCCATCACTGATGGAAAAGGATTGGCTTCCGTCAATCTGCGCCACGCATATTCTTGCCATGGCATGACCGGTTTTCCATCGGCACCAACCGGTGGCTTCTCGGTACCTCTTACGATTGCCAGATAGCCGCGAATATCTTCGCCGGCAGGACAGCTGCCCTGACAAGGCGGGGTGGACTGAATATAGGTCGGGCACTTGTGCGTATGACTCGCCTGAAAAATTTGTTCGTTGAAGCGCGTGACTTTGTTGTCGCCGTCCTTGTAGCGACGAAAAGTCATGCGTTGAGTTGTTTCAGTTGTTGATGACATTGCCTGCCTCCAGTGGATTGTTATTTTTCACCCAGTATGATCGCGTTACTGACCAACTGGTGAACACCGCCAACCATTCTTCTGTCGAATCCGTATATTGGCATGGTCTTGCTGAACTGGGTTTTACAGATTGCACAGATGCACGCCATAAAATTGACGCCGTGCTCATCCACGACCTGCTGTAATACTTCCATGCGCGGCAACACACCCTTCACGCGCAAATCCATAAGGTCGTCGGTAAGCAACCCGCCGCCACCGCCGCAACAGAATGTTAGTTCATGTGTGGTACTGGGATCCATGTCCACAAAATTGTTGGCCACTGCTTTAATGATATTTCGCGGAATGTCGAATTGACCGCCGGGATAATCACCCATCCTTGAACCACGCGCCACGTTGCAGGAATCATGGTACGTAATGACGTGC
This sequence comes from Gallionella sp., assembly GCA_049799335.1. Classification (GTDB taxonomy): domain Bacteria; phylum Pseudomonadota; class Gammaproteobacteria; order Burkholderiales; family Gallionellaceae; genus Gallionella. The sequence goes on along the minus strand of JBARHR010000179.1, from coordinate 7,517 downwards.
TTGTCGTTTGCCGCCTTGTCGAAGGATAGCGCACCCTTCTGGATCAGGTCCCAGGTAAATTCGCAAAGATGGGACGGTTGCTTGTAGCGGTGATCGAGTTGCTTCTGCAGCATTAGCGCATACTTGTCATTGGGATCAGCGCCATCCCCGACGCCACTGAGCGTATTCCAGAAACTGTATGCCACCCGCCAAGCATGTCCGCATTCACCGACAACTATGCGCTTTACACCCAACTCCAACGCTGCTTCACGAATACGCAACGCAACTTTCCGCAGCTGTTCGTAGCTCCCGATGAACATGCCAAAATTTGCAGCTTCCGAGGACATCGACGATAAAGTCCAACTGGTGCCGGTCGCGTGGAATACTTTTGCGTAGCCGATCAGGCTGTCGATATGCGGCTCCGCAAAAAAGTCTGCCGACGGCGTTATCAACAGGACCTCCGCCCCTTTCACATCAATCGGAAAGCGAACATCCAGTCCGGTGGCTTCCTTGACGTCCTCTTCCAACCCCTCCATCGTATCCGCCAGAGCCGGACCGGGCAGCCCAAGGTTGTTCCCGATCTTGTGGACCTTGCCGATGATTTCAATATCGTACTTCTGGCCATAACCGATGGAATCGAGGATTTCCCGCGCCGCCATGGTAACTTCGGCCGTATCAATTCCGTAAGGACAGAAAACGGAACAGCGCCTGCATTCGGAGCATTGATGATAATAGTTATGCCATTCGTCCAGCACTTCCCTGGTCAAGTCGCGCGCACCCACCAATTTTGGGAACAGCTTGCCCGGAAGTGTGAAATAGCGGCGGTAGATACTGCGCATCAAATCCTGACGCGCTACCGGCATGTTTTTCGGATCTTGCGTGCCTATGAAATAATGGCATTTGTCGGAGCATGCGCCACAATGTACGCACGCATCCATAAAGACACGCAGCGAGCGATACTTGCTGAGCAATTCCCCCATACGCGCAATCGCTTTGTCGTGCCAATCGTCTACAAGTTTCGCCGGAAACCCCAGCGCTTCATTCATCTTTTCGCCGGATACAAAGGGTCCCTTGCCTTCCATTGCGCCCGGCTTCAGAGCAGGAATAATAGGAATAACGCGATATGCAGGTGCGGTCAGATCAGCCATATCAGTTTTCCGATTCCAGTTTCTTTGCCCAAGCGGATATATGGCGCTTTTCACGCGGGTTATCTTTTTGGGTTCTGGTTGGTGAGAAGAATAACCCGGGTGCATGCAGCAATTTGCTGACCGGAAAGATAAGCAGCAGGACCGCAACCATCAGCAGATGCAACATCACCAGAATGTCAGCGGGAAATGGCTGCATACTGAAATGCATCAGTCCCTGAAAGAACCCTTTAATTTCGATCACATCGGTGTGAGCTACAAACTTCATCATCAAACCGGACCCGGCGATCGCGATTAGCAGCACCAGCATCAAATGATCGGATGGCGTTGAAATATAGCGTATACGCTCGACCAGAATTCGCCTGGCCCAGAGGCCACACAGGCCAAGTAGCATGGTTATTCCGGCATACATGCCGAATGGCTGCAGGAACGCCACCCAGCCCCACACCGGTTCAGTGAAATAACGCAAATGGCGCAGCAGCACCAGCAGCAGGCTCGCGTGGAACAACCAACTCAACCCCCAGGTCCACAAGCTGGCCTTGAACAGACTTTCAAAAAGGACCACTTCTCGCGTCATGCGAAACACCACGCCGCCGGTTGTGATCGGTGCCGGCGTCGTGGGAATTTTCAGTGGGGATGGGGTGACGATGTAACTACGAATGCGATAAACGAGACCGACAACAAAGACCAAGGTCGCAACGTAAAAAAGTATCGCAAACACAACACTCATCGTCATTCCCTATTCAAAATGCTATTAAACGCAGCCGGTTGGCTTGGGCAGTCCCGCTATCTTGCATGCCTGTTTGCCTGGCCCGTAAGGGAACAGGCCGTAAAGATATTCGCTGTTGCCCTTGTCGGCGCCAAGTTTCTTCCCGATTGCCTTGGTCAGCACGCGGACCGCTGGAGCAATCTGATACTCTTCAAAATATTCACGCAGAAAATTGATCACTTCCCAGTGCTGATCGGTCATTTCTACGCTTTCGGTCTGGGCAATATAGTTGGCAACTTCTGCATTCCAATCGGACAAATTGACGAGATAACCTTCTTCATCGGTTTCGTAAGATTTACCGTTGACTTCGATGTTAGGCATGGAGCGCTCCTTTATAGTTAAAAATTAAAGCCAGGATTGGCAGTTTTTGTTGTTGGCGGTGAGATCAACAAAGCCGCCGTAATCGACCGGTGAAACGCCTGCAATAAGCCGATCCGCAAGGCCGCGTGCTTCAAGATCTGGAAGTAATACATAAACCTTGAATTTTGCAATCGCTTCGGCGATTTTGGCTTCGTATGCGTTGCCGGTTGTGGCTGCATAAACGGCATCCTCAATGAGCAGTATGTCGCCACCTGCGCAGGCAACTCGCAAACAACTATCAAGGGCTGCATTGGTCAGCGGGGATTTGTTGATGATATGAAGCATTTAACTGTACTCCCTAGAAACTCAAGACTACGTCTTGCTGGTTCATCAATTCACCCACTTCAGAACGGCTGAGCACGGTTACATCGACCAACAGATCAGATTCGGCAAGACCGCGAGCCTCCATGGATTCCTTCTCGACATATAGCTTTTCAATGTCGTAGCCTTCGAGTGCCCGATAGGCAGGAGAAAAATTCTTGTTCTCGATACCTTTGGTCTGCTGGCCCTTCTTCAACTGATACACTCCATCGTCCAGAAACACCAGTGAGACGTCCTGATCGAAGGCGGCAGTTATAAGCACAACCTCCAGCGATTCCAGCGCATAGATGGTACCGTACGGAGCCTTGCGGTTCACAAACATGAACTTCTTGATGTTGCTTTCTTCAGTCATGTGCGCGGCCCCTTAATCGCCAAACACTACGGTACGGTCAGTCTGAATACCCGCTTCCACCAACTGACCCAGACCCGAGATGCGAAAACCTGTCGCCAGATTTTCATCCTTGATTCCCCTGCGAAGCGCGGCCGCGACACAAACCACCAGATCCACGCCATGTTCTTCGGCCAACTTGCTCCAGCGGTTGACAATGTGCCTGTCATCCTGCGGCGGTTCGGTCAGCTTGGATGCGTTGTTCACGCCATCGTGATAAAAGAATACACGCCAAACTTCATGACCCTTGGCAATCGCCGCCTTGGCAAACTGGTAGGCGGTATCGCTGGACTGATGCTGGTATGGCCCTTCGTTGACTACGATACCAAATTTCATAGAGCTTCCTTAATCAGAAACGGATATGTGTTGACGCATTCAGGTTGTAACGCGAACCGCGCCAATCGTCGATCAGGTACTTGGTAAAGGGCAGCCCGGTCTTTTCGAAGAAACGCGGCCAACCGATACGGTCTATCCAGTCTGCGAGGCGTTCCCAGGGACGCGCATCTTCCTTGTAGACATGCAGAATGTTCTTTACCGCTGCGGCGACTTCGGGCCATCTTGGAGGATTGTTCGGCAGCCCGGAAGCGACCATCTTCATAAATGTTGGTTTGCCACGGGCGTTGGAATTCTTGCCGCCCACCCAGATCGCCAGCTTGGAATATTCAGGATCATTGATCTGCATCGGAGGGCAGGGCGGGTAGCATGCGCCGCAACACATGCACTTCGACTCATCAATTTCCAGTGAAGGCTTGCCATTCACCATCGCGGGACGTATCGCGGCTACCGGGCAACGGGCCACTACGGTAGGCCGCTCGCAAACATTGGCGACCAGATCGTGATTGATAACCGGCGGCTTGGTATGCTGAACGATGATCGCCAGATCAGCCTGTCCGCCGCAATTGATTTCGCAGCACGACGTCGAAAGGTGCACGCGGTTGGGCATTTCTTCGCGTCGGAATTCATCGTACAACTCGTCCATCAGCGACTTCACCACACCCGACGCGTCAGTGCCGGGAATATCACAGTGCAACCAGCCCTGTGTATGCGCAATCATGGTTACGGAATTTCCGGTACCGCCAACCGGGAATCCGTTCTTTTCCAATTCCGCAATTAGCGGATCAACTTTTTCAACCTTGGAAACCATGAATTCAATATTCGACCGTATCGTGAAGCGAACCCGACCGTCAGCGAAGTTGTCCGCGATATCGCAAAGCTTGCGGATAGTGTAAACGTCCATTTGCCGCTGCGTGCCGGCGCGCACAGACCAGACCTCGTCACCCGAATGGGAGACATGATGCAACACTCCAGGGCGCGGGCGGTCGTGATATTTCCAGTTGCCATAGTTTTTCGCCAGCGTCGGATGCAAGTATTTTTTGTTATCCGGAACACCGGTTTCCTTTGGTTTGCGCCTTTGCACGGGTGCGGCAGCTTGAACGGCTTGATTCATTGTCTGGTCTCCTTAGGCAGCTTGTTTTTTTGCGTTGATCTTGGCCACTTCATCGTCCCAACCGTCGGTACGAACATAGGGATTCATCCGTGGCGAACTGATCATTGCAGGATCGACATCCAGTTCCATCGCATCAAGAAAATTGGCCAGCCCTATGCGCTCTATCATTTCACCGGTACGCTCGTGCTCCAGCGCGTTTTCGGCAAAAAAGTCGATGGTGCGCTGAGCCAGATCGACCAATTTCGCGACCTCTTCATCGGTATCCAGTTTCATGAACGGGATAATCACGGTACCCATCAGGCCGCCGATCTTAAGGTGGCTCTTGCCGCCAACCAGTATAGTTGCGCCCTTGTCTTTTCCCGGAGCCAGCGCACCGGTCATGACGTTGATACAGTGCATGCAGCGAACGCAGTCCTGATTGTCGATTTCGATTGCATGGGTATCGCTGACCGCCACACTCGTAGTATGTGCGCCCTTCTTGATCTTCTTGATTTCTTTGACCTGAAAAGTCTTTGTCGGACAACGTGCAACAATGTCATTGACCAACTCATCCATGCCGTGCTTTGCAAACCACTTCTTCGCCAACGCTTCGTCGGTGCGAATATTGTCACGCCATGTCCCGATCACGGCCATGTCGGCCCGTTGCACCGAATTCATGCAATCGTTTGGACATCCGGAAAATTTGAATTTGAATTTGTAAGGAAGTGACGGCCGATGGATATCATCGAGAAAAGTATTGAGTACCGCCCGATGTGATTTTGCTTCGTCGTAACATGACTGTTCGCAGCGCGCTGCGCCGACGCAAGACATGGACGTACGCACCGCGGGCCCTGCACCGCCGAGATCGAAACCCATTTCATTGATTTCGTCGAACGCCTTCTGAACATTCTCGGTGGTGGCACCCTGAAACATGATGTCGCCAGATTGACCGTGAAATGCAATCAGTCCAGATCCGTGTTTTTCCCAAAGGTCACAGAACTGACGCAGCGTATCGGTATCATAGTGCATGCCGGGAGGTGGCATCACTCTTATAGTGTGGAACTCCGCAGCGTCCTTGTAAATAGGCTGTCCAGACTCGTCCTTCAATTCGGTAAAACGTGGAATGATTCCGCCGCCATAACCGAACACGCCAACCGTTCCGCCTTTCCAGTATCCTTTCTTGGTCCGGTAAGAAGTTTCAAGCTGCCCAAGGAGGTCGACAACGTAATCTTTATTCCGCGCCAAATCCTTCAATCCGGTCACAAAACTCGGCCAGGGCCCGCTCTCGAGCTGATCCAGATTCGGGGTATCATGCATCTTCTTTGCCATAATAATCTTCCTTTCAGTCACGTTGTCCGTAGCTTGCTGCTGACAATCGTTTATTGGCCCGGCAGAGACGGGAACTGGTTGGTCAGTCTGAACTTTACCTTTGAAAAATCCCGGTACGTCCAAATTTATTGATATGCGAGGATACTACGATGTAATACCTGACGCATTCCATCACCCTTAGCGGCTATCTTCAATAACCCTTACGGGTAGTGTTTTCATTTCCCCTAGTAGTATTCCACTTCTGCACATATTAGCGATAGACTTGGCCGACAAAATTGCGAGTTACAGGCTATCATATTTACTCCAGCGATAGACGCCGCATATATGGGAAACGGGATGCCACAAATCAGTCAACTGACAAAATTCAGAGTTCCGCTGGGAAATCAGGAAATCGAATTGCAGGAAATAACGCATGTCGAAGGCGGCATGAATTTGTTGCGCATCAGGATACGCGAAGCCAGACGATTTACCATATTTGACATTGATCCAGACACTGCAACGCAGTGGGCTGACGTAATGCAACACTGGGCAACAGCTCAAAAGTCTGCGAGCAATGACTAGTCAAAACATTCCTGAGATGATAGACATGGTATTTGATCTGGAAGGCGGCATTTTGCCTGCAAGTCATACCTTCGCATTATGGGACGCGCTGCTACACATCGCTCCAGAACTGGATGCAAACCGTCAAGTCGGCGTATTGCAGCTTCGAACCTCAGCCAATGGGACCAACGTTTTCCTTGCAAAACGTGCGAAGCTCACTATCCGCATTCCCAAGGCTGTCGCCCAACAAGCCGCAGCAAAATTGACTGGACGACAGCTCACTTTGGCAGGAACTCCACTCAACCTCGGCAGTTCAAAGATGCGAGAACTGCAGGCCTTCCCTACTTTGCATGCCCATCTCGTTACAGGAAACGAAGACGAAGTCATTTTCATCGAGGGAATTCAACAGCAACTGAGGGGATTCGGAATTTCGGCCAATTTGATTTGCGGCAAGCGAAGCGCAATCAGCGACGGGAGTTCCACTATTCGAGGTTATAGCCTGGTAGTGCACGATCTTAAACCGGACGCGTCGGTTTTGTTGCAATCCGCGGGTTTGGGGACGCATCGTCAGTTTGGCTGTGGTATTTTTATTCCGTACAAAGTAATAACCGGTTTGAGCGAAGACTAACAAGAGAAGGAGAACGACATGGGATATACCGTTGGTGGAAACGAAATCGAGACTGATGGTGACGGCTATCTGCTTGAACCAGACTACAGCGAAGAAATCGTGGGGATCATTGCCGCAGCAGAAGGAATAGAACTCACCCCAAAGCATTGGGAAGTCGTCAATTACATGCGCGACGAATACCGTGAGAACGGCCATACCCCGAATTTTCGCAACATGCTCAAAGGCGTCAATGAATTCTGGCCGGAAGCGGATAGCAAATCACTGTATGATTTATTTCCGACCGGTCCGGCCAAGCAGGGCGCAAAAGTCGCCGGACTTCCGCAACCATATGGCAAAGGCGGGTATTAGACCGCCAGTTGATTCGATACACACAGGATGACCAACATGAACAAACAAAACTTGCACGCAAACGTCAATCTGGACTTGCGCGGCCTCAGCTGCCCCGCTCCGTTGTTGGGCGCGAAACGTGTCGTTGACGATTTGAAACCGGAACAAATTCTGTTACTGCTTTCAGATTGCCCCGGCACTAAGGACGATTTATTTGCCTGGGCTGAACAAACGCACAACGACATATTGAAAACTGAGCCGGTGGCGGATGGCGGTACCGGTTACTACATCATGAAGGGCAAAGG
>JBARHR010000178.1:0-26673 GCA_049799335.1 Gallionella sp. | reverse complement strand
TCCTCGGACGCAAAGCAAAAGCTCGCCCCCTCGGAGAGTGGTTCTTCGATAACCGCCTGCCAGCTTGGGATCGATTCGCTTCAATCCGCTTAGCGTAATCAGTTTGGAAGTCAAATCAGTGGGGCGTACTACAGGCAAACCTTCTGCAAACTCGTCTCCTGGTTGAACGATCCCGTATGACAGCGTGCAGTCAGCATCGACCACATCCTCAAGCGACTTCACCACCCACCCCTCGCCGCGCTGGGTGAACACGGATTGCAGGTGGCTTTCGAACAGGGCGTGGGCGTTTTGCAGGTTCTGTTCGGCGTTGGCTTTGGCGGTGGCGATGCCGTCAAACGCATCGTCGAGTATGCCGACGATGCGCTGCTGTTCGAGGAGCGGAGGCGTTGGGATTTTTATTTGCAGCAAATCCGACTTCACCAAACTGGGTATCGTTGTTCCCCTGTTAAGAAGGCTGAAGTCATAAGTCAGGCAAAAGTAATACAGGAATCGCGAATCCAATTCGGATTTGGCTTCCAATCCAAAGGCCGTATCGACATTCCAAAAATTAGTTTCGGTGTAGATCGGGGTATTGATATTCCCTTTTCTACCAACGATAGTAGCTCCGGCCCTGCAAATATAAGAGGTTGCGTAACCCATTACATTGCCAGCACTGCCATAGATTGGGTATTCGCCATCAGCGGATTCAACTTCTCGCTGATTTTTTCCATTGCGAATATCTAATACATCGCCAAATGTCTTGGTTTGCCACCCAGCCTTCATAACAACGCGCTGATGTTCCTCAGCACTTCCGCACTCTCCGCATCCAGCGCGGCGATCTCATCCATGATGTCTTGCGGGCTGCGATGCACCACGGCTTCGCCGCCATCGGGATTTTTCACCGACAAGTCGTATGTCGCGGGATCGATGCTCGCGGCATCCACGCTCCAGCTCTTGGGCGAATCGGCGAAAGACTTTTGCAGCGAAATGAATTCGGCGAGGTCGGCATCGTTGAGCGGGTTGGTTTTGCCCATGTTGCGGCCGGGATCAAGCTGGTAGTACCAGACCTTGCGCGTTGGCGCGCCCCCTTCGACACGGCTCAGGACAGGTTTCTCGAAGAACAGCACGACGGTTTTCACGCCCGCGCCCTGGAAGGTGCCGCCGGGGCAATCGAGCACGGTGTGCAGGTTGCAGCTTTCGAGAAGGTGTTTGCGCAGGCTCACCGAGGCGTTGTCGGTGTTGCTCAAGAACGTATTCTTGATGACCACCGCACCGCGTCCGCCCGCTTTCAAGAACTTGATGAAATGCTGCAAAAACAGGAAGGCGGTTTCGCCGGTCTTGATGGGGAATTTCTGTTGCACTTCCTTGCGTTCTTTGCCGCCGAAGGGCGGGTTGGCGAGGACGATGTCGAAGCGGTCTTTGTCCTGCACGTCGGCAAGGTTGAGCGCGAGGGTGTTGGCGTGGGCGATGTTGGGCGCTTCGATGCCGTGCAGGATCATGTTCATGATCGCGATGACGTAGGCGAGGCTTTTCTTTTCGATGCCGTAGAAGGTGGATTCTTGCAGGGTTTTAAGGTCGCGTGTGGTGAGGTGCTGTTTGGCGCGCAATGCATCGAACGCTTCGCACAAGAAGCCCGCGCTGCCGCAGGCGCCGTCGTAAATGGTTTCGCCGATCTTGGGGTTGACCACTTGCACCATGGCGCGAATGAGGGGGCGCGGGGTGTAGTACTCGCCGCCGTTGCGTCCGGCGTTGCCCATGTTTTTGATCTTGGCTTCGTACAGGTGAGAGAGTTCGTGCTTTTCGGCCTACGAGCCGAAGCGCAGTTCGTCGATGTGCTCGATGATGTCGCGCAGGTTGTAGCCGCTTTGTATCTTGTTTTTGATCTCGCCGAAGATTTCGCCGATTTTGTATTCCAGCGTTTTGGAGTTGTCGGCTTTTTCCTTGAAGCGATGCAGGTAGGGAAACAGCGTTTGATTCACAAAGTCGCGCAGGTCGTCACCGGTCATGGCGGCGTTGTGGTCGATCTTGCCGTCTTTACCTTTGGGCGCGGCCCAAGTCTCCCAGCGGTAAGGCGGATCAATCAGCCAGGTGTATTTCTTTCCGTCCAGCTCGGCTTCCATCGCTTTGCTGTGTTCCAGCGCGTCGAGGTATTTGAGGAACAGTAGCCAGGAGCTTTGTTCGGTGTAGTCCAGTTCGCTGGCGCAGCCTGCTTCTTTGCGCAGGACGTCGTCGATATTTTTGAAGCTTTGTTCAAACATTGATGGTTTTACCCGGTTGCGGCTGTGTAGCCCTATTTTTCTTTCCACGGCGCGGAGCCGATGGTACGTTGCTTGATCGGTTGTTGCAGTGCCCCCGAATAACGAATATCCGCGATTCAATCTGCGCTACAGATGCAATCTACTTCTTGCCTATTTTGTTGTTGTCTGGCGGCGCCGCTCCACAGCCGCTAAGACTGCGACTTGCCGCTGATGGTAATGGGTTATCGCTGCGTGTGCCAGTCGCTATTTGATCTGTGCGCGATATGCTCCCGGCCCGATCAAAACCGTCGCTCAGCGGCGTCGGTATTCGCTCTGGTCCTGTTAAAATATTTGCCATCCCGCTGTTCTGTATTTTCCAGCCCATCAAGGAGCGAATGATGTCCAGGTTTATTGTCCGCGCGTGTGTTGTTACGCTGGTGTTTGCGTTGTCGGCCTGCGGGGTGAACCCGGTTACGCACAAACGCGAGCTGCAATTCATTTCCGAATCTCAGGAGCTCTCTATCGGGCAGCAGAATTATGTTCCGGCGCGCCAGCAACAAGGCGGCGATTACGTCGTCGACCCGGAATTGACCGCCTATGTGCAGAGTGTGGGCAACAAACTCGCGGCGGTTTCCGACCGGAAGTTGCCGTATGAATTTGTCGTGGTGAATGATTCCGTGCCGAATGCCTGGGCGTTGCCGGGCGGCAAGATCGCATTCAATCGCGGCCTGCTTTACGAGCTGAACAGCGAGGCTGAGCTTGCTGCTGTGCTGAGTCATGAGATCGTGCATGCGGCTGCGCGGCATGGAGCGCAGAAGATGGAGACCGGCATGCTGCTGCAGGGTGCGGTGCTCGCGGCAGGTGTTGCCGCGCAGGACAAGAGCTATGCGAATCTGGTGGTGGGCGGTGCGGCGCTAAGCTCGCAGCTTATCTCCACAAAGTTTGGCCGCGATGAGGAATCCGAAGCGGACTTGTACGGCATGGAATACATGAAGCGTGCTGGTTACGACCCCGCAGCGGCGGTGACGTTGCAAGAGACGTTCGTGCGCCTGAGCAAGGATCAGAAATCGAGTTTCATCGACGGCCTGTTCGCCAGCCACCCACCTTCGGAGGCGCGTGTTGCAGCCAACCGGGCGACGCTGGCGCGGATAGGTGCCGGTGGTGAATGGGGCAGAGAAATCTATGCGCAAAAATTGGGCAAGCTCAAGGCTACGCGGGCTGCGTATCAGGCCTATGACGATGGTGTAAAGGCTCTGGCCAATGGGGACGTGCAAAAGGCAAGCACTTTGGCCAAGCAGGCGGCCAAGGGCGCACCGCGCGAGGCACGCTTTCAGGAGCTGCTGGGCGATATCGCACTTAAACAGGACAACAACGAGGCGGCGCTGATTTTCTACAAACAAGCCATCAACCTGCAGCCGGATTACTTTCGTCCGCAGGTGCAGAGCGGCATCGTGCTGAGCAAGCTGGGACGGCAAGCAGAGGCCGAGCCCTACCTCAAGCGCAGCGTTGAACTGCTGCCCACAGCGGGCAGCTACTATTATCTAGGCCAGATTGCGGAGTCCAGAGGGGATGTCGATAGTGCCTTGAAAAATTACCAAACTGCCGCCGCTTCCAACTCGGATGTGGGCAAGTTATCGACCGAGCACTACATGCGTCTCGATCTCCCGCGCAATCCGTCCAAATATCTACAGGCCGCTGCGATGACAGACAACAGCGGAAATCTGTTTGCCGTCGTCAGCAACCCCAACAGTGTTGCGGTGACCAACGTACATGCTCGGGTGGTGCAATACAACGCCGCAACCGGGCAGCCGGTCGCGCAGAGTGATTCACTGTTGATTTCGCCACGCATCGACCCCGGACAGCGCGGTCAGTTGCAGATCACAGGTGTGCGTGTAACGAACACCGCCGAACTGAAGTTATACAAGGTAATGGTTGAAACAGCCGAGTTGGGCAAGTAATGCGCATTGCTCATCTCCGCCAAGGCGGGAATACACTACCGTCTATCGACTCGACCCTTGCCACACCAGCATGCGGTTGTTGGATGGCATCGCAATGTCTTCGAGCAAGTCGAGACCATGCGTTGCGGCAAGTTGATTGATAGCCTCAAAATCGCGCACACCGCTGTTTGGGTCGCGTGATTTCAGCCAGACATCGAAGCGCGCGTTGCTTTCCGAGGTGAATTTCCCGTCGTAGTTGTATGGCCCATAAAAGCAGACGCGCGCGCCAGGCAAGATGATGCGGCCGATATGCGCGAACAGTTTCTCGACTTCCGACCAAGAGATGATGTGCACGGTATTGGCGTTGAAAATCGCATCAACAGGTTCAATCGGCCAGTGCGCGTCGTTCACGTCGACGGCCAGCGGCGGTAGCACATTGGGGAGTTGCGCTTCATCCAGCCAGGCTTGGATGCCGGCGACGTTCTGGGTCAATTCGCTGGGTTGCCAGATCAGGTGCGGCAACGCCTTGGCAAAATGCACCGCATGCTGACCGGTGCCGCTGGCGATTTCCAGGACGCGTCTGCGGTCGGCGAATATCCGCACCAACTCGGCGAGGATAGGCTCTTTGTTCTTTTCGCAGGATTCGGCATAGGGTTTCATGGCGCGGGATGTTGCAGCAGGTGAAAGCGATTTGCGCCGCTCAATTCCACCGGCCGCTGCGCCGGTTGCGTATCACCCAATACGCTCCGACCATGCCGCCGAGGTGCGCAAAATGCGCGACGCCTGCCTGTGTGCCGCTTACGCCGAGGTAGAGTTCGAGGGCCGCGTAGAGAATCACGAAAGTTCGCGCCTTCAATGGGACCGGCGGAAACAGCAACATGATTACCCGGTGCGGATAGAAGATCGCGTAGGCGAGCAGCAAGCCGAAGACGCCGCCTGAAGCGCCTATCGTCGGATACATCCCGCCGGAAAAAGTGGTGACCAATACCTGTGCAATTCCGGCGGTCACAACGCTGGCGAAATACAGTTGCAGAAATACCTTGCGACCGAGCAGTGCTTCCAATTCACGACCGAATATCCACAGGCCGTACATATTGAATACGATGTGCATCAGGCTGCCGTGCAGGAACGCATAGGTCACCAGCTGCCAGGGCATGAAAGGTCCGTTCAGCGGCCAAAGCGCGAACGTGGAGATCATGTCGCCGCCGGTAACCGATTGCAGCATGTAGGCCGCGATGGTGACGATCAATATACCTTGTACACTGGGTCTCATCGATGATTATCCTTCTTCAATCTTTTAGGTTTGCTTGCAGCATTAAGCAGTTGTTGCGCGGGATTTCGCGTTAACCCGGGCGCATAGTTAGTGGAATAGTCTACGCGATTGCGTATAGATTTCGATTTCGATTTCGGTGGCGGCGGTTTACCCTGGCGCCGCTTGCTATCAGGGAAACAGTAGTAACGGCCGCGACGCTTTTTTCTCCAACCTAATCGCGAGCGATTTCAGACTGGGCCGACCGCTCACCTGAAATACGCGCCGGCCGGCGATCAATATTTCCGTCGACTCAGCCGAGGCCTGTTCGATCATGACGGTGGTGGGATCGCCCGCATGGATCAGGAACAAGGCGTGTGCCACACCCGGCGTAGCCTGCTCAAATTGTGCACGCGCAGCTTCCGCCTGTTGTTCCTGTTCGTTGCGTATGTAGTCGAGAAAGCCCTGACGCGAACCTTTGGATGACTGCCAGTCGTTGCCGATAAAATCGGCCCACTGGGTATCTATTATGAAAAAGCCCGTCAGGGGTGTGTTCCCCTGACGGGCCAGTTCAACGGCATGATCAAGTGCGCTTTGCGAAGCCTCAGAACCGTCGACCGCGACGACGATGTTGCCGTGATCCATGACGTCTATTTCATGTTGATAACGACTATGACGGCGACGATGAGTATGGTGAGTATTATCGAGCCGATGTCTTCGGCCCGATCGTCCTTGAACAGCGTCATCTTGCTTTTCGCGCCGGCCGCGCCTATGGTTTCGCTACCGGTCTTGTCTGCATTAGCCATGATATGTCTCCTCGGACTTGGTTAGATGGCGGTCAGATGATCTTTGATCAGCAACACGACGATCAACGCCAGCAGGTATTTGGTGGTGCCAACGATCAGACCGAGCTTGAGAGGTGCGCCGCCGGCTTCACGCAACTCCTTGAAGTCGATGAAGCCGCCCAGGCCGATCAGGCCGAAGCCGAATACCCATTGCATCACCAGGCGCAGCATCTTGATGGTGTCGGATGCGGGTGGCCCACCCTTGATGCCGATATCGCCGAAAGCGCCCATGCTGGTCAGAAATACCATGGCCATGAAGCCAATCACGAATACCGGAAATTTTTCCACCAGCAACGTGCCCAGGCCTTTCTTCTTGCCGCTAGCGTCGGTCTCTTCCCTGCCGGCCCAATACCAGACGGTTACCGCGAACACTGCAAACGGTATCGAGATCACGCGCATGATGTTCCATATCTCCGCCACCGATACCGCGGTTCCCGGCGCCACATTCGGATTGAATGCAAGCGCGGCCGCCAGCACCTGACCGGAGTTTAGTATCCCGGTGCCTATCCAGGCACCGTATTGCAAATCGGTAAGTTCAAGCGCATGACCGATGAACGGACTGATGAACATCGTCAGGATACCAAAGCCGAGTATCGTGGCGATGGCGTAGGCGACATGACTGCCCTTGGCTTCCACCGCCGGCGCCGTGGCCACAGCGGCGCTCACGCCGCAGATGCTCAGCGCGTTGGCCAGCACGCCGGTCATCGAGCGATCCAGTCCGAACACCTTGCCCAGCCACAGCACCATGACGATGGTCAATATCACGAAACCGCCGATCAAAAAGATCGCCATGGCACCCAGTTGGACGATCGCCGAGAAGGTGTAGAGCGAACCGAGCATGATGATACCGGTCTTGATCATCAGCCGTGACAGCTTGAAACCGTCGACAAACATCGCCGGCATAGTCCCGCCGAACAGTACATTGCGGTAGAGCATGCCGCAGATGATGCCGAGCAGGATGTAGTTGAGATGCGTGACCTTGATCAGCCAGCCCTTGGTACCGAAAAGCTCGGTACTGCCCATCCAGGGTTCGATCCATAGACGGATCACCACCATGGTTATGACGATTAGTGCGAGTCCGGGAAGTGCGTTTGGCAGCTGACGCAGAAAACCGGGCGATGTATTGCTCATATTGCCTCCTCAAGCGTGGTTTGGACGACAGGTAATGAACCTAACAAATCTCTCTTACGGAATTACACAGGCCCAGAACAGGGATATGCGCCGAGGATTAGACGCCATAACCCAATACATGGCAAGCGGCATAATTCGTCTTCTTTGGGCCGACTTTCTCCTGCTAGAATGTTGCCCAACAATCTCCGTCATCCTCAAGGAACCTATGATGTTTAGACCATGCACTTACTGGTTTGCCGGTATCGCAATGATGTTTGCAACGACCGCTTGTGCTGCCGACGCTGCAACAGAAAAGGCCGCGTCGCCAACCGCTGCGACCGCTCCGGGAACGCCAAGCGCTGAGGAATTTGCGGGCAGTCCCGGAAAATTTCTGCGATCCGGACCGCAGTCGGACAATATGGGCTATGTCTTTGCCGCGGTCTACAACCCCAACGAATTCGCGGTTGCCAATGTGTATGTGCGCGTCGTGCACTTTGACGCAACCACGCGCCAGCCAGACGGCCAAAGCGACAACCTGCTGGTCGCCTCGACCCTCGGCCCCAAGGAAGGCGGCAAGGTAAAACTGGAAGGTGCACAGGTCTACAAACAAGCTGACCTTAATTTGTATCGTGTACTTGTGGTACGCGCCGAGCTCGCCAAACAGCCGTAACGGGTATCGAGATATTCCCATAGCGTTGCCGCGAACCGCTGATACTGTCGAATTGTTCCGGCAACTATACGGCAATGCGTAAGCGGACCGGATAGCGAGCAATATTTATCACCGGTCGGCCACAATGAAACGATGACGACACCCGCATTTAAGGTCATTGCCGATCTGGCAGAAATTCCAGCCGGCGAGTGGAACGCGCTGGTCGACAAAAATCCGTCAATTTTCCACGCCTACTTGCATGCGCTGCAGCAAAGCGGCTGCGCCACGGCTGCGTTCGGCTGGCAACCGCAACATCTTGCGTTGTGGGATGGACAGCAATTGCTGGGCGCAATGCCGCTCTACATAAAATCCAATTCGTATGGCGAGCACGTGTTCGATTGGGCGTGGGCCGACGCGTATCATCGCAGCGGCCTGCGTTATTACCCCAAGCTGGTATGTACCGTCCCGTTCACCCCGGTGACCGGACGACGTCTGCTGGCTGCGTCCGCGGAAATTCGCCCGATGCTGCTGAAACATGCGCTGCAATTCGCTCAGGAAAGCGGCATGTCGTCGTTGCATTGCCTGTTTCTCGATGACTCCGACGCGGAACTTGCAAGGCAGCACGGCATGATGCTGCGCCAGGATGTGCAGTTCCATTGGCAAAACCCGGGCTACCGGGATTTCGAAGATTTCCTGACCGCATTGAGCCGTGACAAGCGCAAACGCATCAGGCAGGAGCGGCGCAAAGTACGAGAGGCGGGCATCGAGCTGCGCTGCATACCCGGCGATATCGCGACCGAAGAGCAATGGGCGTTCTTCGCCTCATGTTATGCGCATACGCGGCAGATACACCATTCACCGCCTGCACTGAATGACGATTTTTTTCACCGCATCGGTGTGGCACTGCCGCAGCACACGCTGTTGATCATTGCTACGCTTGACGGCAGGAACATCGCCAGCGCGCTGACGCTGTATACCCCCGACATCATGTATGGCCGCTCCTGGGGTACCTTCGAATTTCATCCGGGCCTGCATTTTGAGACTTGCTACTATCAGGCGATTGAGTTTTGCATCGAGCGGAACATCAAGACCTTTGAAGGTGGTGCGCAGGGAGAGCACAAACTGGCACGCGGCTTTTTGCCGGTGACCACACAATCCGCGCACTGGCTGGCGCACCCCGAATTCTCGCGCGCAGTGGAGCGCTATCTGCAACAGGAAACCTCGGCCATTTCCGGATATGTGGACGAGCTGAATGAACACAGCCCGTTCAAGCCCCGCTGAGGACATTCATACGCATCTTCTGAAGCGGATGCGGTTTACGTGGACACTTTTGCGGCCGGGGTATACGATGGTTTCGGGTATTCGTAGCTAAATCGTTTTACTTTCTGTTTGCGTAGATCAACACGTTCAGTTTTCCCGCCTTAGTCGTCTGTCAGATCGAGCAGGTTTTCCGGGTAGTGCGTCTTCGTCGTTCAGATTTCTGGAGGTCAATAATGGAAAAAAATTATGTTTCCGATTTCGCGCATTTCATGAATAGATATCTGCAGGACCATCCGGAGGAATCCGAGGAACAAAGGCGTTGCGCTGGCATTCTGGTGAAAGGTGAATGTCGGCCCGATGGTTCCGGCAACAATCCAGGAAACCCGCAACCGACCTAGTTGTGTCAACGTCACTTCAGCGTGAAGCGGCGGACGGATCGCGACAATAAATTCAAAAAAACCGTGGGACCTTGCGATCGCCACGGTTGAAAGTATTGTTGGAGAATGTGATTAGCGCATTGCTGGCAGGCCGCCCAGATAACCTACTTCCGCCTTGGCCGGATTGATAAGCGGCAGAATACGGTCAAAAGTTGCCTGCGCCGTGCTGTTCCTGTCGCCGGCATGCTGATAGTTGCTCATGATGTAGGCACGGCCGTTCAGGTTGTCGACCACCTGCAGACCGGTTGATTCTGCACCCATCGGAATCGACAGGATGCGCACCAGCTTCCCGGTATCAACATGGTAGGCCCACAGGTAATTGTTGACGTGGTTGCTGGTATCTTCGCCGATGAACAACACGCGCATGTGCTCGGAGAACGCCAGATTGTCGGGGCTGGCAATGTTGTCTATTACTGACTTATTGCCCTCGGCATCCTGAGTCATGTCCTGGCCGATAACCAGTGCTTCCATCGCAACCGGAACGTGGTGGCTGTTAATCGTAACTCCGTCGGTATCAGTGACACCCGATTGCAACGTCAACTGGTATACGGCTCCAGAGCTGTTCTTCTTCAGGCGAATATCGTTGGCTGCATCCGCCGATTTGTCTTCCATACCGTTGGTCATACGTGTCATCGCCGCATATGCCTTATTGTCTCGGGCGTTGTAAGCGACACCTTCATACTTCTCGAACTCGACAGTCGCTCCCATGATCGCTGCATAGCGGCGAGTTTCCAAGAATGCAGCCAGCGTCGCAATCGGTACTGCGCGACCACTCGGTGGCAAGTAGTAGTTTCCAGACTTGAGTTTCAGGTGTTCCGTGGTAGCAACTTCGTGACCATGTTTTATGGTGGTAAAACCGCCTGCAACATCGGCAACAGCACTCACTTCGAACAGGTCGCTGAATTTTATGCCAGCATCCACGGCCGCCTTGATATCTGTGTGAGTGGCGTGGCCGAGTTTGATCCACGTCAGGTTGGCACTGCCGCCATCAGTACCTGCAGGGGAAATCTGGTTCCATTTCGCCGCGTAAAGCGTTCCGGCGGAAATGTCTTTTGCCTTGTCCGCAACAAACATCGTCAACGACGTATAAGTGCCATCATCGCCCTGAATTGCGGTACGGGAATCGCCGAAGAACTGTACTTTCTCACGTGCGATGCGACCCAGCGTATACCATTTTTCTACCTTGGTGCTGCCGTCGATATTGACGGTGACTTCAGGTAGACGACCATAGTTGTATGGAGATGCAGTCGTATCGCCATAAAGCACACGGAAAGCATTCATGCGCGCTTCGTATTCCATGCTGGTGCAGGAACTGCTTGCAGCAAACGTAGTATCTAAATTGGCCGTATCGCAACGTGCATCCGGTTCGTATTCTTCGGAACCAAGATGTGTGTTCCATGGCGAGCGGCTACCGGCGCAGGGTACCCAAAGACCATTTACGCCGGAGAAGTCAACCTGGGAAATATTGCCATTAACGGTCAATTTTCCGTCGCTGCTATTCTGGTCCAATTTGGCCACGGTCATCAGCATCGGCAATTTGCCGTAGTTGGAGTTTTCGTACTCGAAATGCGTCACCAGATACGGTGTGCCACCGACTTCCATCAATGAGTTGGCATCCGGCGCTTGAGGAACATACGGCGCGCTGGAATTGACGATTGCACCGGTCTTGTCGCGCACGGTTGCCACGGCGGAATGGTCGGTCGTCTTGTTGGTGTCGATGTTATTGAACAGATTTACATAGGACAACGGGAAAGTCTTGATGCTGTTGTCAGCATAAGTAACTTTTACCGTCGATGAAGTGTAGCTAATCGCACGATTGGCATCTGACAAGCCGGTTACGTCCGTAGGCGTAAACTCTACGGATTTCACGTCGGCTGGCGCATTCAACATATGATTCGAGACATGTTCCAGCGACACCGGAGTCAGTCCCGCACGATTCACCAAGGTATTCACCTTGTCCAATCCGTCTATCGAGTCCGCGGTGGTAAATGCAGCGGCATGGGCGCCCGCATCGATATGGGTATCATTGGGTAATGCACCGGCAGCGGTTTGAATGAACTGTCCGATTGCCAGGGATTTTTCATCAGTCTCATCTACCACGCCGGCGAGATCTTTGGGTCTGACCATCAGCCGACCACTATCGTTACTCAGCGCTGCGCTGGCCATGTCCACCGTACCCAGTGTGACACTGCCTATCTTGAAAGTAACAGTATCCCCGGCCTTGTAGCTGAACTCACCATTCGCGCCGGTGGTGCCACTGCCATTGCTGGAGGTGGTGTACGTTACTCCCTTGACGTAGGAATCGGACAAGATGCCGGTCGCGGTGCTGGTGCTGTTGTTATTCGAACTGCCGCAAGCGCTCAGCGCAATCGCTGAAGCAACCGATAGTGCGATCATTTTGAATTTCATCTGGATCTCCTGGTGCAGAATTGAAAGGGAATGAGAGCTTTACCAATCTTTGGTGCAGGACATCCTATGAATGATGGATGACAGGAGTATTGTGGATTTATTGCGATTTTGTTTCCGCGTAGTTCGCCCCGTCCCGGCTCCCGGAAAAGTATTCAGCACAAAAACCAAGCGGGCTGTCCCCAGCCCGCTTTTTCTTTGCTTCTTTACCGGAAAAACTTATTTGACGACTTCCGCCACGCGCTCCACCGAATTGATCTCCACACGGCGGTTTTGTGCCTGACCAGCTGCAGTTTTGTTATCACCAACCGGATTTGCTGAGCCCTTGCCGTCCGTAATGATACGGTCTGCAGCAACACCCTTGCCAACCAGATAGGCTTTCACCGACTCTGCGCGCTTGGCGGAAAGTTTCTGGTTATAACTCTCGTTTCCGCGGCTGTCGGTATAGCCAACCACAGTCAGGTTTGCATCCTTGTACTTGTCGGCAAATTCCACGACGACATCCAGTTGTTGGAACGCAGTCGGTTTCAACTTCGCAGAGTTGGTATCGAAGCTCGCACCTTCTATGGTAATCGGCTTGTCAGTGAAGATCGTCCGAGGTGCCGGCTCGGGTACCGGAGCTGGTGGAGGTGGTTCAACGGCGACTACCGGCTCAGGAAGCGGAGCGGGAGGCGGTTCAACAACTACCGGCTCTGGCGGTGGAGGTGGAGGCGGCACCACTACCGGTGCGGCAACCATGACCGGCGCAACTGCGGGCTTGCCAAAATAATAGTTCAGCCCTACGGAGATATTGTTGTTCTTCTGATCCACGGAATTGACTGACTTCGTGTCCAGAGTCCATTCACCCAAAACACTCCATTGCGGTGCAAATTTGTACTCGATACCCACGCCGCCGTGCAGGCGCGTACCGGGGTCAGACCCGGCCAGGCCCAATTTCGCATACGGCATGAGCTTGTCGGATGGCAAGCCTATTTTCAAGTCCGCGCCATAGTCCCTGCCGGTAACCGATTTGGTGTGATGATCATAGAAACCTTCAACCGCCAACATCCATTCGCCCTTGTCCCAGCCATGTCCGCCTTGCAGGCCGGGAAAAGCTTTATCCGAAGTGGTGCTGGTTACCGGACGGTTTTCGTTATAGCCAATTCTGCCGCCCAGATAACTGCCGCTGAACTCGCTCGCATGCGCTACAACAGTGCCCAAAAGTGCGGAGGCTACAGCCATACTTAATGTACTTAGTTTCATAGGAATGCCCTTACATCAAAATTAATAGTTAAACTCGAAACCGGTCAATAAACCTGAAATATTCATGGTGCTGCCGCAAGTTTATTAGTTATCGATTATACACATGGCCAGAACTTTTGATCGGATCAAATGGCTTTATGCGCGCTGTTTTCGCGCCTCAAACAGGCAAATACCTGTAGTGACGGAAACGTTCAGACTTTCGACATTACCGAGCATCGGAATGCGTACCAATTCATCACAGGTGTCGCGCGTCAAACGACGCAATCCTTCGCCTTCCGCGCCCAATACCCAGGCAAGTGCCGCGGAGTGACTGAAACTGTTCAGGTCCCGCTCGGCGTCGCCAGCCGCGCCGACCACCCAGATATCGCGTTCCTTCAGTTCGCGCAGGGTGCGCGCCAGGTTGGTGACGGTAATATAGGGCACAGTCTCGGCTGCGCCGCACGCGACTTTCTCGACGGTGGCGGTGATGCCGACCGCGCGATCTTTGGGTGCGATGACTGCATGTACGCCAAATGCATCGGCACTGCGCAAACATGCGCCGAGATTGTGCGGATCCTGAACGCCGTCCAGTACCAGCAGCAACGGCGGTTCAGTGAGCGTATCCAGTACGTCGTCCAGATGCTGTACCCGCTGCGCCGCATCGACGCGCGCCGCTACGCCCTGATGACGCGCATTCCCGGCCATACCGTCGAGGCGCTTTGCATCCACGGAAATGATGCGCACACCGCTGTTCTCGGCGAGTTTAGTCAGGTCACGCATGCGCGGGTCGGTGCGCTGCGCTTGCAAATAAACTTCCAGCACCCCGTCCGGATTCTGGCGGATACGCGCGGTTACCGCGTGAAAGCCGTAGATCAAACGCAAATCAGCCATGGTGCTTCTTTTCCTTGCGCGGTTTGTCTGTAACGGACTTCTTCGATGTCGCCTTCTTCCTGGCAACTTTCGCCCCTTGCCGTTGAGTCAAGTCCGTGTCCTGTTCATCCAGAACAAAGTCGATCTTGGTGTTTTCCATATCCACCTTGACCACCCGCACTTGCACCCGGTCGCCGAGGCGATAGCGCTGCCCGGTGCGTTCGCCGAGCAACTGGTGTTTGGAGGCATCGAACTGGAAATAGTCCTTGCCCAGTTCGGAAATGTGTACCAGACCTTCAACGTACAGGTCATCGAGCGCGACAAACATGCCGAAGCTGGTAACCGACGAAACGGTTCCAACGAACACGCTGCCGAGATGGTCTCGCATATAGAAACACTTCAACCACGCTTCGACGTCGCGGGTGGCATCGTCGGCACGGCGCTCTGTCATCGAACAGTGCGCGCCCAGCTCCGCCCACTTTTGCGCCGGCTTGTAATGCTTGCCGTCAAGCACCGCCTTGATCGCGCGATGCACCAGCAGGTCCGGATAGCGTCGTATCGGCGAGGTGAAATGGGTATACGCGTCGTAGCCGAGGCCGAAATGGCCGATATTCTCCGGCTCATACTTGGCCTGGCGCAACGAGCGCAACATCACCGTTTGCAATAACCCGGCATCCGGACGACCCTTGATGCGCTTCAGCAATTTGGAATAATCGGCGGCCTGCGGATCATCCTCACCGGTCAGTTGCAATCCGAATTCCTTCATGAACTCGCGCAACGCCTCCAACTTCTCAGGCGTAGGTCCCTGATGCACGCGGAACAACACTGTGTGCTGATGTTCCTGAAGGAAATCTGCGGCGCACACATTCGCCGCCAGCATGCACTCTTCTATCAACTTGTGCGCGTCGTTGCGCACCACCGGAATGATGCGCTCAATCTTGCCCTGGTCGGTGAATATCATCTGCGTCTCGACTGTTTCAAAGTCGATAGCACCGCGTTTAGCTCTGGCCTTCAACAACTTCTGGAACAGCGCATACAGATTCTGCAAGTGCGGCACTATGCCGACATTTGCTCTGGCCAGTTCACCATCCGGTTCGGCCAGCATCGCGGCCACGTCGGTATAGGTCAGGCGTGCCTGTGAATGCATCACCGAAGGATAAAATCGGTATTTTTCAATCTCGCCGCTGTTGCTGATGTTTATGTCGCATACCATGCACATCCGGTCCAGCTTCGGGTTCAGTGAGCATAACCCGTTGGACAATTCTTCCGGCAGCATCGGAATCACGCGACGCGGAAAATATACGGAGTTGCCGCGCAGTATCGCCTCCCGATCCAGCGGACTACCGGCTTTTACATAGTGACTGACATCCGCGATGCCAACCACCAGACGATAACCACTGTTGTTCGGCGCACAATATACCGCGTCGTCAAAGTCTCTCGCAGTTTCGCCGTCTATGGTGACCAAAGGCAAATTGCGAATATCCTCACGGCCTGCCCAGTCTTGAGCAACCACCACTGGTGGAATAGCCTTGGCCTGTAATTCGACATCCTTCGGAAACTCGTGGGGCAGGTCGTGCTTGCGCAACGCGATTTCGATCTCCATGCCGGGATCCGCATAATTGCCAAGCACTTCGACGATACGGCCGATAGGTTGCGCGTGCTTGTCGGGATGCTTGAGGATTTCCAGCATTACCACTTGCCCGGGTTTTGCAGCACCTGATTGGCCAGGCGCAACCAGAATGTCCTGGCTGATGCGACGGTTTTCGGCGACTACAAAATGGATGCCGTGCTCTTCGAACAACCGCCCGACCACGCGGTTATTGGCGCGTTCCAGCACTTCGACTATCTTCGCTTCGGGACGACCGCGACGGTCCACACCTGATTGTCGCACCATTACCACGTCGCCGTTCAATACCTGATGCATTTCCTTTTCGCTGAGGAACATGTCCGGGCTGCCATCTTCAGGAAGCAAGAAGCCGAAACCATCGGCATGTCCCTGTACCTTACCCTTGACCAGGTCAAGTTTATCCACCACGCAGATTGCACGCTTGCGGTTGCGCATGATCTGGCCATCGCGTTCCATCGCCCGCAAACGGCGGGAAAACAGGTCTTCTTCATCCTTTTCAATGCGCAGTTTGACCAGCAACTCGTCGTCCGCCATGGGCGCACCGTGTTCGGTAAGCAGCTCCAGGATGTATTCACGGCTTGGCAGGGGGCTCTCGTACTGATCGCGCTCCCGTTCCAGAAATGGGTCCAGCAGACGGATGTTGTTTTTATTTTTCATTGACAATATTTCCTTTAACTATTAAATTGCGCGCCTTCATCAAAAAGCCCAGATGGCGGAATTGGTAGACGCGCACGGTTCAGGTCCGTGTGCCGCAAGGTGTGGAGGTTCGAGTCCTCTTCTGGGCACCAAGACATGATTTGGCTCGCGCAAGCGGGCCATTTCTTTTTCGTGCCCGGAACAGCGAAGCATGCTTCGCGCCAGGACTCGAAAGACATCCGATACAGCGGATGCCGGGGTCGCGCCTGTGTGACCGATCCTCTTCTGGGCACCAAGACATGATTTGGCTCGCGCAAGCGGGCCATTTCCCTTTCAAGTTCGAAATCGCGGAATAACTGCGTCACCGACGCTCGTTCAAAATACCCAATGCTGAAACAACAACGCAGTGCAAATTTTGCACTGCGCCCGGCATATCATCGCTCAACCTGGAATTACTTGAAGGGATGACGCAATACGATCGTTTCATCACGATCAGGACCGGTGGAAACCATATCAACCGTCACCCCGCAAACCGTAGCGATTCGCTCCAGATAGTTGCGCGCGGCCTGCGGCAGATCCTGATAGCGCTGCACACCCAGTGTGCTTTCGCTCCAGCCCGGCATTTCTTCGTAAACCGGCTGGCAATCGGCGATTGAATCGGCACCCGGCGGAAGTATGTCACTTTCTACGCCATTGATCAGATATCCCACCCCAAGTCGCACTACCTCCATGCCATCCATGACATCTAGCTTGGTGATGCATAAACCGGACACACCGTTGATTTGTATGGAGCGCTTCAGCGCAGCCGCATCAAACCAGCCGCAACGGCGTGGGCGACCGGTTGTCGAACCGAACTCATGACCGCGCTTGGCGAGGCCTTCACCGATGGGATCGCGCTTGTCTTCGGCATCATACAATTCGGTAGGGAACGGACCGGACCCGACTCGCGTGGTGTATGCCTTGGTAATCCCCAGTACATAATTCAACATTTGCGGGCCGACTCCGGCACCCGCGCAAGCTGCACCGGCGATGCAGTTGCTCGATGTTACGTAGGGGTAGGTACCGTGATCGATGTCCAGCAGCGCACCCTGCGCGCCTTCGAACAGCAGATTCTGTCCGGCCTGATTGGCTTCATACAGGGCACGCGGAATATCCATTACCAGAGGTTTGATGCGTTCGCCCAGTTTAAGGGTTTCATCCAACGTCTTCTGGAAATCGACGGTCGCCGCCTTGAAGTAGTTTTTCAGGACAAAATTGTGATAATCGAGCACTTCTCCGAGTTTGGCCGCAAAGCGCTCGCGGAAAAATATGTCCTGCAGGCGTATCGCACGGCGCGCCACCTTGTCCTCGTAGGCCGGACCGATGCCGCGTCCGGTGGTGCCGATCTTGGCAGCACCCTTCGCCAGTTCGCGTGCTTTGTCCAGTGCTTCGTGATACGGAAGTATCAGCGGACAGGCCTCGGATACTTTCAATCGGTTATAGATATCGATGCCCGCCGCCTGCAACTCGTCCATTTCCTTGAGCAAAGCGTGCGGAGACAGCACCACGCCGTTACCGATGTAGCACATGACGTGATCGCGCAATATCCCGGAAGGAATCAGGTGCAGTACGGTTTTCTTGCCGCCTATGACCAGCGTATGGCCGGCATTGTGCCCGCCCTGAAAACGCACCACACCCTGTGAATGATCCGTCAACCAATCGACGATTTTTCCCTTGCCTTCATCACCCCACTGGGTGCCGATTACCACGACATTCTTAGCCATCACGACGCTTCCAAAAGATTGAATTAAAGTGCAACAATCTGCCATGCCCCATTGCGCAACACCAGTTCGTGATCGCATTGCAATTCGTGGCGAACTGTAGCGTCACCGAGCAGGTCGACCACCACGGTTTCTCCGGCCGCGCGCAACGTCGCAATTTTGCTCCGCAAGGCAACGTCGTCAAGGTGCGGCGCAACAATGCCCTTGCGAGAAGTCTGAACCGACTGCAGCCGATATAACTGGCGCAAATCCATGCTGAATCCGGTCGCGGCACGCGCACGGCCAAAGCTTTTTCCCAGCTCGTCATATCGGCCACCCAGCGCGATCGCATCGTGACTGCCCGCATGGTATGCCGCAAACACCATGCCACTGTGATAGTGATATCCGCGCAAATCGGCGAGGTCCACTCCGATGCTGGAAACTTGAGTTTGCAGCCGGTCCGCAGTTGTTTGCAACGCGTCCAGTGCGGCAACAATTTCGCCTACTTCAGGCAACAGTTTCCGCGCTCTGGGCAATACCTCGGCAACATCCCCGTACAACGTGGGCAATGCGAGCAAGGCGCGAGCTATCTCCGCTGGCAAGGGCTCCACCAGGATTTTCAAACCGGCGACATCCTTGCTTTGCAGTGCGATAAACAATTCACCTTCGAGCTGTTTGTGCAGCTCGCCATGGTTGACCAGCGCACGAAGGACTGCGACGTGACCAAGGTCAAGGTGCACTTGTCTGACGCCCAGCAAGTCCAGCGATTGCAGCATGAGTTGCTGAATCTCCAGATCGCTGTCCAGACCATTGTGGCCATACAACTCGGCACCAATTTGCAGCAGTTCCCTGGTGCGCGTCACGCCGGCCGGTTGTGTATGGATCACTCTGCCGGCATAGCACAAGCGCGTCACCCCTTTGCGGTTAAGCAGGTGAGCGTCTATACGGGCAACTTGGGGGGTAATGTCGGCACGCAGCGCCAAGGTACGGCCGCTCAATTGATCGACCAGTTTGAAGGTACGCAGCTCCATGTCTTCACTGCCTTCAATCAGCAGTGACTCGGCGTATTCGATCAAAGGCGGCGAAACCAGTTGATATCCAGACTTGCGCAACAGTTCGAGAAACTGACCGCGCATCTGCTCTACTCGCCACGCCTCGTCGGGCAGCATATCTTCGACGTATTCGGGAAGAAGCCAGTTTTGCATCACTTGATCCACTGCAACAATATGATCCCGGATAGCATCGCGGTAATTCCGACAAACCGCAGCTGACCGTCAGTCATTGTTACCAGTTTGCGAAACGTTCTGCGCCATAGTTCCGGCATGATGAACGGCCACAATCCTTCGACCACCAGCATCATCGCCAGTCCAAGCAGAAAATAGTCGAGCACACCTGTTACCTGCCAGAACTTTTCAGATACTTGAAAAACTCAGAGCTTGGGTCGATCACCATCACGTCGTTCTTGTCCTTGAAACTTTGCTTGTAGGCTTCCAGGCTGCGATAGAACGCATAGAACTCGGGATTTTTTCCGAATGCGTCCGCATACAATGCAGTCGCCCTGGCATCGCCCTCGCCCTTGGTTTTCTGCGCATCACGGTAAGCCTGCGCGAGAATTACTTCGCGCTGTTTATCCGCATCCGCCTTTATTTTTTCACCTTCCGCGGCTCCGGAGGCACGCAATTCATTGGCTACGCGCTTACGTTCGGCATCCATGCGGCGATAAACCGAATCGCTGATTTCCAGCGGAAAATCAACACGCTTCAAACGCACATCCAGCACTTCCACGCCGATCTTGCGTGCGTCTGCGTCGGTCTTGGTGCGCAGCACTTCCATGATCTGGTCGCGCTCTCCGGAAACCACTTCGTGTATGGTGCGCTTGCCGAATTCTTCGCGCATGCTCGAATTGACCGTCTGCAGCAAACGCGTCTTGGCGCGCACTTCATCACCGCCGACACTGATGTAGTACTGCTTCACATCGACGATGCGCCACTTGATGAAGGAATCCACCATCACGTTCTTTTTTTCCGCGGTGATGAAACGTTCTGGGTCTACGGTATCGAGCGTCAAAATCCGTGAATCAAAGAAGCGTACGTTCTCTATCAACGGTACTTTGAAATTCAATCCGGGCTCAGTTTTTACGCCAACCACTTCTCCCAACCGGAACACGATCGCATTCTGGCGCTGATCAACCACGAACACGCTCATGCTCAAAACGACCAGCACGACAACCGCTACTATCAATATATTCACCGTACTCTTGTTCATTGACGTGTCCCCCTGTCGCGACCCAGCAACGAGTCTCGCGCACGCTGCGCTGCGCTGTTATCGTTCGACTCCGATGTTACCGGAGCAGGAGCGACCGGTACAGTCGTCACGCCGCCCGAACGCGACGCCTCCATCAATTTATCGAGCGGCAAATACAGCAAACTGGTACCGTTCTTCTGGTCGACCATAACCTTGCTGACATTGCCCATCACCTGCTGCATCATGTCCAGATACATGCGTTCGCGCGTGACTCCTGGCGCCTTCTGATATTCAACCAGAATCTGCTTGAAACGACTGGCATCGCCTTCAGCATTGGCAATCACGCTCTGCTTGTAGCCCTGCGACTCCTGGATCAACCTGGCTGCCGTACCGCTGGCGCGCGGAATCACGTCATTCGCATAAGCCTGGCCTTCATTCTTCTGCCGTTCCCTATCCTGACCGGCTTTGACCGCATCATCAAAAGCTGCCTGAACCTGTTCAGGCGGCTGCGCATTTTGCATCGTCAACTTGCTGATCAGTATCCCCGACTTGTAGCGATCCAGGATACCCTGAATCAATTGGGTTGCTGCCGCTGCAACCTGCTCCCGGCCTTCATACAACACGAAGTCCATTTTGTTTTTGCCAACCACTTCTCGTATCGCGGTTTCCGCGGCCTGCCGCACGTTTTCGTCCGGCGCGCGGTTGTTGAACAGATAGTCGGCTGGATCTTTCAAGTAGTATTGAACGGCAAACTGGATATCGATGATATTTTCATCGTCGGTAAGCATCAGCGATTCTTTCAGGAGCTTGTTCTTGACGCTGTCGCGGTATCCGACCTCTACGGTCCGCACTTGACTGAGATTTACGATTTCTACGGTTTCAATCGGAAAAGGAAGATGCCACCGCGGACCGGATTCCGTCACTTCGATCTTCTTTCCAAAACGCAACACTACTCCGCGCTGGCTGGCATCAACAATATAAAATCCACTACCTATCCAGATCAACGCCACAATTGCGGCAATCAGTCCGATCCCCGCGCCAAAACGCTGCGGCTGGGCGCCACCACCGCCAGGGCTGCGCGGTGCACCTCTGCCGCCCATCAGGGCTGACAATTTTGCGTTAAGCTTGCGGAGTATCTCTTCCAGATCAGGCGGGCCGCCACTGTTTCTGTTACCCCATTGCGGATCATTCAATCCCATGTTTCTCTCACTTCTCTAGTTTGATTTTCCATTACCTTGGCCGTATGACGCGCAGTTTTCGTTTCGATCATGAGTGACCGTAACGCGTCCAACCCCGCACCGCTCTTGGCACTCAGAAAAATTCGCGCAATTCTACCATATTCGTCACGCTGCACACCCGGCGGCAACCCCTGCAAATCTATTTTGTTGAACACCAGTATCTGCGGTATTTTTGCCGCACCAATTTCCTGGAGAACTTTGTTAACCTCGACGATCTGGTCATCGCGATTGGCGTTATTGACATCCACAACATGCAGCAACAAGTCCGCCTGAACGGTCTCTTCCAAAGTACTGCGAAATGCTGCGACCAGCGAATGCGGCAAATGCCGGATGAAACCGACCGTGTCTGACAACACGATATCCCCTCGCAAGGGGGATGTCACACCCTTACCTTCTTCCACATCCATACTATCCTGCGGCACGCCAATTTCCGCAAACATACGCCGCGACGTGGTATCCAGTGTTGCAAACAATTGGTCTGCCACGTAGACATCGGCCCGCGTCATGCGATTGAATAACGTCGATTTGCCCGCATTGGTATAGCCAACGATAGAAACCGACAGTACATCCGCCCGGTTGCGTGCGCGGCGCTGCACTTCACGCTGACGCTTGAGTTTTTCCAGGCGCTCTTTCAGCAAATGTACGCGCTTGTCGAGTTTGCGCCGATCAAGTTCCAATTTGGTCTCGCCCGGACCGCGCGCGCCAACCGCAAACTTCTGCTGCCCCATATCGGCACCCTGCCCGACCAGTCTCGCGGCCAGATATTTAAGCTGAGCCAATTCGACCTGAACCTTGCCCTCGTGACTTTTTGCACGTTGCGCAAAAATGTCCAGTATCAGCATGGTGCGGTCTATGACCCGGGTGTTCAGCTTGGTCGTCAGATTGCGCATTTGCGCCGGCGACAGATCGTGATTGAAAATCACCAGCGGAACTTGCATGCGCTCCACGATTTCGGCAATTTCCTGGATCTTCCCGCTGCCCGCGAACAGAGCGGGGTCAGGCTGCTTGCGCTTCCCCTCAAGGATTGCAATGGTACGAACGCCCGCCGTCTCCGCCAGCAGGCGCAACTCTTCCAGACTTTCACTGTGATCACTTGCGCCGAAGTCGATACTGACCAGAATAGCAGCATCCGGCGGACTTTCAGACGATGTATTACTACCGTCCGCGGGCGAATGCGGCATCAACTCGATGCAGAGTCGTGGGAAATACTTACCGAACGAACCGGAACTATCGTAGAGATGGCATGCTTATATACCATCTGGGTGATGGTGTTCTTTAGAAGCACTACGTATTGATCGAAAGACTCGATATGACCTTGCAACTTGATTCCGTTAACCAGGTATATTGCGACCTGAACGTGTTCTTTGCGTAGCGCATTGAGAAAGGGATCCTGCAGTTGTTGGCCTTTGTCACTCATGTTATTGCTCTTGTCGGTAAGTAAGGAGACGGTACTTTACTGGATTACGGGCGGACTGTGAACAGTATTGTGGAATAAATCTGGAATCACTTTCTGATTTCAATTCGACCTGATTTCAGAATTGACGATTTTGACCGCTACGCCGACCTTGCCATTGAGATCTTCAAGCCGCACAATTTCTCCGTGGCAACTAAGTTTCAACATACCGCCGCGGTTGCTGAATTCAATCTCGAAATCGATTCTGTCTCCCAACGTAAAGGATTCGTTCGCCTCGAAGTAGACCCCTTTGGTACTGATATCGCGGGTTAAATCTACTTGCCCGTCACGGTTGACCGGAAGCGACACATGAACTCGCTCTTCTATCCTCCGGTCGTCACTTTCTTCATTTTTCGTCATGGAAAGTTCCTTCTTTTTGTACGTATGCCGGATGTTAGATTGCGCCTGACTGTCTTTTAAAACCCCTTTCACTGGCTGAGGTAATGATTATAACGTCAATATTGCGAAATGATGTCAAGAAACTTCTTCGATTACCGCGAAACAATATCAGGAGAATTTGCGGTCACCCGACCCGGAATCAGTTCCGCCCACAGTAAGATCGAAATTGGTCACGAGACGATTCGATTGCTGTGACTAGCGAATCTCCATACGTCGCTTTGCACCCGCCATTTTGATTTGCTGTCCGCGTCCAGGATCGTGCCTGGTGCTTGTATTCGTACGCGACCGTCATATCAACTCGACACACAAGACGCGCATGGAATGGCCGGGAACGCCGAGGATAATGTCAGGCCGCTCAATTTAGGCGAGTCATACTTATACTTCCATTCTGAATGGCTGCACTCTTCAATTTACGGGTACCTCCTGAAGAACTTAGTCCGTTTGCGCGGAAGCTTGCTCCTTTTTATTCAATAACACGATCTGGATATCCATTACATTGGTACCTGTCGGTCCAGTCTTGAGATGACAACGCAATCCTGATTCAGCATCCAATCGCTGAAAAAAATGATAGGAGTCATTTCGACTCAGATACTCGAACGGACTTAGTGCAAAACGCCGCGCTTCCGCTACCGTACTTCCGTCAACGATGGCGCCCGCCGCGTCAGTCGGCCCGTCGTTGCCATCGGTACCTGCAGAAAGCAGGGACACACCATTCAATCCTTCAATCTCCAGCGCAAAGTACAGTGCCAATTCCTGATTTCTACCTCCCTTGCCGTCACCGTGTACGGTCACGGTGGTTTCGCCACCGCAAAGCAGGCATCTGAAATCGCCCGGCGCCATCAGTGCCAGTTCTTCGCGGGCCACCTTAGCCAGATAGCGCGCTGCATCGCGCGCGTCTCCCTGAAGTTGATCGGTAACTATCCGTGTCGCATAGCCTGACAGCAAGGCCCGCTGCTCTGCGGCGCTGAGCGCCTGACGGTTGCTCGCGACCATTACATTGCGCGTGTTAGCCAGGCAAGGATTAGACTCCTTGACCGTTTCCACTGAGACCCCTGCAACACCTTGTTGCAAATAGTGCGCGACGCGACGCGGGATTCTGTCCTGCAATCCGAATTTCTTGATCACGGCCCAAGCATCGGCGAAGGTTGAAGTATCAGGCGAAGTCGGACCGGATGCAATCACATCCAACGGATCACCAATAACGTCAGACAGTATCAACGTGACCAATTCACCCGGATAAACTGCCTGTGCCAAACGTCCACCCTTCACCATCGACAGGTGCTTGCGAACCGCGTTCAGTTCAAAAATGGTCGCGCCCGCGTTCAGCAGCAGTTGCGTCGTCTCCCGCTTGTCCTGCAGCGTAATCGCTTCCACCGGCGCGACCAGCAGCGCAGACGCGCCGCCTGAGACGAGCGCAATAACCAGCGTCCTCTCGTCTGCATCACGCGCCATACTCAGGATGCGCCGGGTCGCGGCGATGCCGGCGTCGTTTGGAACCGGGTGCGATGCTTCCACTTGGTGAATATAGACCAGCGGCACAGTGTGACCTTGCTTGACGACGATCACCCCGGCATTGATTTTGTAGCCAAGCAGAGATTCAAGCGCCAAAGCCATACGCGCCGTAGCCTTGCCGGCACCCACCACGACAATGCGATCATACTTGGCAAGGTTATAGTCGTTCCCTGCCACGTGAAGCTGGTTCTGAGTTACGTGTGCCGCGCTCAAAACAGCGTTATAGGGATCTACTGCCACCAGCGCCGCATTGAAAATATCCAGTAACTCGTTCCTGTCGGCGGCATCTCGGTGTTTCTCGCTGATCTGCAGCCCCAGCAGATTGGTTACCGCCTCATTCCATCCGGCTGGCCCTGGCAACTTTGTCGTCATCAAATTCGGGACAGTAAGACGCGCGTCAACACTATAGTTCTGTCGTTTGACCAGTACCGGACGATCCGCCGCGATCAGCATCGGCAGGTCGTTCATGCCATCGCCTAACGCGATGCTGCTGACGTCGCCGAATTGCCGCTTATACAGTGTCATAAGTATCTTCAGCGCGCGACCCTTGTCGTGGTTTCCCATCACGTGAAATATGCGACCTTGAGTCCAGGTCAATCCGCACGCTTCAATTGCGCGGAGAAATCGCTTTTCAACCGGACCGTCAAACACAAAAGGTTCATCAAAGTCGCGCTGTTTGGCCAACGCGGCGTCGCCGCCGGATAGCCCAGTCAACGATGCGACTTCCGAGACCGACATATCGCCAAAACCGCGCACCGTCACATTCAGCTGTTTTCGCAGCCGGACGAACTGTTCCCTGATCGTTCCATACGGCTGGCCCAATAGTATTACGCGATCGCCTTCGGAAATTTCTGCGTCAATCGGCGTCTTGAAGTAACCATGCGGAATGAATATTCCGCCGCCATTTTCGGCAATGTACGGGTGCGAGTTCTTTAGCCCCAGGCGATAGACATTAATTTCTGCACGGGTTTTGCTGGAATACAGGATGAAAGGCGTATCACTACGTTGAATCAGATTCAACGCCGGACGTACCTTGGAATAGTTATAGGCGTCGTCCAGCAGCGTTCCATCCAGATCGGTGAATATGACTGCCTTCTTCATACACGCTCAGCCTAATGTTGATCAACTACAAGCATGTTCAATGATAACGCTTGCTTGTGGGCGTCGCAGAAAACCTTTTTATAAATATTTCATCGCGCTAACACTCCACTAAGAGTGCGCGATTAATGTGCGCCCACTCAACGAACTTGAGTGGTGCAACCCCCGGCGCCTATCGCAATTTAATTTTTGGAGGCAACATGAAATCGATTAACACTTTTAAATCTCTGGTTATTGCAACCGCATTGTCCGCGTCAGCCTTATTTGCGGGCAATGCGTTTGCCGCTCTTCAACCTGCACCGTCCAATTGTGGCGGTGCGTGTACGCTGGCAAATTATGCGGATGCAGCAGTGAAACATGGAAATTACGGAATGGACTGCTACTCGTGTCACTCTAAGCCCAGTACAACTGCTCCTGCTCCTGCTCCTGCTCCTGCTCCTGCTCCTGCTCCTGCTCCTGCTCCAAAACCAACGCCTGCCCCTGTTCCCGCAACAGGTAGCATCACCGTGCATTCAACATCAAAGAGC
>JBARHR010000177.1:0-2777 GCA_049799335.1 Gallionella sp. | reverse complement strand
TGCCGCAGAATGTCCACAAGGTGCAGTACATCGGATTGCCGGTTGACTCCAGGCCGAGTGGCGCAGAACCGGAAGTTGCAGGAGTGATGATTGCATCATAGCGGTCGAATATTTCATCGAGCGCGTCAGTCACCACCGGAATGCGCGCCAGTGCGAACAGTTCCATGCCGCTGGCATAACGCCGGTTTTTTTGCCAGTCGCGTGGAAAAAACATTTTCGGACCAGGCTGCGCGGCTGGCGTTTGGAGACATGGTGTCCGCGTTTTTGATGGACGTGGTGCGCAATCTTCCCGAGACGCTGGGGTTTCTCATCAGCAAAGGCGGTATCACGTCGAATGATGTGTTGAGTTCGGGGTTGGCATTGCGTACCTTGCGCGTGGTCGGACAAATATTGGCGGGGTGCTCCGTGGTGTGTTGTCCTGCCGATCATTCACGCTACCCGAATTTGCCGGTAGTGATTTTTCCGGGCAACGTCGGTGACGAGCAGGCGTTGGCGACCGTTTACAGCCGACCGGCTGGAAAAAGAATGTAGCGCCGCGTAACAACCTTGTGCTATTGATCCGGCACGCTTTGAACCGGATTGCCGTTCGTGCTGAGCCTGTCGAAGCACAAGAATCCATTCACATTTCGACAGGCTCAATGCGAACGGATTCTTGGATAATGAGTTCCGGATCAATAGTCCAAGCTCACGCAGAACTAGATTCCGCAGTTGCTGCTGCTTATGGATGGGGAGATTACACAGTAGCCATGACTGACGATGAGATTTTACGGCGTCTGTTAGCCTTCAATCAAAGTAAGTAAGGGAATTGATCACTCAAACTGAGTTGAACAATTAAATGACCGCTACCGAACTGCCACAACGGACATTACCCAGGAACAGATAACAACAATTCACCTGGGGTGCGTTCCACAACTACTCCGTTGTCAGTTGTGGTGTATGTGAGATAACAATTCGACCGTGGATTTGATAGCACTGCAGGATTAAAAACGGCGTACACGTCACCTGCATATCGAGCGGATACTGTTACCAACCCCGGGTGTCCTTCCCTATGTAATCTTCCACCCACTTGTTGAGTAACAGTGTAGTCATTTGGGCTAACCAGCATTGGATGCTGAGTAACCATGTCGCGCAGATCGATGAGTGCAGCGTCGCATCTAACAAGATGAACGCGACGTTCGATAGTTATTCCAGCTTCGTCAAAACCGGCATCGGCCAATAGTTTATTGCGCCAGTGATATGAGGTCTCATAAATGGTCGTTTCTAAAGTATCGGAGCCGTACCAGACGCCAAATGAGCCATCCGAATAGCGACTACGCGACCACTCTCTAAACGGGAATCCAATCGCTTCTTCCCAAGCCGCTTCTTCAAATGGACGATGAATAATTGGGCTTTTCGAGATATAGGTTGCTGGTTGAGTTTGAAGTTCCAACTCTATCGCTTGTTGCCAGTCACTCGGATCTTCGCTCAAATCATCGAACAGATTTTCAGTCACTCGGAGCGATACGATATTCCGATACAGGTCACTATGCGTATCCGCAAGTCTAAGCCCGGCAAATATGGCATCCATTATTGGCCGCGCATTCTGTCCAAATAGCTTCGCACCATTAGAAGTCCAGCAAAACCGTAATCTTTGACGACATCGACTGGTGTGCGACCTTCAAACGCATTATTCCTTGTGCTCATCCACTTGTATGCAAGATCGCGGTTATGAGGAAATAGTAAGCGCAGGTTTTTGTGGATCGCCAAGAGATGGCCGGCGCGTTCAGTTGCGTCTCTGCTTGCCGACATAGGCACGCCCTTGCGATACCGAGCAAGGGCTGCTCGGTTATCTCTGGCCAAGCCAAGCATATCAAGCTGGTCTTCAGTGCTGATCGCCCAATGTCCGAACAGTTGCATTAGCATCTTCGAAATTGAACTGCGGTCAGTTGAATTTTGCACTGCTGATTGAGTATTAGTCATATTGCCTCCACGAATGTAGCAAGTATAACTAATTATGTATTAATTGCAACAATAAATCCTAAGGACGAAAAATAAGGGAGCTAAAAAGCTCCCTTATTACTACACACCTTTCGCCAACGGCTAGAGAAAATGGCGGCGTTTTAATTTCACCTTGCGGTCACGCTAACGGTTTGCGCTGTCTACTCATGAAGTAATATGTTATGTCAGATCTGACATCAATGCAAGTTTGAATTACATTGCAAAATATGACGCGATTGAAACCAGTTATACCGGTGAGGCGGCGGAGTGAGATGCGTGCATTACATTCTGCTTCGCCGAAGGCTTGCCTTTTGCTTTAGTTTCGGCGCTATTCTTTCCAGCCGATAACTGTTAGTCGTCGTCCTTGCGCAAGCCTTCGATGAACTCGTAGGTCGCCATCCCTGCACCGATCAACGCAATCACGATTAAGGCGATTTTGTGCAACTTGATGACCGGCGGCGCAAGGAAACCGACGACGGCGATCAGGCCGATCAATCCAGCGATTGTTTTGAATTTCATGGTTTCCTCACTTTCACGGTTTGTTACTTGACGGCGTCGATCAGCCAGCGCGCCGTGCGTAGCAGTCGTGCATCGTCACCGACTCGACCAACCAGCTGCACACCCACCGGCAGGCCGCTCGCGGATTGCAATATTGGCAGATTGATTGCGGGCATGCCGCAGAATGTCCACAAGGTGCAGTACATCGGATTGCCGGTTGACTCCAGGCCGAGTGGCGCAGAACCGGAAGTTGCAGGAGTGATGATTGCATCATAGCGGTCGAATATTTCATCGAGCGCGTC
>JBARHR010000176.1:0-3191 GCA_049799335.1 Gallionella sp. | reverse complement strand
GCCCATAGCTGGCTCTAGACGTTTGCAATATCAAAGGCGAAGCAGTGATAACGTCTGATTGCAACCTAAAATCCACGCGCCCAAGTCCAAAAAAGATATCCGTATCACAAGGATAAGTGACCCAATGGTATGTGCCATTTGCGATAAGGTGCGTATATGCGATGTCGGCACGGTGGGAAACTTGCTGTGGACCGGTGACCGAATTTCCTCCGACCGACATATGCTCGTTGACTCCAAGTGATTGATCGCCTCGCCCAGTCGTACGTGTTTGCTGGAACTCGATGCCAGCATCCGCGTTTGGAGGCTGGACGTCGTCCGGGCGTGCTGGCGCATGCCATTGGACTCTGGCTGAATAAAAGGAGGAATTCGTATCGTTGATGTTGATTGGCACTGGTGCATTCGCCAGGCAACCCGACAATAGTGGCATTACCCCGGTGGCCATGATATGGGCGATCTTGTGAGCCTTTGAATTTCCTTTACACATGGAATCTACCTCAGATTGGGCGTCTTAACGATGGCGTCACATAACTGACATGGAATTATTGCCGGTGTCTAATAGTCGGGACTTTCTTGAAGGACTGTTTTGGAAACACATAGGGGAGCATGGTAAAGACCTCGCGACTCGTTGCAAAGTTATAAAACATTCATCAAGCGTGTGTGGTTGCCGAATCATCGTAATGCCATTGATCCATGCCCGCCTGCAGCTATGGCTTTAGCCTGACTAATCCCAAGTACTTGCACGGGTATGGTTTCGCTGATCGTAGTGCCATCGCCAAGCTCGCCACTACTGTTATTCCCCCATGCCCATACCGTCCCATCTGACCTTAAGGCCATTGAATGGGCATCTCCTGCCGCAACTGCGATTACGTTAGTTAATCCAGTTACTTGAGCCGGCGTTGTTCTGCTCGTAGTGGTTCCATCTCCAAGTTGGCCACTTGTGTTGATCCCCCAACCCCAAACAGTACCATCTGCTTTCACTGCAAGTGCAAAGCCATGCCCTTGCGCAATCGAGATGCCGTTTGAAATGCCAATTACTTGGCTTGGGGTGGAACGGTAGGATCCGAATCCATTGTCTCCCCAAGCCCAGATGGTTCCATCAGATTTCAACGCGAGAGACTGATTCCGATACGCTGATATCTCGACTATATTGCTTAGGCTAGGGACTTGGACGGGTAAATCTTTGGAAATGGTCGTGCCATCGCCAAGTTGACCCAACCAATTTCCCCCTGATGCCCATACGCTTCCGTCGGGCTGCAGTGCGAGCGAATGAGCAATACCCGCAGCAACCGCAACGACCTGACCAACTGCGAGCATTTGTACCGGCACCAGAGAATCTTGGGTCGTCCCGTTACCAAATTGTCCATAATAGTTGCTGTTCCACACCCATACAGTCCCGTCTGATTTAACAGCTAGTGAGTGATTTTCACCCGCAGAAACAGTTAATACATTGCCAAGACCTGAAACTTGGGTCGGAGGGAGTAAATCCAATTGCCACACCGTGTCATCTGACTTCACTGCAAAAGCTTGCGACCCGAGTGTTATGGCACTGACGCTATCTATATTCGCTATGACATCTGGAGAAGAAATCGATGAAATTGTACCGTCGCTGTGGGATCTGCTTCCGCCCCAAGTTGCAACACTTCCTGAAGCAAAATCAAGCGTAGTTACGCACAAGGGGATTGATTGCGCCGACTCGTTACCTGAATAATCACTTGCTGAAACCGTGTAGCAGTATTGAGTATTGAAATCTAATCCACCTTCCCACGATGAGAGCAAAGCAAGGTTTGTGACGGATTTCATATAAGCACCATCACGATAGACTTGGTAACCCGCAATGCCGGAATTATCTGTCGAGCTGATCCAGGAGAATTCTATTTCACTTCCTGTTGTGCGGGTTGCTGAAAGTCCGTCAGGAACCGTTGGTGGTGTTATGTCCGGAGCTGCACTGGTTGAAAATGTCCAGGAGTAATTGGATGTCAACGCAGTCCCAACCAAATCTTGGACAACCGTTGTGATTGTGGCCGTCAACAAGCTGTCATGGGGCAAATCCGCACTGGGCGTAAATGTTACTTGGCTTCCGCTTGTTTGCACGTTTCCGGTAATGTTTCCTGATGGTCCGGAGACCAAAAAAGATGCCGTCGTGACGGTTTGGGAATTTACTGGCTGGCTGAACGATACGCTAATGATGCTGTTTACTGGAACGTCACTGTTCGCTGGAGAAACGGCATGCACGGTAAGCGGCGCGATATAAGGTAAAACGCGAACATTCCATGATTGCGTTGTACTATTTCCGCAGTAGTCCGGAACCGTTGCAATGGCGAAATGCACGTCATGATCAACTTGGTCAGCACTTGGAATCCAGGCTATGTTTTGTGGCGAACCATCCGAGGTTCCGGACGGAGCCTGAACGACGTAAAAGTTGGCGCAAGTAAATGGCAATAGGCCACATTCGTGTACCGCGTGCACAACATAGTTGTATTGTTGTCCAACCGTGGCAGTTGTTGGCGGGGTCGAATTAAATTGCGGCGATGGTGAACAAGTAACATCCAATCTACTCCCCCCGCATCCAGTTATGAACAAACTGGAGAATGCGATTAGGTAGCTACCATATCGGTTAATTTGATACAGCATACTTAGGAGTCGCATCCCTACCTCCTGCCAATGGGATTTGATGCTCAGGTAATAATAATTCTTATAGTCATAAGCAATATATGCCCACTATTGAATAAATCAACAAAGTAAGTTGCGCATATATTATTGGGAATAATTGCGTGGGGTGGCTGTGTTATAAAGTTTCAGTCAAGGGCCAATTGAATAGCTACTTTAGAGTCCATGTCTCGACATGCCGCTTGTATGGTTTGGGTGGTGGTATCGGCTTTCTTATGTAACAGTTAAGAAGCCGGGGTGGAGGGGCTAGTAGCTGCATCTGCTCTCAGTACCGAGAGACAGACTCAGAAAAAATTCCCCCACCCAAACCGCCCAGCGTCGAAGAGGAATCTAGCGGCTACGACCGCCGATTTGACCGCAAGCTCACGCAGGTGTGTCCACCCCAGCAACCTTTATCTTAATCATGGGAGAGACATCATGCAAACTCCAACTCAAGTACTCAACATCGGCGCTGATGTTGCCAAGGACGAGATCGTCGTGGCCTGCTCAGAGGGAAGTTTCCCGGTTCGCAAGCTCGTTAATCA
>JBARHR010000175.1:0-5797 GCA_049799335.1 Gallionella sp. | reverse complement strand
CGGCGGTACTGCGGCCTTCATAGATGCGGAGCACGCGCTTGATCCGCAATACGCGCAGAAGATCGGTGTGAAAGTCGAGGATCTGCTTATTTCGCAACCGGATAACGGCGAGCAGGCGTTGGAGATTGCCGACATGCTGGTGCGTTCCGCCTCGGTCGATGTGGTGGTGATTGATTCGGTCGCCGCGCTGACGCCCAAGGCTGAAATTGAAGGCGATATGGGCGATCCGCAAATGGGGCTGCACGCGCGGTTGATGTCGCAGGCATTGCGCAAGCTGACTGCGAACATCAAACGCTCCAACACACTGGTAATCTTCATCAATCAGATACGCATGAAAATCGGCGTAATGTTCGGCAACCCGGAAACCACGACCGGCGGCAACGCGCTCAAATTTTATGCGTCGGTACGCCTCGACATCCGCCGCATCGGCGCAATAAAAAAAGGCGACGAAGTTATCGGCAACGAGACGCGCGTCAAGGTGGTCAAGAACAAGGTTGCGCCGCCGTTCCGCGAAGCATTGTTCGATATTTTGTACGGAGAAGGTATCTCGCGTGAAGGCGAAATCATCGACTTGGGCGTGCAGCACAAGCTGGTGGAAAAATCCGGAGCCTGGTATGCGTACAAGGGCGAAAAGATCGGACAGGGCAAGGATAATGTTCGTGAATACTTGCGCGAGCACCCAGATGTCGCATTCGAAATTGAGAACAAGGTGCGTGAAGCATTGGGCGTAGCTTTGCTTGACGGCGGTGCCAAAAAGACCGCGAAAACAAACGAAAAATCCCGCGCAAAAGCGGACGTGAAAAGCAGTGAGGAAGAAGCCTGAGCCAAGTTTGAAGAACCGTGCCATGCAGTATCTGGCACGTCGCGAATATAGCCGCGCCGAATTGCGCGACAAATTGCTGAAGCATGCGCTGACTGAGGACGACTTAGCGCATCATGCCGCTGTCAATCTTGATGGACTGCTGGATGAACTGACAACACGCGGTTGGTTGTCGGATCAGCGCGCCGCCACGCAACTGGTAAATCGCAAACGCGGTCGTTTCGGTTTGCAACGCATTACTCATGAGCTACAGCAAAAAGGGCTGACAGACAGCCTGATTGAGGACATGCTCCCTGGGCTAAAAGAAACAGAACTGGATGCGGCGCGCGAAGTCTGGACGCGAAAATTCGGCGCTTTGCCGCAGGATGCGAGGGAAAAAGCGAGACAAATGCGTTTCCTTCAGTCTCGAGGTTTCTCTCCTGAAACAATCTATAGTGTATTGCGAAGTCTTTCGTCGTTGGACGGCCAATAACTGCCGGGCGCGTGTCAGTTCCCAAGCGCTGCATGGTATGATGCACGCCCTTCTCAAGGTCAAAGTCCATACTCAGGGTGTGCAATGAAAAGCAGTGAAATCCGGCAGCAATTCCTCGACTTTTTTGCGTCCAAAGGCCACGCCGTGGTGGCTTCCAGTTCGCTGGTTCCAAACGACGATCCGACCTTGTTGTTTACCAACGCCGGGATGAATCAGTTCAAGGATGTGTTTTTGGGGTTTGACAAACGAACTTATACCCGCGCCGCGTCCTCGCAAAAGTGCGTGCGTGCTGGAGGCAAACACAATGACCTGGAAAACGTCGGCTATACCGCGCGTCACCACACGTTCTTCGAAATGCTCGGCAATTTCAGCTTCGGCGACTATTTCAAGCGCGACGCGATCACGTATGCTTGGGAATTGCTGACCGAGGTGTTCAAGTTGCCGAAGCAAAAGCTCTACGTCACCGTGTATGCGGAAGATGACGAGGCCTATGACATCTGGACCAAGGAGATCGGTCTGAGCACGGATCGCGTGATCCGCATCGGCGACAACAAAGGTGCGCGCTATGCATCCGATAATTTCTGGATGATGGGCGACACCGGACCATGCGGTCCGTGTACCGAAATTTTCTATGATCACGGTGAACACATTCCCGGTGGTCTGCCGGGTACGCCGGATGAAGACGGAGACCGCTACATTGAAATCTGGAATAACGTGTTCATGCAATTCAACCGTGACGACAGCGGTGCAATGCATTCGCTGCCCAAGCCGTCTGTGGACACCGGTATGGGACTGGAGCGCATCTCCGCGGTGCTGCAGCACGTGCACAGCAACTACGACATAGACCTGTTCCAGAATCTGATTTGTGCCGCTGCGCGTGAAACCAAGTCCAACGATCTGACTAACAATTCCCTCAAGGTACTTGCCGATCATATTCGTGCCTGCACATTTCTGATTACTGACGGGGTAATTCCCGGCAATGAGGGGCGGGGCTACGTATTGCGCCGTATCATTCGGCGTGCGATCCGGCATGGTTATAAACTGGGTGCGCGCGCGGCGTTCTTTTACAACATGGTTCCGGACTTGGTCGCGGAAATGGGAACAGCATTCCCGGAATTGACGGTGGCACAGCAGCGTGTGATGAACGTGCTCGAGCAGGAAGAACAACGATTTTTCGCGACGATCGAACACGGCATGTCGATACTTGATGCGGAACTGGCCAACATGGCCAAACGCGAAAGCGCCATACTTGACGGGGAAACCGCCTTCAAATTGCACGATACGTTTGGCTTCCCGCTGGATCTTACCGCGGACATCTGTCGTGAGCACAATATCGTTGTAGATGTTGTGATGTTTGATGCTGCGATGTCCCACCAGAAAGAGCAGGCGCGCGCTGCCGGAAAATTCAAGATGGCAGCCAGCCTCGACTATGTTGGCACGGTCACTACGTTCCACGGATACGAACTGCTGGAATGCAAGGCTCGGGTGCTGGCTTTGTATCGCGACGGGGTATTGGTTAACGAATTGTCAGAAGGTGAGCAGGGTGTGGTCGTTCTGAACGAAACGCCGTTCTATGCCGAATCCGGCGGGCAGGTCGGTGATCGAGGCGCGCTACGCAGCGCACAGGGAATCTTCACGGTCGAAGATACGCAGAAAATACAGGCAAACGTATTCGGTCACCACGGGGTTGTAACGACTGGAAAGATTTCGGTGGACAAAGACGTCGACGCTCGCGTCGATATCGCGGCGCGAAATCGCATCATGCGCAATCATTCAGCAACCCACTTGATGCACAAGGCGTTGCGCGAGGTACTGGGGGACCATGTACAGCAGAAAGGTTCACTGGTAGATGCGGACAAGACCCGTTTTGATTTTGTACATAACCAGCCGATGACAGACGCGGAAATAAATAGGGTCGAGAATATCGTGAACGCCGAAATTCTTTTCAATACCGCAACCGAGGCGCGAGTAATGAAAATCGACGACGCTCAAAAGACCGGCGCGATGATGCTGTTTGGCGAGAAATATGGCGACGAAGTCCGGGTGCTGGACATCGGTAGTTCGCGCGAACTGTGCGGTGGTACTCATGTCCAGCGTTGTGGGGATATCGGGCTGTTCAAAATACTGGCGGAAAGCGGAGTCGCCGCAGGCGTGCGGCGCGTGGAAGCGCTGACCGGCGAAAGTGCGTTGGCCCAGGTGCAACAACAGGAACGGCTATTGCAGCAGGTTGCAAGCGCGGTAAAGGCGCAGCCACAGGAAGTCACAGCGCGCATCAGTCAGATTCTGGAGCATGTCAAATCCCTAGAAAAAGAATTGTCACGCCTGAAATCGAAACTGGCGGGCGCGCAGGGCGAAGATCTGATCGGACAGGCGGTGGATTACAACGGCTGTAAAATTCTGGCGGCTTTATTGGATGGTGCAGATGGGGCTACGCTGCGCGAGACGATGGATAAACTTAAAGACAAACTAAAATCCGCTGCCATTGTGCTGGCTTCGATTTCCGACGGAAAAGTCAGCCTAATTGCCGGTGTGACGCAGGACCTGACGGGAAAAATCAAAGCGGGAGATCTGGTGAATATGGTCGCGCAACAGGTCGGCGGAAAAGGTGGCGGCCGCCCTGATATGGCTATGGCGGGAGGCACTAGGCCGGAGCAGCTTCCGCAGGCACTATCGGAAGTGCCGGGTTGGGTCAAGGCGAGATTGTAATGGTGGTCTGGTCGCGCTGATCATTGCGGCAATTGATGATGGGGACCAGATTAAACATCCTGTTTGTTTGCGTCGGCC
The DNA here is from genome assembly GCA_049799335.1 of Gallionella sp. GTDB lineage: Bacteria > Pseudomonadota > Gammaproteobacteria > Burkholderiales > Gallionellaceae > Gallionella. The sequence continues at coordinate 1,721 of JBARHR010000175.1, read as the reverse complement.
CCGATGATGCAGCTGTCATGCTGGCCGAATTACGCGACGGAAATTCCGATATCCAGCATGAGTTCGTAGAAACTGCGCAGCAGTTACGTGAAGTCCTAAGTAATACGTTTCAGTTGATCATCGCAAATTCATTGGCTGAGCATCCCGCATTGATAGCGGACATTACCGCGCTGTTACTAGAGAATAACCTGGATATCCCGCTACTGGCCTATTCTGCCGCCAGCGAACACGAGCACATCGTAAACGTCATGCACGATGGCGCTCAGGATTTTATTTCAGCAAACAATCCTCAGCGTATTTTGCCAGCAGTGCAGCGCGAGTTGCATAACGCGGGATTGCGGTCCGTGCAACGCGAGCAGATCGTTATAGATTATCTGCTTCAGGAAATTGACGGGCTGATCCTGCAGGAATGGGATGTGGACAGACTGCTTGCCCGACTGTGTCAGCGTGTCATTGACTTGTTCGATTTCACACTGGTCTGGATAGGCATAAAAAAACCTGACGGCGTTGTTGAAATGGCAGCGGCAGCCGGGGCAACGGAGTATCTTGAACAGATTGAAGTGCGTTGGGATGATAGCCCGCAGGGAAACGGAACGACTGGACGGGCGATCAAGACCGGGCAGCATGTGGCGCTATCGGTGCGCGATCCCGAATTTGCGCCGTGGCGCGAAGTCGCCGAACGATTCGGCATGCAGAGCATTTTGGCGTTACCAATGAAAGCGCACGGCGATACGATAGGCGCATTGATGCTCTATTGTTCGCGTCGCGAGGCATTTGACCAGGCTGTGATTATGCGCTTTTCGGCATTTGCCAACCGCGTTGCGGTGGTGCTGAAAGTGGCCCAGGAGCAACAGCAATTGCGGATGTTCAGTGCTGCGATGAATACCGCGGCCAACGCCATGTTCATCAGCGCGCCCGACGGAGAGATTATCTGGTTTAACGACGCGCTCAACGCGTACAGCGGATATGCACGTGACGAACTGCTGAATCGGAATCCGCGCTTATTTGATTCCGGAGAACATGACAAGGCATTCTGGCGCGATATGTGGCAGACCATTACCCAGGGGAAGTCCTGGCGCAACGACGTGGTGAACAGGCGCAAGGATGGCAGCCTGTTCAACGTGGTGCTGAATGTTACGCCGATGTACGACAGCAACGGCGGACAGGCGCATTATCTGGCTGTACTTCAGGATGTGACGGAAAAGAAAGAGCTCGAGCGAGAAATCGAGTACATGGCTTATCACGATGTATTGACCGATTTGCCAAACAGGGTATTGTTTCAGGACAGGATGCAGCAGGCGATTACCCAGTCGAAACGCGACAAAGGAAAGTTCGCACTGCTGTTTATCGATCTGGACGGATTCAAGCATATCAATGACACGCATGGTCACGCAGCCGGAGACCGACTGCTGCAAATGGCAGCCGAGCGATTGCGCGGATGTGTGCGCGAAGGCGACACAGTATCGCGCTTGTCTGGAGACGAATTCACTGTGCTGCTGCTGGATGTGACGACGCGGGAAGGGTTGCAGCGCGTTACCGATATGTTTCTGGAAAAAATCGGCGAACCCTATGACCTGGGCGGATTTAGCGAAAACATAACCGCAAGTATCGGCGTCAGTCTATATCCGGAACATGCGACCGGCGCCGAGAAGTTGATGAGTTATGCGGATCAGGCCATGTACCTCGCCAAACAATCCGGAAAAAACAACTGCCAGCTGTAT
>JBARHR010000174.1:0-9537 GCA_049799335.1 Gallionella sp. | reverse complement strand
CCTATGAAGGTTATGCCCGTCGAGCCTGCGGATGGAACTTTCATGGTGGATGAAAGCGCCGATGAGGTTGTCATAAGCGAGCGAAATGCCGTGCGATACAAGCGCTACGTGAATTTTGCCGATGCTGTTGACGCTGAGGAACTGGTCGCCCTTTACATTCGCCTTTACCCGCTATTCCAACAGGCTTACGAAGAACTGGGTTACCCCGACAAATATTTCAATGATCGCCTACTCGTAGCCCTGGACGATATGCTGGCCGCACCAAATATCAATGAACCAGTCAATGTGGTCCGACCCAATGTGTTCTACCTGTACACAACTGCCGAGCTTGAGGAACGCTCAATCGGTCAGCGCATTTTGATGCGAACCGGCAGTCGGAACGAGAAAAAATTGAAAGCCAAGCTGCAGGCAATCAGGCAGGCACTGCAGCGTCGCATGCACAATAAGAAAATTGAGCACATCAGATAGCCCGATATAAAATTCCGGGAGGCGGGAAACGTCGATAGAATGAATCTGAAAGGCAGCTATCGCTGCGAGGTCTTCCAACGAAACGAAGTAAATAGTTACAAGGGGAAACGATCATATATATCCACTGGCACAAGAATCTGGAACTGGGAAATGACTTGATAGACACGCAGCACCGCATGCTGGTTCTGCTGTGCCGCAAGTTGGACATTGCAATCAAGACCAAGCAGTCTGAACAGACGATAAGGTGGGTGATGCATGAGCTGAGAAAATTCACCGAATTTCACTTCGTCAGTGAAGAGAATCTGATGCATGAAATCGGCTATCCGAATGTCGATGATCATGCGCTGGTGCACTCCGAACTGCTGATGCAGCTGGAAATGATGCTTGCAAAAATCAGCCATCACAAGGAATTCCCGGAAGATTTATTGCACTTTCTTAACAAATGGCTGATGCAACATGTTGTACAGGAAGATATGAAAATTGCAGAATTTTCTGCCGTATCCGACAAGCATGCAATCGGCGAAGAGTTGTATGAACAATTCCTTTCCTCGGAAGATAGCTGATGGCAATTTTCATTTTTGGAGTTGCGGACTTGCACTCCGAAGTTTGCAGTATCAAAATTTTTCCGGGCCAGACGGGATACGCCACCGCAAGTTTTTATAGCGGTTATTAAAGCCCGTTTCCATAAGTTTGTGCAGTCAATCGAAATGTATGAAGCTGGACTGGCAAGGACTGAATGTGCTGAGTGCCGTTTTACGACTCCGTAACAAAACAAACTAAGTAGCCATGCCCACCCTGCTCGCCTCGTATATTTTTGATATCGCCAGCTTTGGCGCAAGTTTCGCATTAATCCTCACGTATCACCTGTACCTCCGCAACAAGGTAATCAAGGATGCAACCTATACGGTACAGGCAATCAACCGGCTGGCGCGGACGGCATGGGTACATACTGTCATGCAGGAACGGAACGGAATTTTGGCAGTGCAAACGTTGCGCAATTCGACCATGGCCGCAACGTTCCTTGCTTCGACGTCGGTACTGCTGATTATCGGCGTGTTAACCCTTACCGAAAGTGACAAGCTACAAACCAGTTGGCACGCATTAAACGCGGTCGGCACCAAGCATCCGGCACTTTGGTTGATCAAAATCATGTGCCTGCTGTCGGACCTGTTCGTGGCATTTTTCAGCTTTGCCATGTCCATCAGAATCTTCAACCACGTGGGATACTTGATCAATGTGCCGTTGGGCTTGAACCTGAAGATGATTACGCCGGCCAATGTCGCGTTGCACCTTAACCGCGCGGGAAGTTTCTACAGCATCGGTATGCGCGCCTATTATTTCACCGTACCGTTGGTATTCTGGCTATTCGGCCCGCATTTCATGGTGATGGCCACCGTCGGCTTACTGGGCGTTCTATACCGCATTGACCGCGCACCGAAACTCAGGGGTGAGCAGAATCAGGGCACAATTTCGCCGGACATCCAGTAGCGGCTTATTGCCCTGCTCCGGCACGACTGCTCTGCGTAGTGGCCGCATATAAGCGCCCTGACAACAGGCTGGCCGAAACAATCAACAACGCACCTATCCAGACTCTTAGATCCATAGCCTCGTCGGCCAAAAAATACGATGCGATACCGGCAAAAACGAGTTCCGATAAGAACAGGATGATTACACGATTGGCTGCCAAGACAGCCAACCCGAATTGCACTGCGTAACTCGTGGCGCACAACACCATGCCTAGCAGCAGCAATATCAACCAGGATTGCGGCGGTATCGCCATGATCTGCTCCGACAAGCCACCCTTCCAGAACAGGAAAGGTGTGGTGCAGAGAATAGTGCCTAACAGCACACTGTTGGATTTCGCAATTACGCTTAGATGTTCCGCGCGCCGTGCCACCACATTGGACAGGGCGAAACTCATACCTGCGGACAGCCCTATCCATTCCGACACATTTCGTGGTACCGGTATTCCGAGCTTTGGGCGCCACAACATGATGAACGCGCCGCACAGAGACAGCGCAATCACCAGCACTCCATATCGATTCAGCCGCTCACCCAATATCCAGTATGAAAACAAGATGGTCCACAATGGCGCAAGATAGAACAGCAACAATACGCGCATCACTTCGCCATCCAGAATCGCAAGCACATAACCATAATTGGACCAGCCCGCACACAGGACCAGCGCAGCCATCCACCAACCGGCGCTGCGTACTTCATGCCAAATACGCGGCAGCAGAAAAATCCCGAAAAGCAAAGCCAGAAGATAGGTGAGCATGGTCGCGAGGGGACCGGATACACCGGCCTCGCCGAGCACCCGGAAGGGATACCAGATGAGTCCCCACACCAGCGCGCCGCTTAATATACCGGTGACTGGAATCACATTTTTGTTCGATGACACCAGCCTGTCCCCCAATAATGAAATGCGCCTTTATAATGCGAGCCGACTATTCGTCTCGCGCCAAAACCATCGAGTGACCTATGAATCCGGATTTACACAGACTTCAGCCCTACCCATTCCAGAAGCTAGCCGCGCTGTTTAGCGAAGTCAAACCCAATCGGGACTATCGGGCCGTCAGCCTATCAATTGGTGAACCCAAGCACGCCACGCCTCAATTCATACGCGACGCGTTAACCGCAAATCTCGACGGACTGGCAAATTATCCCACAACTGCCGGCAGTGACGCTTTGCGCGCCGCCATCGGGACATGGCTCGCAGCCCGTTTTGAAATTCCGCTCCCCGATTCCGCAAGCCAGGTATTGCCAGTGAACGGCAGCCGCGAAGCCCTGTTTGCTTTTGCGCAAGCGGTAGTTGATCGCAACCGGACCGAGCCGGTTGTCATCTGCCCCAACCCCTTCTACCAGATTTACGAAGGTGCCGCGTTGCTTGCCGGAGCAACCCCTTTTTTCCTGAACACCCTGCCGGATGACGACTTTGCGCTGAACTTTGACCAACTGGATGAAGCAATCTGGCGGCGCACGCAACTAATCTACGTTTGCTCACCCGGCAATCCGAACGGGCATGTGATGCCGTTGCAAGAATGGAAGACCCTGTTTGAAATGTCTGACAGGTACGGATTCGTCATCGCCTCGGACGAGTGCTACTCGGAAATATATTCCGGATCGAGACCGTTGGGCGCCCTGCAAGCGGCGGCAAAACTGGGGCGCGCTGACTATCGCAACCTGGTGATGTTTTCCAGCCTTTCGAAACGCTCCAACGTCCCCGGTATGCGCTCCGGCTTTGTCGCCGGCGACGCCAAGGTCATCGCGCAATTCGCGTTGTATCGAACCTACCACGGCTCGGCCATGAATCCGGCCGTCCAGGCGGCAAGTATTGCCGCCTGGAAAGACGAATCTCATGTCAAAGAGAACCGGCGGTTATATGCCGAAAAATTTGTCAAGGTTCGCTCCCTGTTGGAAACGTCACTGCCCACCAGCCTACCGGATGCCGGATTTTATCTTTGGGTACAAACGCCCGTTCCGGATACCGTCTTCGCGCAACTACTTTATCGAGACTATAATGTCGCGGTGCTTCCCGGGAGTTACCTGGCGCGCACCGCCCAGGGCGTGAACCCGGGCAATAATTTTGTACGCCTTGCCCTGGTGGCAAATCTCGAGGAAACAGTTGAAGCCGCGCAGCGCATTGCAAAATTCGTGTCAACTCTAAATTAATTTCAACCGAAGGCTATCATGGACCAAATAAAGCGAATCATCGAACAATCTTTCGAACGTCGTGCCGACATCACCCCGCGCAACGCGGATGCGCAACTCAAAGAAGCGGTGGATTCGGTTATTGCCGATCTCGATCATGGAAGATTGCGGGTTGCAGAAAAGATCGAGGGCACCTGGGTCACCCACCAATGGATCAAGAAAGCCGTGCTGCTGTCATTCCGGCTTGAGGACAACAACTTCATCAAAGGCGGCTTCACAAACTATTACGACAAGGTGCCGTCAAAATTTGCCGACTACAACAGTCGCGATTTCCGTGAAGGCGGATTTCGCGTGGTACCGCCGGCAGCCGCACGCAGGGGTGCATTCATCGGGAAAAACGTTGTGCTGATGCCGTCCTACGTAAACATTGGCGCCTATGTCGATGAAGGCACCATGGTGGATACCTGGGCCACGGTCGGCTCCTGCGCACAGATCGGCAAGAATGTACACTTGAGCGGTGGCGTGGGTATCGGCGGGGTTCTGGAACCGGTGCAGGCGAATCCGACCATTGTCGGTGACAACTGCTTTGTCGGGGCACGTTCTGAAATTGTCGAGGGTGTGATACTGGAAGACAACGTGGTGATATCGATGGGTGTGTTCATCGGACAGAGCACCAAGATATACGACCGCGAAACCGGCGAAGTCACCTATGGACGCGTGCCCGAAGGGTCTGTCGTGGTGAGCGGCAGCCTGCCCTCCAAGGATGGCAGTTACAGCTTGTATTGCGCGGTAATCGTCAAGAAGGTGGATGCCAAGACGCGATCCAAAGTTGGCATCAACGAATTGCTGCGCGGCATCTAGTTTGTGATCGCGTAGTCTGGAACACTATCTCGTCCCCCATTTCAAGGTAAGGAGCATTACGTGATCGTTACCCAACTTCTGCAATTGGCAGCAGGAAAACAGGCGTCTGACCTGTTCTTTTCTGCGGGTGCGCCGGTCAATATCAAAATTGAGGGCGTGGTCATGCCGGTCAACGACCAGGTCATGGATAGCGAGTTGATCAAGCGCATCACCTATGAACTGATGGGCCCGGTTAGAACGGCTGAATTTGAAGCTAAAATGGAAATGAACTTTTCATTGCGCGTCAGGGATACCGGCAACTTTCGTGTCAATGTATTCAGACAACGGGGCTCGATAGGTTGCGTGATCCGCTGTATCAAAACCAATGTACCCAATTCGGCCGAGTTGAGTCTGCCGGAAATCGTCAATCAACTGGTTATGGAAAAGCGCGGCCTGATCATCGTGGTGGGTGCAACTGGATCCGGAAAATCCACGACGCTTGCATCAATGATCCAGTTTCGCAACAGTCTGCGCAGCGGGCACATCCTGACCATCGAGGACCCGATCGAATATCTGTTTCAACACAGCAAATGCATCGTCAATCAACGCGAAATCGGCACTGACACCATCTCCTATGAGGACGCACTGAATAACGGTATGCGCGAAGCCCCGGATTTGCTGATGATAGGTGAAGTGCGCGACCAGGAAACACTCAGACAATCCCTGATATTCGCGCAGACCGGACACCTTTGCCTGACAACATTGCACGCCAACAACAGCTATCACGCGATGAACCGCATCGTAAACTTCTTCCCGATAGACTCACGCAGAAGCGTTTTGACCGATTTATCGATGTGTTTGCGTGCCGTCATCTCGCAACGCCTGCTGCGTAACGTTAACGGCAAACTGGTGCCGGCTGTGGAAATTCTGTTGAACACTTCATTGATCGCAGACATGATCAAGAACGACGAGATCGACAAGATTCGCGACGCAATCGAAAAAAGCGTGTCTCCGGGGTCGCAAACGTTCGAGCAGTCTCTCTATAACCTGTACAAGACCGGACAAATTACCAAAGAGGAAGCGCTGCGCAACGCCGATTCATCCAGCAACATGTCCTCGCTGATCGACTTCTCGGAACGCACCAACAAATTCAAGGTACCTGCATTTGAAAATCAGGCGGCAATGCAAAGCGCAAACACCGATTTGAAACCGGGTTCGCACAAATCGGATTTCAGCGCGATCAAACTCAATCTGGACGAACATAAATGAAGTTGTACGGCATACCCAATTGCAATACGGTGAAGAAGGCTCGCGATTGGTTAGATACAAATGGGATTCCCGTAGAGTTTCACGATTTCAAAAAGCACGGCCTTGACCCCAGGACTGTAGAAAACTGGCTCAAACAAGCGGACTGGCCAACGCTGATCAACCGAAAAGGTATGACCTGGCGCAAACTGCCTGAGCAGCGTAGACAACTGGTGCACGATGCGCCAGCGGCACTGGTGCTTATGCTGGAACATAACAGTGTAATCAGGCGCCCCATGCTCGAACAAAACGGCACATTGTTGCATGTCGGGTTTGACGAATCCGCCTATTCAACGCTATTCAACCTGCCTTCCTGAATTGACTATGTCCGACACGTTACAACTCGCCAAAATCCTGATTGCCCGCCGCTCGCTTACACCGGACGATGCAGGATGCCAGGATATTTTGATCGGGCGACTTGAGAGCCTGGGCTTCAACATAGAACGCATGCGCTTCGGAACTGTGGATAATTTCTGGGCCAGGCGCGGATCGAGCAGCCCAGTACTGGTGTTTGCCGGACACACGGATGTGGTCCCGTCAGGACCGGTAGAAAATTGGTTCAGCCCTCCCTTCGAACCCACGATACGTGATGGTCAGCTCTACGGACGCGGCGCGGCAGATATGAAAACCTCCATCGCCGCATTCATTACCGCCATCGAAGCGTTTATCGCGAAGCACCCCGACCATAGCGGCTCCATTGCATTGCTGATTACGTCAGACGAGGAAGGTGTTGCGGTCGATGGCACCGTCCGCGTCGTGGAGGCCCTGCAGGCGCGCGGGGAAGTGCTCGATTTTTGCATAGTTGGCGAGCCAACCTCGAATCAGCGCGTCGGTGACATGATCAAGAATGGCCGCCGCGGCTCGTTGTCCGGGACGCTGGTTGTCAAAGGCGTCCAGGGCCATATCGCGTATCCGCATCTGATCAAGAATCCGATCCACATGGTCGCACCGGCGCTGGCGGAACTTGCCGCCACGACCTGGGATAACGGCAACGAGTATTTTCCGCCGACTTCCTGGCAGATATCCAATATCAACGGCGGCACCGGGGCGACCAATGTGGTTCCAGGCACCGTGGAAATATTGTTTAACTTTCGCTTCTCCACCGCCAGCACCGAACGGGGCCTCAAGGATAAGGTACACGCGATCCTCGACAAACATGGTGTGACTTACGACTTGCTATGGGAGTTGTCCGGCAAGCCCTACATCACCGGGAAAGGCAGTCTCGTCGCCGCAATAAGTCTTGCCATCGAACAGTCTTATGGCGTCACACCGGAACTCTCCACCAGCGGAGGGACGTCGGACGGACGTTTCATCGCCGACATCTGCCCACAGGTCATCGAATTCGGGCCACTAAACGCCACCATACACAAGCTCAACGAATGTGTCGGCGTCGACGATATCGAGCCACTCAAACTTACCTATCAGCGTACGCTGGAAATTCTACTGAAACCATGAACGTGAACTTTGCGGAGGCCCGGGGCGCGCTGCTGACGGTGCGCGATTTTCTGCGTTTTGCGGTGAGTCGCTTCAACCAGGCTGGCCTGTTTTTTGGGCACGGCAGCAGCGATGCCTATGACGAGGCCGCCTATCTGGTGCTGCACACCTTGCATCTGCCGTTGGACCGCCTCGAACCCTTCCTCGACGCCCGGTTGACCGACGCCGAGTGCGCTGAAGTCATCAATATTCTGCAGCGCCGCGTTGAGCTTCGCGTTCCCGCAGCCTATCTGACACATCACGCCTTGCTGGGCGAGTTCGGTTTCTATGTCGATGAACGTGTCATCGTGCCACGCTCGTTTATTGCCGAATTATTGCAGGTACAGCTCAATCCATGGATCGCCGACCCCGAATCGGTTTCCAATGTTTTGGATATGTGCACCGGCAGCGGCTGTCTTGCCATCGTCGCCGCACACGCGTTCCCCTGCGCGACTGTCGATGCAGCAGATGTTTCCGCGGATGCGCTGGCAGTGGCAGAACGCAATGTTGCCGACTACCGGCTGCAACACCGGGTCAGCCTGATCCAATCGGATTTGTTCTCCGCGCTCGGCAATCGACAATACGACATCATCATCAGCAACCCGCCCTACGTCGATGCCCTCTCGGTCGCGTCGCTCCCGCGGGAATATCTGCACGAACCGAAACTGGCCCTGGGAAGCGGGCCGGATGGACTGGATGCCACTCGCGCAATTCTCAATCATGCCGCGCAACATCTCACCGAGAACGGCATACTGATTGTGGAAATCGGCCATAACCGCGAGATACTTGAAGCCGTGTTCCCGGACTTGCCGTTTACCTGGCTGGATGTCAGTGCTGGCGATGAGTTCGTGTTTATGCTGCACAAGAACGATTTATCCTGATTCATGCCGGTTGATCACTACGAGAACTTCCCGGTAGCTTCCATATTGATGCCGAGAAGGCTGCGCAAGCCGGTTGCGGCGATCTACCACTTTGCACGAGCCGCTGACGATATAGCCGATGAAGGTGACCTGGACGATGCGGAACGCCTGAGACAACTGGATGAATTTCGCGACGAGCTTTCCCGTATTTCATCCGACACGACACCGATTGCGCCTCTGTTCCAGGTACTTGCGACAGAGATACATCAACATGGCTTGCCGATGCAGCCTTTTTACGAATTGCTGGACGCATTCTCACAGGATGTCATCAAGAAGCGCTACGACAACTTCGACGAATTGCACGGATACTGCAAGCGCTCGGCTAATCCTGTCGGCAATCTGCTGCTGCATCTGTATGGTGAAGCAACCCCGGTAAACCTTGCCTATTCGGATGCGATCTGCACCAGCCTGCAATTGATCAACTTCTGGCAGGACATTGCAAGGGATTTCACCATCGGTCGCATCTATTTACCGGCCGATGATATGCAGCGATACGGAGTCGATCAACAACACCTCGCGCGCGGGCATGCCGACGGTAGATGGCAAACACTGATGAAGTTTCAGGTGGACCGAGCTCGCGCCCTGATGCTCTCGGGCAAGCCGTTAGGCAGCATACTTACCGGACGCATCGGCCTGGAAATGCGCATGATCATCGCGGGAGGATTGCGTGTTCTGGACAAATTGGAAAACGTGAATTACAACATGTTCAAAAGCCGCCCGGTATTGAGGCCTTACGATTGGGTTATCATGCTGCTAAAAAGCGCGCCCTACTAACACGTTCCCCGTCCAAACAGAACTTCACATGATCATTAACTTCCTCGAGAGCGGCGTCCCTTACCTGTCAAGTCCCGGTCGAATTTAAGTACCACGTCTAAATCAC
>JBARHR010000173.1:0-2179 GCA_049799335.1 Gallionella sp. | reverse complement strand
TCATCATTGCGACCACCTGGAATTCAATGTCTGTAAGGAACGAAGTGTTTGTTCCTTACAGAAAGTGTTGAAATTCTTAAATGCGACAATTGTGCTGTCTGAACCAGCGGCATGATTAGGTTCAGAGCGATGTACTGCCGCGCTATGTAGTAAAGCTGTGACCTGCTATCAATTCGCCCGAAAATTTATTGGCGTCGAGCACCACATTCAAGCGGAGAAGCCCTTCGCCAGTCTGAATATCTAAAGCGGTCTGTCTCGCAATTGATAGTTCAACAGTCTACTTGGGACGTTGTGCGCCGAGTCTTATCTTCCAATAGATAAACTGGAAGTGTTCTATTGGGTACAATCGTCATATTCCCGAGCAACACCACTGTTGCAGTCAGTAAGTGCTAATCACGGGTAACGGAGTACACGATGGATAAAATGCGCGCATGGTTGTTCGCCCTCGTTCTGCTATTACCAATCGCCTGCACTAAACCGGCTGAGCAATATTTTCAGGGATATGTAGAGGGCGAATATGTATTTCTCTCCGCTCCGCTGTCCGGATATCTGGCGACACTCGACGTTGCGCGCGGCGGCAAGGTTGCGGCCAAAGCAAGTGCCTTTTCGATAGCGGATGAATTGGAGCAGCAGGCACTCAATCAGGCAGAAGCCCAGGTGCGTGCCGCGAGCGCACGCTGGAACAACTTAAGCGACCCACGACGCCCCGAGGAAATTGCAACCCGGGAAGCGCAGTTGCGAAGTGCTGACGCCGCGTTGAAATTATCCACTGCACAGCTCAAGCAACAGCAGGAATTGTCCGCAAAAGGATTTGTTTCGGAATTGAATCTCGATCAGGCCAAGGCGGCGCAAGCGCGCAATGCAGCAGCAGTGGAGGAAGCGCGCCAGCAGTTGGCCATGTCGAAAGAGCGGCTCGGTCGTCAAGCGGAAATTCGCAGTGCCGAACAGGAAGTGAAAGCGGCCCAGGCGTTGTTGGCGCAGAAGCAATGGCAGGTCGACAAGAAGAAAGTAGCGGTCCCGGCCAGCGGAGTGATTAACGAAACCTATTATCGGGCGGGCGAGTGGGTCTCCGCCGGTCAGCCGGTGGTCAGCGTCTTGCCGGACGACAAACGCCGCATCCGCTTCTTCGTTCCCGAAACTCAGCTGGCAAATCTGCGTATCGGGCAAACGGTAGTGGCAACTTGCGATGGATGCAGCGGGCCGCTGCCGGGCAACATCAATTTCATCGCGAATCAAGCTGAATACACGCCGCCGGTAATCTACAGCCAGGGATCACGCGAGAAGCTGGTGTTTCGCGTAGAAGCGGCAATCTCATCACAGGATGGGCCCAGAGCACATCCGGGCATGCCGGTCGAGGTGAGGCTCAAGTGAATTTCGCGATTGATGTACGCGGCATCAACAAGCACTTCGGCGATAAACACGTGGTGCGTGATCTGGCGCTGCAACTGAAGGAAGGGGAAATTTACGGTTTTCTTGGGCCGAACGGCAGCGGCAAGACCACGTCGATACGGATGATCTGCGGATTGCTTACTCCCGACAGCGGCGAAGGCACGTGCCTGGGCTATGACGTGCTGACGGAAAGTGCCGAAATAAAGAAACATGTCGGCTACATGACGCAAAAGTTTTCGCTGTGGGACGATCTGACGATAGCCGAGAATCTGGATTTTGTTGCACGCATGTTCGGCATGAAGAATCGCAGGCAGGCGGTACAGAATTCGCTGGAAGAGCTGGGATTGGCTGGGCGCCAGCACCAGTTGGCGGGAACGCTGTCCGGGGGCTGGAAGCAGCGCTTGGCACTGGCATCCTGTCTGCTGCACCAACCCAAATTGCTGTTGCTCGATGAACCGACCGCAGGCGTCGACCCCAAAGCACGTCGTGACTTCTGGGAAGAAATACATCGCTTGTCGGCGGCTGGCATCACCATCCTGGTTTCCACGCATTACATGGACGAGGCAGAGCGCTGTCACAGGTTGGCCTATATCGCCTACGGCAACTTGCTGGTGAGCGGCACATCCGAAGAAATCGTCGCCTCTCAGCGTCTGGCCACCTGGGTGGTAAGCGGTGCAGCGGTGCATGATCATGTAGAAGCATTGCGGCAGCTGCCGGGTGTGGAACAGGTGACCACTTACGGCACCATGTTGCATGTCAGCGGCACAAACCTGGAAGCACTTGCCGCGTC
>JBARHR010000172.1:0-4832 GCA_049799335.1 Gallionella sp. | reverse complement strand
AAATTTATCAACGACTCTAATCGTGTCCTGGATGCGGCCGTATCCAATCCGCCTGACCTGATTCTGCTGGACATAATGATGCCCGGGATTGACGGACTGGAGGTCTGTCGCAGACTTAAGGCGAACGAACTGTTAGCAGAAATACCGGTATTATTTCTTACCGGACGGAAGCACGTGGAAGATGAGGAGAAGGGGTTTGCAGTCGGCGCGTCCGACTTCATCCATAAACCGATCAGTGCGCCGATTGTAAGGGCGAGGGTTAGAACACACATCAAGATCAAAAAGATGATGGATTTGCTGAAATTGGAGAACGCGCATCTGCACCAGGACGTCGAACAATCATCTTCAGAAATCGGGTTGCTCAAGGATTTTATCTGGGGGCATCCACTCGCTGTCCGCTAAGTTTTCGCGACGGTACGGGTAAAATTGGAGATTAAGACGGGAAGGTTTTCGCTATCATGTATACCCAACGTTACTTTTTAGTCGAATGGTGCGGAGCGTATGTATATTGATCAATCCAAATTTATTGAGTTTGAATCTGAGTCGGGTCGATTTAGTGTTGTCGTACGTTTGTTGCTGGCTTGCACGCTTTGGCATGCAAACTACGCGGATGCCGCTCAACCTTCTTACAAATTCGAGGGGTTTGGTACGGTAGGTATTTCGCGTTCCAGCGAGAAATCGGGTGATTACACACTTGACAGCACCGTGCCAAAAGGCTCCGGACTTAGTCAGGGATGGGCTTTTGGAAACGATACCCGGCTAGGCGTTCAGGCAACCTCCAATTTAAGCAGCAAAGTTTCGACCGTGCTCCAGGTTATTTCCGAATACAACGCCAATGGCAACTACAGGCCGGTAGTTGAGTGGGCGAATGTGAAGTATCAACTGACACCCAATTCGTATCTGCGGCTCGGACGAATTGCGCTACCCACCTTCTTGAATTCGGATCACCGGAAAGTTGGTTACAGTTATCCCTGGATTCATCCTCCGCTGGAGCTATACCGCCAGTTGGCGATTACCAACAGCGACGGTATCGATACCATGTACCGGTTTGACATGCTTGACAGTCTGCATACGTTTAAGGTTCTGTACGGCAGCAATACCATAGATCGGCACACTTCCGTTTCAAACTCGGAGAATATATGGGGAGTGTTCGACACTATCGAGCTCAATATGCTGACGATACACGCGAGCTATCAGGAACGTAAGTCAAACACCAGGGTTTCATCGAGTGGCGCTACTGGAGATTGGATACCCAATTCTGATTTATCTATAGGTGCCAACTACGATACGGGTGGCTGGTTTATATCCACCGAGTGGATGCAACGGAAGTCAACATCCAAGATCGGTGCAATGTATTTTAGTGCGGGCACGCGCTGGAATGCGTTGACGCCGTATATGACTTATAGCCAAAACAGCTCTGGATCATTTCTTCCGGAATTTCCGCCGCCGTCTTCCCTTGCCATACGTTTGGCCAACAGGTCGCAAAATACGTACACGCTAGGCATGCGTTGGGACTTCATGCGCAATAGCGATGTCAAGGTTCAATATGATCAAGTAACGCTAAGCAATGACTCAAACGGATTTCTGTCGAATGTTCCTGGAAATGTGTCGCTGCAGGGTTCAAGGTTTCACGTAGTTTCAGTTGCGACGGACTTCTTGTTCTAGATGCCAGGCTTATCGTGATTTCAACCGTATCCATACGCAGATATCTAACATTGATATTTTTGCTCGCGTCCATAGATGCCAACAGCGCCTATTCGGATGTGGTGGTCATCGTGTCCGCAGAAAGTCCGATTACCAAACTGTCGAACGCCCAGATCAACCGAATATTCCTGGGTAAAGTCGATAGTTATCCCGATCAACGTACCGCGACCCCTATTGACCAACCCGAGGGCAGGGAAATCAGGGATGAATTTTATGACAAGATAATTCACAAGGCACCATCGCAAGTTTCCGCCTACTGGGCGCGGGTGATTTTTACCGGCGACGGTCGCCCTCCCAGGTTGGTGGATGGAGATATTGCGGTCAGACAGGCCGTGGCTGCCGATCCCAGTGCCATCGGCTACATAGACGGGAGTAAAGTTGACCGCAGTGTCAGGATCATTCAACGTCCCCAGTAAGTGATGCAAAGCAAGCTGTTCAACAACTCGCCTTTGGCGATCAAGCTACTGTTGGTGCCAGCAGTGGCAGCACTGAGTTTTGCAGCATATCTGATCTATTCTTCCTACGTCATATCCGATGCAAATTCGGTTCTTGTGGAATTCCGTGATATTGATTACCCCATTTTGGACGCAATTGAAAAGAACCGCAGCAGCCATGAAAAAATCGTAGACGCGTTGCATACTGCGGCTGCAACGGGAGAGATCGAATACCTCAGTATCGCGCGTGTCAGGGCGTCGGAGATGATCGGTCGCTATGAAACTCTGGAAAGACTGGATACCGCGCACACGCAAACCATACGAATATTGCGAGCTGAATTCGCCCGTTATCTTGACGAGGCTGTAGATATCGCGCAACGAATGGCCAAAAGTCGCGAAATGCCGAACGAGCAACATGTCAGTTCAATGCGAGCATCGCGAGATCGCTACTTGTCAGATGCGGCAAACTATCAGGCGGTTGCGGAAAAAGACTTTCATCAAGATATCGACATTGAGATTGCCCGAGCAAATCGTGCGCGTCAGTGGGGCATGGCAATTGGTGTTTTTATGCTGGTCGTGATTGCATTGCTGACTTTGATGGTGACGCGCGGAATTCTGGCACTGGAAAAGGTTGTATCTGACAGAAATAGAATGTTGCTCAAAGCAAATGCCGATCTCGAACAGGAAATCGCCAAGCTCACGGCGGCGGAGGCGGCCAAGATGCAAGCGCAATCCGCCAATCGAATCAAGGATCAATTCCTCGCCAATATGAGCCATGAATTGCGGACACCGATGCACGCGGTACTCGGCTTGAGTCACCTTTGTCTGCAGACACGTATGTCGCCAAAGCAGCGAGATTATCTGCAAAAAATTCATATAGCCTCCAGTTCGCTGCTGGAAATTCTCAACGACATTTTGGATATATCAAAAATCGAATCCGGAAAAATGGAAGTGGATTCAATTCCATTCGATTTGCAAGAAGTTATCGGCAATGTTGCGACGATCGTAAGGAGCAAGGCGCAGGAAAAAGGCGTGTCCTTTACACATGAAATCGCGGCGGATGTGCAGACACTGCTGATTGGGGATCCGCTACGTTTGGGTCAGGTGCTAATCAATTTGGCCAGCAATGCAGTCAAGTTTACCGAGCGGGGTGAAGTGACTGTGCGGGCGGAAACAGAAGTCGAGTCGGCAAATGATGTTGTAATTAGATTCGTTTTGACTGATACGGGCATAGGCCTGACAAAATTTGAAATTGAAAAATTGTTCCGGCCGTTCACCCAGGCTGACAACAGCATCACGCGTCGATTTGGTGGAACCGGCCTGGGACTGTCGATCAGTAAGTGCCTCATCGAACTGATGGGGGGAGCCATAGGAGTTGAAAGCGTTCCGGGTGTGGGATCGAAGTTCACGTTTACCGCGAGATTCGCAAAGGACAAAGGGTCATCACTACAGGATGTGATGTGCAACTTGCACGGGATGCGTGTACTGGTCGCCAGCGCAGATGCTGCAATGCCGAAGTTTATGAACGACTTCGCGGAATCGTACGAATTCGACGTGACTTGCACCTCCAGCATTCGGGACATACTTGAACTCTTTGACAGATCCGTAGAGGAATCTACACCATATCGGCTGGTAATTTGTGACAGCAAATTGCTTCAACGGGCCGGGCGTGATGCCGGTCGGCTGTTCGATGACGACCCGCGCGCTGACGCTCATCCGAAAGTTTTGCTGTACTCAGCCGACGAAGCCGATATTGGGAACGATGCGCCGGGTGATCGATTGCCGATCGGGGTTTCGTATATATCGTCGGATTGCGCAAGCTTGGAAGGCGAAATTGCCAAACTTTTCGCGGGCGGAAGAACTGCTACCGGGAAACGCTCGGCCCGGGACGCGCATAGTCCGGATCAACTTGAAAGAATACGGGGTAGCAGGATTCTTCTGGTTGAAGATAATGAAATCAATCGTCAAGTTGCCAAGGAGCTGCTTGAGGGTTTCGGCGTTAAGGTTGTAGCGGCAGAAAATGGAAAGCAAGCAATTTCGCGACTGGCTGAAGATCAATTCGATTGCGTATTGATGGATTTGCAAATGCCGGTCATGGACGGGATCAGTGCGACCCGGGAAATCCGAAAAAATCCGGCGTATGCGGACCTTCCCGTCATCGCATTGACTGCCAACGTGATGGTAAGCGAGCAGAAGGAAATTCTCAGTGCGGGCATGAACGATCACGTAGGTAAGCCGATCAATATCGAGCAACTGGTGGCTACACTGGCACGCTGGGTCAAACCTGGGCCAATGCCGGAAGGACCGGCTATTATCGAAGCGCACCGGATTTCTTCGCATAAGCATCTTCCGTTACTGCCCGGAGTAAGCGTCGCGGAAAGTGTCGGGCGGATAGGAGGGAAATTGGATGTTTACTATTTGGTACTCGAACAATTTCGCCGCAGTGAGGCGAATGCAATGTCTAATATCCAGGAGGCCTTGTCCAACCAGGAATTTGATGTTGCAGTGAGACTTGCCCACACGTTGCGCGGGATTCTGGCTACTATAGGTGCGGATACTCTTTCTGAGCTTGTAGGTAAATTGGAAACAAAAGTGAAAAGCGGTACTATCGAAGGGGTCGACCCGATGATCAAGAAAATTAATCAGGAACTCGCCGAGTTACTTGCAAATATCGACCGTGCTTTGGGATAAGGT
>JBARHR010000171.1:0-2106 GCA_049799335.1 Gallionella sp. | reverse complement strand
CTGTGGTGCTGACACCGGACGACGCTGTCGCCACCATCGGCAAGTTCAACCAGAAAGACGTCGACCGTGCTCACGACATCCTCGCATCGATTCCGGAGTCCTTGCGTCACACCGCAGCCGAGCCGTTTGGCGCCAGGGCGGTGATCTATTGCATGCTGCTCGATCACAATCCCGATGTACTCGCGACGCAACAGGCCGCTCTGGAGACCCAGGCGGACCCGGCAGTGATACAACTTACCGTCCAATTGCGCGACGAGTTTCAGAACTTGCCCGAGGCGGCCCGCCTGCCGCTCGCAGGCCTTGCGCTGCCGACGCTGCGTAGCCTGTCGAAGGAGCAATACGAGCGCTTTCGCGCCGTAGTGCAGGTGTTGATCGCGGCCGACAACAAGGTGAGTCTGAACGAATGGACGCTGACGCACTTTCTGCTGCGCCGGCTTGACGAACACTTCGGGCTGCAACAGCCGCCCGAGGCAAAATTCAGCATGCTAGGCGACGTAAATCGCGAAGCGTCGCTGCTGATATCGCTAGTGGCCCATGCCGAACACCCGGGTGCTGCGGACGCTGCTGAGCTTGCGTTCAAGGCGGGTATCACCGCCGCAGGTGCCACCGCATTGAAGTTTGTGCCACGCGCCGACTTGAATCTTGGCGAGATGGCCGTCGCCGTCGATAAACTGGCGGAACTCAAGCTGCTGCTCAAGCCACGCATCATCAAAGCCTGCGCCGCCGTGATCATGCATGACGGTCAGGCGACCGTCCGCGGTCATGAGTTGCTGCGTACCATTGCCAGTTGCCTCGACTGCCCGATGCCGCCGCTGTCGGCGCCCGAGAGATGACAACATTCAAGGGCGGTATCAGGCATTTGGCGTCTACTATTGACTACCGGCCTTGCGGGAGGATATAACCATCCGCGACGATGTTACACAGATCGGCTCATTCTGCTATTGCAGCGACTTGACGCATTTGTCCGATTCATGGCAACTCATAACTAGGTTGCAGGACCAGTGAATCTTGGCAACCTAAAGGAGTCACCATTTTCGTAATGGCCGAAAGAGTAATTGCGCTGACCGGGGCATCTTCGAAACCAGATTTCAAGACATCGCCATCTGGTCATCAGAAGCGGCGCCAGCGCGTTATCACCAGACCACGCCAAATGTATCATTTGGAGCGGCTTACTATCATGGAAGCTGGACAAGTTAGTGCATCCTTTTACTACGATGAGTTGTTGATGAGTGAGAAATGATGTCAGTCTTTGAAACGGTAGTTACGTCTGCACCAAATCATACCTTAACCTTGGTTGTACCTTGCTATAACGAAGAACTAACATTGGCCAATTGTATCGAGCGAGTCCTGGAACTGCGCTCAGAGAACTTGGCGTTGGAGATAATAATTGTCGACGACTGTTCAAAGGACAAGAGCCTGGAGGTGGCTCGCGCTCTGGAGCGAGATCATCCTGAAATCAGGGTATTGCGTCATGAGGTTAACCAGGGGAAAGGTGCTGCTTTGCGGACCGGATTTGCCGGCGCAACTGGAGATTTTGTCGGCATACAGGACGCGGATCTTGAATACGAGCCTCTGGAGTATAGGAAATTACTGGAGCCGCTGCTGCGCGACGAAGCGGATGTTGTTTTCGGTTCACGCTACCTACGCCCGAGTTCGCGAAAAGTACTCTACTTCTGGCATAGCTGGATGAATAAATCGCTAACGTTCGTATCCAATATGATGACCAATCTTGATATTTCAGACATGGAAACCTGCTACAAGCTGTTCAGGCGCGAAATCATTCAGTCAATAGATCTGAAGGAAAATCGTTTCGGCTTCGAACCAGAAGTGGTGGCAAAAATCGCCCAGCGTCGTTGCCGGGTGTGGGAAGAGGCGATCAGCTACAAGCCACGAAGCTTTGAGGAAGGCAAGAAGATCGGCTGGAAAGACGGGGTGCGTGCGCTTTACTGCATCCTGCATTACGGTGCTCATTCCGCCCAACTTCCAATGCAGTTGCTACTCTATTTCTTCATCGGCGGAGTGAGTGCTATCGGAAACATTGCCTTCTTCAGCATGCTCATGGGCGCCAAGGTCGATATGACCGCGGCAGTATTAGTGGCATTTGCT
>JBARHR010000170.1:0-21780 GCA_049799335.1 Gallionella sp. | reverse complement strand
CGCACCACTGGTGGGTATCGTCGGGGCAATGCAGGCTGGCGAGGCGATCAAGCTATTGGCAGGAATCGACCGGGGACTTGGCGCGAGACTACTGACGATTAACGCGCTGGACATGACTATCATGCGCAGCAACCTCGGCAAAGATCCGAACTGTTTGGTGTGCGGCGAACTTCGATGATGATTTTCAAAAGGTGGCGATGGACGAATTGACACATTTTTCCGGGGCGGGACGAGCGCGCATGGTCGACGTGTCGGCAAAAGCCGCGACATCACGTGTCGCAGTTGCCAGCGGCATTTTGCGCATGCAGCCGTCGACATTGGCGCGCATACGCGATGGTGGTATCGCCAAAGGCGACGTGTTGGCGGTAGCCGATGTCGGCGCAGTCATGGCCGCGAAACATGCCGCAGATATTATCCCGATGTGCCATACCCTTGCCCTTAGCGGTGTAGAGGTAACGTTCAGTGATGTAGCCGAGCTGGACGACAGCGGTTGCGCCGGGCTCAAGGTGATCGCGACCACGCGCTGCGCGGGGCCAACCGGCGTGGAGATGGAGGCACTGTGCGCGGCCAGCGTCGCACTATTGACCATTTACGATATGTGCAAGGCGATTGATCGCGGGATGCGCATAGAATCTATACAGCTTGAAGAGAAACGCGGCGGAAAAAGCGGCGTGTGGCAGCGCGACACGGGTGCGATGTGATCAGGGTATTGTTTTTCGGGCCGGTGGCCGAACGCGTCGGCAGCCGTGAATTGCCGGCCGACTATACGGCCGGCATGCGACTGCAGGATTTGCGCGACAAGCTGGCGATGAATTTTCCTCAGGCGTTTGATATTGTGTGTTTTTCCGCGGTCAATGGCGAACAGGTGCACGACATGAACCTGCCGTTGGCCGACGGAAGCGAAGTGGCTTTCATGGCCAGATACTCGGGGGGATGAGATGAAAGACGCTGTGCGTGTCCAGACCGAAGACTTTTCGCAGGACGCGGAACTTACCGCCCTCAAATCAAGTTCCATGCGCATGGGTGGCATAGCGACATTCCTGGGGTGCGCACGCGATTTTTCCGGGGGGCGGGAGGTTTCCGAGATCAGCTTCGATGCCCATGGCAGCATGGCATTGTCCGAAATGCGCAAATTGCGCGGCGAAGCCATCGAGAAATTCAAGCTGATCGATGCACGCATCATTCATCGCCTGGGCACGGTGCGCGGCGGCGACAATATCGTGTTTGTGGCGGCCGGGGCCGAGCATCGCGCTGCGGCGCTCGACGCGTGCCGCTGGATAATCGATGAGCTCAAGCAGCGTGTGCCGATCTGGAAAAAGGAACACACCCGGGAAGGAGAAACTTGGGTCAGCATACATCCGTGAGCGTCCCGGTCTTCTCAGTCGTCGGCCATTCCGGTTCCGGCAAGACCACGCTGATAGAAAAATTGTTGCTCGAGTTGACCGCCAGGGGTTTGCGCGTAGCGACCATCAAGCATGCGCACCACCATGTTGTTCTGGATACACCCGGGAAGGATAGCTGGCGCTACAAGCAGGCTGGCGCGTCCATGAGCATGCTGGTTACGACCAACGAATTGCAGGTGGTTGCCGACGCTGTGGACAGGCGTGAACCCTGGCAGTTGGCGCAACGGTTTCTCGGTGAGGCTGACATGGTGTTGGCTGAGGGATTCTCCCATGCGACAGGGGCGAAAATTGAAGTATTGCGCCGTGCGTGCAGCAGCGTGCCGCGCTGTACGATAGAGGACGGATTGATCGCAATGGCCACCGACGTCGACGAAGTCCTTCCGCAACTGCCGCACTTCGCACTTGATGATATTCGAGCCATTACGGAATTCATGCTCAAGTACCATGATTGATGACTGCACTGCAATCATACTGGCGGGCGGTAACTCGCAGCGCATGGGGAGCGATAAAGCGAGTCTGATGCTCAATGGACGATCACTGTTGGATAGCGTGGCGGCAACGATGGAGAGATTGTTTCCGCACGTCGTACTCAGTGTCAGGCGACTTCGCACCGACACCGATCTCCCGCAAGTCTGCGACGATGCTGCATATGCCGGACCGCTTGCCGGACTGGTAAGCGGCATGGAAAGCATCAGTACGCCGTGGGCATTTGTAGTCGCTTGCGACATGCCGTTTGTTGCTGCGGAAATGGTTGATCTACTGGCACTAAGGCGCGGTACCTACCAGGCCGTGGTGCCGGTGACCCACGGATATCCGCAGCCACTTGCCGCGTTTTATGCGCGCAGCGGTCTGGAAGAAATCCGCACTCATATGTTGTCCGGGGGCAAGCACAGCATGCGTGCTGTTTTGGAAAAACTGCATGTTTGCTATGTACGGGAACCAGAGTTGCGCAAGGCAGACGAGATGCTGCGCTGTTTTGTCGATTTGGATACGCCGGCCGAATATGCCCGGGAATTGAATAATCGAGGATTCGGTGTATGACGTATTTGTCAGTTGAGCAAGCGCAACAGATCATCCTGGAGTCCTTGAAGCGGCTCGGTTCGGAATCGGTGAAGCTGGAGCATTCGTTGAATCGGGTGCTGGCGGACAAAGTTTATGCGAACCGCGATATCCCGCCCTACGACGTATCCGCGATGGATGGCTACGCGGTTCGCAGCGCAGATTTTGCCCGGATTCCTGCAGTCTTGGAAATCATCGAAGACATCAAGGCGGGCGATATGCCCATCCTGAGCGTTCAGGCCGGTCAATGTGCGCGCATCATGACCGGTGCACCGGTACCTGACGGCGCGGATGCAATCATTCGCGTCGAGGATACAAGTCCGCTGTCCGAGCATTCGGTACAAGTCAATTGCAGCGTATTGCCTGGAAACGATATTCGGGCACGTGGCGAAAGTATGCGATCCGGTGAAGTGGTGCTGAATGCCGGCACCGCGATTACACCCGGCGTAATTGGGGTTCTGGCGACGGTGAAATGCGCAAACGTGCCGGTATATCGGCAACCACGCGTGGCGGTACTTTCCACCGGCAACGAGTTGGAGGATATCAATGATCCCGTCGATCCGGACAAGATACCAAACTCCAACAGCTACGCGCTGATGGCACAAGTACAAGCGCTGGGGATAGAACCCCAATTACTGGGTATCGCGCGCGACGACCCGGTGCAACTTGAACGGTACTTGCAGCTGGGACTCGAATTCGATGTTCTGTTGGTGTCGGGGGGTACGTCAGTTGGCGTGCATGATTACGTTCGTCCGACTGTCGAGGTGTTGGGGGTGCAAATGAAATTCTGGCGCGTTGCGATGAAACCCGGGCATCCCCTCGCTTTCGGCGTTACGCCGGAAAGTATATTTTTCGGGCTGCCAGGGAATCCGGTTTCCAGCATGGTGTGCTTCGAACAATTTGTCGCGCCCGCATTACGCAGCATGATGGGGCATACGCGTTTGTTTCGACGTACGCTGCAGGCGCGATTGCTGCATGCGTTGAAACACCGGGCCGGCCGTACCGAGTTTGTTCGCGGCATGCTGACGAAAGATCGGGATGGATACGCAGTTGCGTCCACCGGGGCGCAGGGCAGCGGGATGCTGTTATCCATGGCCAAGGCGGACGGATTGTTGATCGTCCCGGCGGAAAGTGGCGGAATGTCCGCGGGAGAAATGGTGACTGTCCAGTTGCTCGACGGTACGGATTTTCAGGAAGTTGCCAACATCGGGGAATCGACATGAGCATTGCACGAATCGGCATATTGACGGTCTCAGACCGCGCCAGTCGCGGCGAGTACCAGGATCTTGGCGGCCCCGCCATTCATGGGTGGTTCACCCACGCGCTAAGCTGTCCCTGGCAGGCTGTTGCCAAAGTGATTCCCGACGAACAGCCGGAGATAGAAGACATGCTTCGACACCTGAGCGATGTGGAAGGGTGCAGTCTGATCGTAACGACGGGCGGAACGGGTCCGGCGCTTCGCGACGTAACGCCGGAAGCAACTGAGGCGGTGTGCAGCAAGTTGCTCCCGGGTTTTGGCGAACTGATGCGAACTGCATCGCTGAAATTTGTGCCGACGGCGATATTGTCGAGGCAGACTGCCGGGATACGCGGCAAATGTCTGATCGTCAATCTTCCGGGCAAGCCCTCGGCAATTGACGATTGTCTGAGTGCCGTATTTCCCGCAATACCCTATTGCATAGATCTGATCGGCGGTGCGTTTCTTGAAACATTTCCGGAACGGTGCCAGACTTTCCGTCCCGGACATGCCAAGGTTAAGTGAACAAGATCGCTGTTGACCGTTATATTGGGGGTATTCATGTTCAGCAAATCTACATTCGATTTCCTTCGCGAATTGTCCGCAAATAACAATCGCAACTGGTTTGAAGCGAACAAGGCACGCTACGAGGCGGTGATACGCGAGCCGGCGCTGGACTTTATCGAGGCGATGGCGCCGGTGCTGGAAAAATTTGCACCGTCGTTTCGTGCCGAGGCGCGCAAGATGGGAGGGTCGCTGATGCGCATATATCGTGATGCCAGATTTTCACGGGACAAGACGCCTTACAAAACGAACATCGGCATACAGTTCCGACACACGTTGGGCAAGGATGTGCATGCACCGGGATTCTATTTGCATATTGCAGCGGACGAGTGCTTTTTTGGCGCCGGTTCCTGGCACCCGGAATCCGCTGCGCTGGGCAAGTATCGTGATCACATCGCCAGCCATCCCGAGCAGTGGTTTTCTATCTGCAAAGACAAGACGTTTCGTGCGCAGTGGGAACTTTGGGGTGAATCGTTGACCAGGCCACCGCGCGGGTATGATGCGTATCATCCGGCAATAGAAGAAATCAAGCGCAAGGATTTCTTGTGTCTGTCCCCTGTCACTGCCGGTCAGGTAACAGAAACTGGGTTGGTCAAACTTGCCGGGCGGCGCTTTGCCGAGACCGGGCCATTCATGAAGTTTCTGTGTGAAGCACAGGGATTGGCGTATTGAAATACTGGGCAATAGCGATCGGACACCTGCTTGATTACTCGAATTCTGTACTCTGCAAACAGTCTGTGGAAGCGATCCGCAAAGAATACAGCTTTTCTGCTTGCCGAATTGAGTCCGAGCTTATGCTGAAACGCGCACTATCCGGGTTCGTCGCATTTTCGATGATTGTATTTGCAGTCACGACGGTGTACGCGGAACAGACTGAGTGGGAAACGCTAAACTGGAAAGTCATGTCCCTGTTCCGCAAGGGTCAGTATGCCGAGGCCGTCGAGGTCGCCAAACGGGCGATCATCGTTGCCGAGCAATCCGCAGGTCCGGATAACCCGGATGTTGCAACCAGTGTCAATAACCTCGCTATGCTCTACGATAATCTGGATAATTTTGCAGAGGCGGAACCGTTGTACAAACGCGCGCTGGCAATCAAGGAAAAAGCGCTGGGTGCGCGACATATATCAGTGGCGACGATTTTGATCAATCTCGCCTTGCTGTATGATGCTCAAGAAAAGTATTTACAGGCGGAACCGCTTTACCAGCGTGCGCTGGCGATTCAGGAAGAGACTATGGGTGCCGGTCATCCCGAGATTGCGGCGACGGTGGAGAATCTGGCAGCGCTGTATCGAAAAACGGGCAGGCAGGTCGACGCGGAAATCCAGGAGAAGCGACTGGCAAGCATGCGCAGCACTAAATAGCCGATAGTTCAGAATGTCATGCGCAAATCAGGAATGCCGAAATTATTTTTTGAGTTTAAGCCTACGTTAAGTTTATCTCCCTACTCTGCGCACCTGGCAACTTCATACACATAGGAGATTAACCATGTTACGAGCAAATTCTGTTTCCGGATTGTTGTTTATTGCGGTTTCGCTAGTGTCGGCTCCGGCATTCGCGGAAACCCCCAATCAGGTGCTGGCAGAGTTGCAGGCGGAAGCGGCGAAGAGCACCCCGAATTTCGAGGGCTTTTCGGCACAACGCGGTGAGCAGTTCTTCAAACAGAAGCACGGTAGTGATTGGAGCTGTTCCTCGTGCCATACCGATAATCCCGCCGCAACGGGCAAGCACGCAAAAACGGAAAAGCCGATTGAACCGATGGCTCCGTCAGCAAATAGCGAGCGATTTACCAACCCGAAAAAGATTGCAAAATGGTTCAAACGTAACTGTAGCGACGTGCTGGATCGCGCTTGTACGTCCCAGGAACAAGGTGACGTACTGTCATATTTGCTCACCGTTAAGTAAACAAAGGAGATAGTAATGCTGAAAGACAAGATTGATTCGCTGTGGACAATGATGTTTGCGGTACTGCTGATGAGCATCACAGTTACCGTCGCTTATGCCGACAATGACGAAGATGAAGAGCGCGGCATGCGTGCGTCGGAATCGCACGAACGCGGCGGTGAGCGTGGCGAGGCAGACCGCAGGCATGGGAACGGCACTGCCATGGTGGTCAACGCGAAATGGAAGGAGGAATGCGGTTCTTGCCATATGGCGTATCCGCCCCAGTTTCTTTCGACCGAATCATGGCGGGCACTGATGGCTGGACTGGACAAGCACTTTGGAAGCAATGCCAGTCTGGATCCGGCTGTTGCAGGGGAGATAGGCAATTTTCTGAATCAGCATGCTAGCACCAAGGCGCGTCCATCGGTAGATGGCAAGGAGCCGGCATTGCGCATTTCTGATACCCGCTGGTTCAAGTCGGAGCATCGCGAGGTTTCGTCAAGCGAGTGGAAAAATCCGAAAGTGAAAAGTCCGTCCAACTGTGGCGCATGTCATACAAAAGCCGACACCGGTAGCTTCAGCGAGCATGATGTAAAAATGCCCAGATAGCAGTCGACTTGTCCGCCACCAACTCGGGAGTTAAGCATGAATAAACGTATCTTGGTTTGGGATGTGCCGACTCGGGTATTCCATTGGACTATGGTATTGTCTTTTGGCGTGGCGTACCTGACTGCGGAGTCAGAGCGTACTCGCGACATGCATGTGGCATTCGGCTATATTTTGCTGGGTATGCTGGTTTTCAGACTGGTATGGGGCTTCGCGGGGACCCACTATGCCCGGTTTGGAAATTTTCTGTTTGGACCCCGGGAAGTCGCGACATACGTGACATCGTTGATCAGACGCAAGCCGGTACACTATGTTGGCCACAACCCTGCGGGTAGCGTAGCGATATGGCTATTGCTGCTATTCGGGTTGGCGTCATCAGTGAGTGGCGTGCTGGTGTATCAGGAACTCGGTGGCGACATACTGGAGGTGGTGCACGAAATAACATCCAACGCAATGCTGGCGGTGGTGGCAATCCATTTGCTGGGTGTGCTGGTCAGCAGCTTGATGCACAGGGAAAATCTGGTGAGATCTATGATTACCGGCTACAAGACCGATGGCCAGCGTGATGGCGTGCAGCGTGCGTATGGTTGGCTAGGTGCGGTCATGTTGACAGTCGTGGTTGCATATTGGTTGTTTTCACCCGCTGGATTCATCAAGTAGCGATTCTGCGGAAACAGCGCGGAGCAAGAGCATCGGCCGGAATCCGCCTAACAATTTATCGGAAGAAATATGCGCATATTGTTGGCTGAAGATGATCCGCTGTTGGGCGACGCGATACGGGCAGGGCTCAAACAGTCCGATTATGCCGTGGATTGGATGCAGGACGGTGTCGCGGCGGATCAGGCGCTTAGCACGGAGCCTTATGCTGCGGTGATACTGGACTTGGGCTTGCCACGACTGTCGGGTTTGGAAGTGCTGAAACGTCTGCGGGGTCGAAATAGCGCGCTGAAGAATGAACACATTCCGGTGCTGATTCTGACCGCAATGGATGCGATCGATGACCGTATCAAGGGTCTGGACACTGGTGCTGACGACTACATGGTCAAACCGTTTGATATGGGAGAATTGACCGCGCGCCTGCGTGCATTGATACGTCGCAACAGCGGCAGCGCGACACCGGAGTTGCAAGTCGCGGGCATCACGCTGGATCCCGCCGCCCACCAGGTCAGTTATCAGGGTAAGGCTATCGAACTGTCAGCCAGGGAATTTGCACTGTTGCGTGCGCTGATGCTCAACGCCGGCAAGGTGCAATCAAGGACACAACTTGAAGAACAGCTGTATGCCTGGGGAGAAGAGGTGGAGAGCAATGCGGTGGAAGTGCATATCCATCATTTGCGACGCAAACTATTTCCCGATCTGGTCGAGACGATCCGCGGCGTCGGCTATCTGATGCAGTCCGACAAACATCGCTAGCGTGTTTACTGCCCTGTCCTTAAAGAAGAGGCTGCTACTATTGGCGCTCAGTACCGTCGTGCTGGTTTGGGGCGGTGCAGTTACATTTACCTATTTCGATGCGCGCGATGAACTCAATGAGTTGCTGGATGCGCATCTGGCACAGGCGGCGGTGTTACTGGTGGCACAGTCATCCCATGAGCTGGATGAGATCGAAATAGAACACACCATGATGCCGCACAAATATTCACCGCGTCTCGCATTTCAAGTGTGGCAGGACGGCCAAATTTTGCGCATTCATTCGGTGAATGCGCCCTCGCAACCGCTGGCAAGGAAGGAGCGGGGTTTCAGTAACAGTATCATTGACGGCCATAGCTGGCGTGTTTTCAGTTCGTGGGATAGTGCCGGAGAAAATCTGATTCAGGTTGCTGAGCTGAACGATGTGCG
Organism: Gallionella sp.; assembly: GCA_049799335.1. Taxonomy (GTDB): domain Bacteria; phylum Pseudomonadota; class Gammaproteobacteria; order Burkholderiales; family Gallionellaceae; genus Gallionella. The sequence goes on along the minus strand of JBARHR010000170.1, from coordinate 13,191 downwards.
TGACCAACTGTCCAGTACCATTGCCAACAATCTGCTGAAACCGGTGCTGATTTCCCTTCCTCTGCTGGCTCTGCTTCTGTGGGCGTCGGTATCGCACGGCTTGCGTCCCCTGGTGAAGCTGACTGCTGAAGTGGAACGACGCCAGCCAGACAATCTTGCGCCGCTTGACGCGGTATCCGTGCCGCGGGAAGTGGTCCCGTTGATCGAGCGATTGAATCGTTTGTTCGGCAGTATCCTCGCATCCATGCAAAAGGAACGCCGCTTTACCGCTGATGCCGCGCACGAGTTGCGTACGCCGGTAGCGGGTATCAAGGCACAAGTGCAGGTGGCACAGGGCGCGACCTGCAAGGAAGAGCGCATACACGCGCTGGAAAATGCGATCATCGGCTGCGAGAGGGCGGCGCATCTGATCGAGCAGTTGCTTACGCTTTCCAGGGCGGATACGCTGGGCATTGACGTGTCTGAGCGCTGTCAGCTCAGGAGCATTGCCGCGGAAACAATCGCATCGCTAGTCCCCGCTGCGCTGGATAAGGGTGTGCGTATCGAGTTGCTTGCGGACCATGAAACATCGCTGCGCGGCAATCCGGTATTGTTACGGGTGTTGCTACGAAATTTGCTCGACAATTCTGTCAGACATACGGCGCCGGGTACGACGGTGCAAGTAGACATTACGGAAGATGCGACGACATTGTCCTTGTCGGTAAGCGACGACGGGCCTGGCATTCCCGAGCAGGAACGATCGAAAGTATCGGAGCGCTTCTATCGTCCGTTGGGAACGCAGTCCAGCGGCAGTGGGCTAGGACTGTCCATCGTCAAGCGGATTGCCGAGGTTCATCATGCCACCATGCAAATAACGCCGGCGAGCGACGACAAAGGACTGCGCGTGCTGGTGATACTCAATAAGTAGTCTTCAATTTCACCGCTCCGGAAGCGGCCGCCAGGCTGCGCGTCAGGCGGAACAAATCCATCCTGTATCCGTCAATATTTAGGTAAGATGTCGCCTGTTCGCCATTAACGGCATGTTCAGCAGGGACTATCATCTATCATGAAAATACATGAATATCAGGGCAAGGAAATCCTACGCCAGTTCGGCGTAAACACCCCGCGCGGGATGGCGTGTTTCAGCGTCGCCGAGGCGGTATCGGCCGCGCAACAGTTGGGCGGTTCGATCTGGGTGGTCAAGGCGCAAATACATGCCGGCGGACGCGGCAAGGGCGGCGGTGTGAAAGTGGCGCGGTCCATCGACGAAGTACGCAGCGCGGCAGAACAAATAATGGGTATGCGCCTGGTCACGCATCAGACCGGCAAGGAAGGGCAAGTCGTGCGCCGCCTGTTGATTGAGGAAGGTGCTCAAATCAGCAAGGAATTCTACCTGGGTATGGTGGTAGACCGTACCACGCAGCGTGTGGCATTGCTAGCCAGTAGCGAGGGCGGCATGGAGATCGAGCAGGTGGCAGCGCGCAGTCCGGAAAAAATACATACGGTGCGTATTGATCCTGTTACCGGGTTGAGCGCGAATGACGCTGCTGAAGCGGCTCGCAAAATCGGCATACCGGCGGCGTCAAGTGCGGGTGCGGTAACGGTATTGCAGGGTCTGTACCGCGCATTCGTGGAAAAAGATGCAATGCTTGCCGAGATCAATCCGCTGGTGCTGACGGCCGATGGACGGGTGCTGGCACTCGACGCTAAGTTCAATTTCGACAGTAACGCGCTGTATCGTCATCCGGAAGTTGTGGCGTATCGCGATCTGGACGAGGAAGATCCGGCTGAGATCGAGGCGTCGAAATTTGACTTGAGTTACATATCGCTGGACGGCGACATCGGTTGTCTGGTGAACGGCGCCGGGCTTGCTATGGCAACCATGGATATCATCAAGCTGTACGGTGGCAGTCCGGCCAATTTCCTCGATGTGGGTGGCGGCGCTGACAAGGAAAAGGTGACTGAGGCGTTCAAGCTGATGTTGCGCAATCCCAAACTGAAGGCGATTCTGGTCAATATATTCGGCGGCATCATGAAGTGCGACGTGATTGCCGAGGGCGTGGTTGCGGCAGCGCGCGAAGTGCATCTGGAGGTACCGCTGGTGGTGCGACTGGCAGGCACGAATGTTGACCAGGGCAAGAAGATTCTGGCGGAATCGGGATTGACGATCATTTCGGGTAACGATATGGCGGATGCAGCCCAAAAAGTGGTTGCGGCTGCGAGGGGAAGATAATGTCCATACTGATTAACAAAGACACCCGGGTGATGACGCAGGGGATGACAGGAAAAGTCGGGCAGTTCCATACCGTCAATAGCAAAGCCTATGCAAATGGCGCGAACTGCTTTGTCGCGGGAGTAACGCCAAAAAAGGGCGGACAGCGCTTTGAAGATATACCGATATACAACAGCGTGGCTGAAGCAAAAGCGCAAAGCGGTGCAACCGTATCGGTTATTTACGTGCCTCCACCTTATGCCGCCGCCGCAATCGACGAGGCAGTCGCGGCAGACCTGGATCTGGTAATTTGCATTACCGAAGGCATACCGGTGCATGACATGCTGAAGACGCGTTACAAAATGCAGGGAACGCGAACTGTATTAATCGGGCCGAATTGTCCCGGGTTGATTACGCCGGACGAAATCAAGATCGGGATCATGCCGGGTCATATCCACCGCAAAGGCCGTATCGGAGTGGTATCCAGATCAGGCACGCTGACCTATGAGGCCGTCGGTCAGCTTACCGCGCTCGGGTTGGGGCAGTCTTCCTGTGTCGGTATCGGCGGCGATCCGATCAACGGACTGAAACATCTCGATGTGATGAAATTATTCAACGATGACGGGGATACAGACGCGATTGTCATGGTTGGGGAGATCGGCGGTAGCGATGAGGAAGAATGCGCACGCTGGATCAAAGACAATATGAAGAAACCGGTTGTCGGATTTATCGCGGGTGTGACGGCACCTCCCGGTAAACGCATGGGGCATGCAGGTGCCATCATTTCCGGAGGCAAGGGCGGGGCAGAGGACAAGCTGGCAGTCATGGAGGAGTGCGGCATACACATTACGCGTAACCCCGCAGAAATGGGTCGTGTAATGCAAAAAGTGCTGAAAGCGTGAGCTGATGTTGGAGATGGTCTCAGGCACCCAGTTCTGGGTGGATGTTTTCAAGATCATCATGATCGATCTGTTGCTTTCCGGCGACAATGCGGTCGTGATCGCTTTGGCTTGCCGCAATCTGCCGCCCGAGCAGCGCCGCAAAGGAATTCTGTTCGGCGTCGGCGGCGCGATCGGTTTGCGTGTTGTGTTGACGGTTTTCGCCGTTAGCCTGCTTGCGTTACCTTACCTTAAGTTGGCAGGCGCTGTTTTGCTGATATGGATAGGCATCAAGTTGATCTTGCCCGAGGTTGAACACGATGCGGCCAATATTAGGGCGGATTCACGCCTGATCGGTGCGATCAAGACCATCATCATTGCGGATTTTGTCATGAGTCTGGACAATGTATTGGGGGTCGCCGGTGCGGCAAAGGGCAACGTGCTGCTTTTGGTGTTCGGTTTGCTGATAAGTATTCCGTTGATAGCTTGGAGCAGTCAGTTGGTGTTGAAGCTGATCGACCGATTCCCGTTCATTATTTATGCCGGAGGTGCGCTGCTCGGATACGTCGCCGGCGAGATGTTGGTCGGCGAAAAATCCCTGGGTGCGTTCGTCGAAAACCGGCATTTTCTGCATAGTCTTATTCCGGTAAGTGGCGCTGCGCTGGTTCTATTGGTGGGGCGATCACTTGCAAGTCGCAGGGTAAGTGAAGCCGGGGTGGTTGATCTGGTAGATGAAACCGTGCCGGCAGGGCAAGATGCTATTTCTCGTGTCAGTACGAATTCGACGACTCGAAACAGCGCTGAGGAGTCACTATGAAGATTCTTGTCCCGGTTGACGGCTCGGCGAACGGTCGGCGAGCGGTCGTGCATGTCGTTCAGCTGATTGCATTGCTGAAACAAGTACCGCAGATTCTGCTGCTGAATGTCCAGCGCAACGTGGCCAGCGGAAACGTCAAGCTCTTTATAAGTCACGAAACGATCGACGAGCACTACAAAGAGCACGGCAACGCCGCCCTGGACTCTGCCCGCGAGGTGCTAGACACCGCAGGGTTTGCCTATCAATACCACATCAGTGTTGGTTCGCCCGCGAGCGCGATCGCGCAATATGCGCAACATCAACAGGTGGATTTGATCGTAATGGGGAGGCAGGGACAGGGTGGCCTGCACTCCCTGGTGCTTGGTTCGGTGGTCAATAATGTGTTGAATTTGGCCGAAATTCCGGTGTTGCTGGTTAAATGACCGCCACTGGATATAAATTGGCCTGAACAGACGTGACGAATTAGAGCTAGCAAAATCAACAGGATTGTGGCTAGTATTGGCAAAATACCTTAATATCACTGTGGAGCGCCCTTGAAATGCAAGCTATTAGTGGAAATAGTATGGCGTTATGCCGGATGGTACGCTGAGTTGCAGGACGAAATATGACAGTAGAAGAAGCCCTGGAAATTTCCTGCATGACCGATCCCGGCATGGTGAGGTCACACAACGAGGACAGTGTCGCGAATGAGGCAGCGTATGGCCTCGTGGTGCTGGCCGATGGCATGGGTGGATATAATGCGGGTGAAGTGGCAAGCGGAATTACCGTATCAGTACTTACGTCGGAAGTCACGAATGTCCTGCAGAAGACCGGACCGGAGCAGCTTGATCGAAAGTCCGGTGATGAAGTCGCGGTGATGTTGCTGCGAGAAAATATCCAGCGGGCGAATGCGTCGATCTATTACGCTGCGCAAGGCCAGTCGCAATATACAGGCATGGGTACGACTGTCGTAGCGGGACTTTTCTACGACAATCGAGTCGCAGTGGCGCACGTGGGAGACTCGCGCATGTATCGATTGCGCGGCGAGCAAATGGAGGCTATTACGCGGGATCACTCCTGGCTGCAGGAGCAGATTGACAATGGGCTGATCAGCAGGGAGGCGGCACATTTATCCAAGAATAGAAATTTGGTAACGCGTGCGGTCGGAATTGATGCCAAGGTGGAAACGGAGATTCATGTTCATGAAGTGCAGGCGGGGGATCTGTATCTATTGTGTTCGGACGGACTGAACGACATGGTGGAAGACGACGATATTCAGTCAGTGCTGTATGCCATGCAAGGGAATTTGCCATTGGCGGTGGCGCAATTGATTCAGATGGCCAACGACAATGGTGGTCGTGACAATATCTCGGTAATACTGGTAAAGGTCAAAAGCAGGTTTGACGCGCGCACCAATTGGTTTGCCAAGGTGCTGGGCTGGTTCGGGAAATAATTCGTACGGGGATTACAACTATGGCTGCAAAATTGATACTTAGCATAGATGGCGCGGTGATCAGGGAATATCCTTTGAGCAAGGAAAGACTGACCATCGGCCGCAAGGCACACAACGACATCGTCGTAGACAATCTCGCAGTCAGTGGCGAACACGCGGCCGTCGTCACGATATTGCATGATTCATTTCTGGAAGACCTCGACAGTACCAATGGTCTCGAGGTGAATGGCGTACCTACCAAAAAGCACTTTTTGCAGAATAATGATCTGATCGAAATCGGCAAACACAAACTCAAATATATAAGTGATCAGGTCAGCCACATGACACCCGACGAGTTTGAACGGACCATGGTATTGCGCAAACCGGACGGCAAGGCGCCAGGCAACGACTCGAAATCAGGTGCTACGCCCGCAAAGGCACCACAACCTGTCGTTGAAGAGTTTATCGAAAGGACTGGTAAATTCGATTCCGCATCTGACGTGGCACCGCGCAAGGCGCCCGAAGCGGCAAGTTTGATGCCAGTTGGCAAGCCCGCCGCAGCTCAGGGCGATGCAGCCAAGGTTGCGGTAGTGCAAATATTAACCGGGCAAACGGCGGGTAAAGAGCTTGAACTGGTCAAGAGTCTGACTACATTGGGCAAGCCGGGAAGCCAGGTTGCGGTTCTGACGCGTCGCCCACAGGGTTATTTCATCACCCATGTTGAAGGAACCAGGTTTCCTTTGGTGAACGGTCTGGCACTGTCCAATCAGGCACACCAGTTGCAGGATCATGATGTGATAGAGCTGGCTGGCGTCAAGATGGAATTCTACTTCAAGTGATTTGGGGACTGATAGCGGACAGGCGCCAAGGGTGCTTCCCGCTACAGTCCTGAGATTGTTGCCCATGTCAGCATCTGGGCGTCGTTGGTAACAACTGGACTATATCGACGCGCTGGCAGATTCAGTGTGATTTATGAGTAATCGAGACCGGTTTGGATTATTTATGGAGCACATTCCATGCTGTTCTGCAGCTTCTCACGCGGAGGATGCTTGTCTGGTGACGTCACTAGACATATGGTTATCCATCTCATTCTGAATTCGCGGCTGGCGTAGACTTGACCAGCTGCGGGCAAAAGGTAAAGATAGACTTGGCAGTTAAATACCGGTACGGTCGCTTGAGTACCGGGAGCCGACGCGCTGCAGATTTGGACGTTAAATTGCTCGGAGTGACGCGGGATGCCACCGTTTAGTGTTTCCGATCAGACTGAACTAAAGGAATCAGGGATGATATGAGACTCAGAGTGTTGGGATGTAGCGGCGGAATTGGCGGAAATTTGCACACGACTTCGTTCCTGCTAGACCGTGACGTTTTGATCGATGCCGGCACAGGGGTGAGCGAACTTAGTCTGTCCGAGATGAGCGCTATTGACCACATTTTTATTACGCATTCACATCTCGATCATATTGCCTGTATACCGATGCTGGTCGACAGCGTATGGATGATGCGTGCACAGCCGATCACGATCTATGCAATAAGGGAAACCATCGAGATTCTCAGGAAACATATCTTCAACTGGAGTATTTGGCCGGATTTTGCCGAGGTGCCCAGTGGTCAGCAGCCGTCAATGCGATACCGTGAAATTGCACTCGGCGAGTCTGTGAACTTGAACGGTCGCAGCATTACCGCGTTGCCGGCGAATCACGTTGTGCCCGCAGTCGGTTTTCAGCTGGATAGCGGAGACGCAAGTCTGGTATACAGCGGCGATACGACCGTAAATGACGAGCTGTGGCAAATCGTCAATAACATAGCAAATTTGCGTTACCTGCTGATTGAGGCTGCATTTTCGAATAGCGAGCGTCAGCTGGCCGAACTTTCCAAACATTTGTGTCCAAGCATGCTTGCTGAGGAATTGACAAAATTCAAAAAACTTGACGTCGATGTATTTATAACTCACCTCAAGCCCGGCGAACTGGAACAGACGATGCATGAGTTGGAGGAGGCTATAAAAGGGATTCGGCCAAGAATGTTGATGAACAATCAGGAGTTCGTATTCTAGTTATGGCGATAATATCTGGTAAGGTCACCGTCGGTTTGGTTCCGGTACACAAGACTATTGAAGTTGCTAACGCTGATTGGCAGCGATATCTGAAATTCCATCGGTTGCTCCGGTTAAGCAGGGGGTCGAAATGAGTACGGTTATGGCAACAAAGGAAACGGTGGAGAATGGTGCTGAGGCAAAGTCCGAGTTGGAATTCAACAGGAATCTTAATCACGTTACCAACAAGATCCACGCGACCAACAATGTTGACGAAATCATGCTCGATGTCAGCAAGGACATCTGCGCTCTGTTTAATGCCGATCGCCTCACGATCTATGTTGTTGGTGAGGATAATCTGTCGCTGGTCTCCAAGGTCAAGACCGGTCTGAATTCTTTCAAGGACCTGAAGTTACCCATCGCGGAACAAAGTATCGCCGGTTACGTGGCACTGAACAAACGCCTGCTCAATATCAAGGACGTTTATGATGAAAAAGAGCTGGCGCTCTACAGTCCTCAATTGCGCTTCCTGCAGGAAGTGGATAAACGCACCGGATACCGAACCAAACAGATGCTGGTCATTCCAATCGTGGATGCCGGCAACAACGATCTGGACGGTGTCATCCAAGTCATCAACAACAAGGCTGGCGTACCGTTTGCAGCTTCTACCGAAGTGGGCGCGCAGGAGTTGGCGCAGACGATTGCCGTGGCGTTGCACCAGCGCCAGCTTAGTACGACGGCAAAAACAAAATATGATCACCTGGTTACGGATGCGGTGCTTTCTGCGGCGGAATACGAGTTGGCAACGCGGACCGCACGTCGCAAGGGTATAGACATAGAAGACGTGCTGATTGATGAATTCCAGGTAAGCGTCGCTGCCTTGGGCAAAGCACTGTCTGTCTTTTTTGGCGTGCCATACGAGGCATTTCGGCCGGATCGTATCAAACCTACAGACCTGTTGCGCAACCTCAAGCGCGATTTTGTCGCCAGTGGCCACTGGATTCCGATCGGGGAAGACGAGCACGGATTGGACATATTGACTACCGATCCGGAGCGGACTCAGGCGTCCCGGGTGGTCAACAATATTTTCAGCAAGAATCGCCTGAAATATGTAGTCTGTTCGCAGCGTGAATTCAACCAGTATCTGGACTTGTTTTACAGCGGCAAGTCATTGGCTATGGATTCCACCGGCAGCTATGCCGTCGATCAATCGTCGCTGGACGATCTGCTAACCAATCTCGGCGGTGACGATGAGGATACTGAATACATCAGTTCCGAGGACGTCAGTGCCGCGGCCGATAACGAGTTGGTTAAACTGGTTAACAAAATCATTGTTGACGCTTATCGGATGGGCGCATCCGATATCCACATCGAACCGGGACCGGGAAAGGCTAAAACGCAAATCCGGGTGCGCAAGGACGGCTCGTTGCTCAACTATACTGAAGTTCCCTCCACATTCAGAAATGCACTGGTGACGCGGATTAAAATCATGTGCGATCTGGATATCTCCGAGAAGCGCAGGCCCCAGGACGGCAAGATCAAATTCAAGAAATACGGGCCGTTGGATATCGAACTACGCGTCGCGACGATACCGTCGCAAGGCGGCGTCGAAGATGTCGTTATGCGCATCCTGTCTTCCGGAGAGCCGCTGCCTCTGGAAAAGATGGGATTTTCAGCGCGCAATTCCGAGCTGGTTCATGCAACCGTCAGCAAGCCATACGGATTGTTCTTTGTCTGCGGTCCCACCGGATCAGGAAAAACGACCACCCTGCATTCGATCCTAAAATATATCAACAAGCCTGAAACTAAAATCTGGACGGCGGAAGACCCTGTCGAAATTACCCAGAAGGGATTGCGTCAGGTGCAGATCAACAAGAAGGCCGGTCTGGATTTTGTGACCATAATGCGCGCATTCTTGCGTGCCGATCCGGACGTGATCATGGTCGGCGAAATGCGCGACAAGGAAACCGTTTCCATCGGCATCGAAGCGTCGCTGACCGGTCACCTGGTGTTTGCCACGCTGCATACCAATAGCGCGCCTGAATCCATCATCCGCCTGCTGGATATGGGCATGGATCCGTTCAATTTTTCTGACGCGTTACTGGGAATTCTGGCGCAGCGACTCGCCAAGCGTCTGTGCCCTGATTGCAAGAAGCCGCACGTTGCCAGCAATGAAGAAATCAAGTCGCTGCTCAACGAGTACAGCACGGAACTTGCCAATACCTCAGTGTGGAAGAAAGATCCGGCCGTCGCATTGAAGGCGCTGTACAACGATTGGGTCAAGATGTTTGGTGACAAACAGGGGCAGCTCACGCTCTACACTCCGGTTGGTTGCGACAAATGCGCCGGCACCGGCTACCGCGGTCGCATAGGGTTGCACGAATTGCTGATCGGAAGCGATCCGGTAAAAAAGGCGATACAGGAGCACGCCAGAGTCGCGGACCTGCTGGCTATCGCGATTGAGGAAGGCATGCATACGCTGAAGCAGGACGGTATGGAAAAAGTGTTGCAGGGTATTACCGATATGTTCCAGGTGCGTACCGTGTGCATCAAGTAGTAAAAAGCGTTGACGATGCATAGTTCAGACAATTTGCTGCACAGACTGAAAGAACTTAACGAGATCGGAATTGCCCTGTCGCGTCAGGGCGAACTGAACAGTCTGCTGGAAACTATCTTGATAGCAGCGAAGCGTATTACCAATTCCGATGCTGGTACGCTATATCTTTACGAACCCGAACACCAGGTATTGAGATTCGAGATATTGCGCAACGATACCCTCAACAGGGTGATGGGCGGCACCACCGGTGTGCCGATCAGTTACTATCCGATTCGGCTCTACGACGACAACGGCAATGCCAATCACGCGATGGTGGTGAGCCACTCCGCACTGAGTGGTGAGACGATAAATATTCCGGATGCCTATATGGCGCATGGTTACGATTTTTCCGGCACCAAAAAGTTTGACGCCAAGACCGGTTATCGGTCCCGTTCATTCCTTACCGTTCCTATGCGCAACCATGAGGAAGAGGTTATCGGCGTTCTCCAGCTGATCAATGCCAAAGACCGCGAAACCGGGGAAATTGTGCCGTTTTCATTGGACGATCAACATTTGCTGGAATCGCTTGCGTCTCAGGCCGCAATTGCGCTCACCAATCGGCGGCTAATCGGCCAATTGGAAGAGCTGTTCGAGGCGTTCATACAGCTCATCAACTCGGCGATTGACGACAAGTCGGCTTATACCGGCGGGCATTGTGCGCGCGTCCCGGCACTGACCATGATGCTGGCCGAGGCGGTAAACAAGACACAGCAGGGTCCGCTGAAGGATTTTGTGATGAACGACCAGGACCGGCGCGAACTCAAGATCGCCGGCCTGTTGCACGACTGCGGCAAGATCACTACGCCGGTGCACGTGGTCGATAAAGCGACCAAGCTGCATACCTTATTTGATCGTATTCATCTGCTGGATACGCGCTTCGAAGTGCTCAAGCGCGATGCGGAAATTGACATGCTACGCAAGCTCGCGTCACTCGCGGCGGGCCAGCGTGCAAATGGAACAGATGGTGGGGAGGCCGAAGACGCGATTCGCATGGATTTCGATGCGCGTGTAAGGCAACTGGACGAAGATCGCGAATTTCTCAGGCAGTGCAACATTGGTACCGAGGCGATGTCAGACGAGGCGCAGCAGCGCGTACGCCGCATCGGGACCTACCGCTGGCGGGACGAATCCGGAAATGAAGTCAAGTTCCTCAGCGACAATGAAGTCGAAAATCTTACGATCCGCTCCGGCACGCTGACTGCGGCGGAGCGGGAAATAATCAACCATCACATAGACGTGACGATCATGATGCTGGAATCGCTGCCGTGGCCGAAATACCTGAAGAACGTTCCCGAATATGCCGGCGGCCATCATGAGCGCATGGATGGCAAAGGGTACCCGCGCGGCTTGACGCGTGAGCAGATGTCCGTGCAGGCAAGGGTGATGGGGATAGCGGATATCTTCGAGGCGCTGACCGCAAAAGACCGGCCCTACAAGAAAGGCAAAACCTTGACCGAGTCGCTCACGATACTGGGGAAATTTAGGCAGAGGGGCCATATTGATCCTGACCTGTTTGATATCTTCATTCGCGAAAAAGTTTATCTCGACTATGCGGCGAAATTTCTCAACCCGGAACAAATCGACGAGGTCGACCTGAGCAAGATTCCGGGCGTAAAGCGCGACGCGTGACAACCGCAACGGAGCGACGTCGACTCTCTTTCATAGACTCAATGGAGGAAGCCTGCTAGCGGCGCCGTGACGTATTTGATCGTGACGAAATTCGTCACCTGAATGACGTAAATGGCTGCAATGTAGAGGCTCTAAACCGAATTTCCCGGATCTCGTTGGCAGTTCGAAATGCAACTATTCAGGATGGCGGAAGCGTCAGCTTACTAAAAATCAAGCAAATCAACAGGTAGATCAATATGCATAGAAATATCGATGGTGGAGTTAATTTTCAGAGCATAGTAACTGTGTAGTGGTACGACTATTGCTTTAATCTAGGCAACACACACTAGGTGTGTTCTTAAATGAAATTTCAAGGAGCATCACATGAAAAACGTTCAAAAAGGTTTCACCCTGATCGAATTGATGATCGTGGTGGCGATTATCGGTATTCTGGCCGCTGTCGCGATTCCGGCCTATCAGGACTACACCATCAAGGCCAAAGTGCAGGAAGGCCCAAGTCTGGCCAGCCCGGCCATGACGGCCATGGGTGTGGCGTGCAGTCAAGGTGAAATTGTTGCGAATGCACTCCTGTCCAATGCAACTGCCGCAAACAGCACTTTGGGTCTGCCAGTGGCCACGGCCATCACCGGCAAGTACGTTGCGTCGGTGACCACCGCGGGCTCGGCCACCGCAGGTGACGCTACGGTCACCATCGCGTTCAAAACAGGAGGAACCATACCTACAGCGATGGATAACAAGAATATTGTTTATCACGGGACCTGTAATCAGGACGCCGGACTGACTTGGACTAGTATTACTGGAAGCATTGATGCAAAGTTCTTGCCGAAGAGCTAAACGACTTTTGTAAGCGTTCCACTCAGACAGGGGGCTTTAGGCCCCCTGTTTTTCTTTGCACGGAGTTTTAAACTTGTTGCCTAGAGTCCACGTATATTTGATGATCGCTGCGGCCTGCGTTTTGGCCTCGTTGACGATTCTTGTCTACTTGCCCGGATTGCACGGCGCATTTGTGTTCGACGATACGGCAAACATCATTCGTAACGCTCAAGTTGAAATCTCGCACCTTGATATTGCTTCATTGAAGTCTGCCGCAGCATCAGGACGTAGCGGGCCGCTGTTGCGCCCGCTAAGCATGATGAGCTTCGCGCTCAACTATCACGCAACCGGCATGGATCCCTATTATTTCAAACTGACCAATCTCGCCATCCACCTGTGCAACGGGATGGGGATCTTTGTGCTCAGCTGGTTGTTGTTGAATTTCTACGGGAAGCGCTTTGGTCACGCCATAGCAGCTGCCTATGTTCCCTGGATCGCACTGACGGTTTCCGCAGCCTGGCTTTTGCACCCGCTGAATCTCACCAGCGTGTTGTACGTGGTGCAGCGTATGACCAGTCTTTCCGCGTTGTTTACCATTTGGGGATTGGTGCTGTTCCTGTGGGGTCGAATACGGCTATATGCAGGCACAAGCGGATGGGCGTTGATACTGGTGAGCCTGGTGCTGTTCACGCCGTTGGCTGCATTCAGCAAGGAAACCGGACTTTTGTTACCCTTATTCATGCTGGTTGCCGAAGTCACGTTGTTCAGGTTCAAAACAGAGAAAGCCGGGGTACGTCGTTTTCTGGTCGCCTTCTATGCGC
>JBARHR010000169.1:0-7295 GCA_049799335.1 Gallionella sp. | reverse complement strand
TTTGAACAGATGAAGAACATGGACAATGGCCCGGTGCGCCAGAAAATCATCGACAAGATGACTGAAATCTTGCGTCACGACTCGCCCTGGCTGTGGGGCTATCACCCGAAAAACTACGTCTTGCAGCAAGGCTGGTTGCACAACGTCAAAGCCAATATCATGGCAAACAACAAACTCAAATACTGGCGTATTGATCCCGAGCAACGCGACAAGCTGCGGCGTGCCTTGAACCAGCCAGTAATCTGGCCGCTATGGCTAGGCTCGTTGGCCCTGTTGGCTCTTCTCGCATGGATCTGGCGTGCGCTGCGCCAACGCGAGACGGCAATATGATCGCCTATCTTTTCCGACGTGTTCTGTATGCGATACCCATCCTGATCGGTGTCAACCTGCTCACCTTTGCACTGTTTTTTGTAGTCAACACCCCAGATGACATGGCGCGTATGCAACTTGGTATCAAGCGGGTAACGCCCGAGGCCATCGCAAACTGGAAGCAACAGCATGGCTACGACAAGCCGCTGCTGTTCAATGACGAGGCAACCGACACCAACAAATTTACCGAGACTATCTTCTGGCAAAAATCTGCCGGCATGTTTGTGCTGGAATTTGGATTTTCGGATGACGGTCGCAGCATTTCCCGTGAGATCTCCACGCGCATGGGGCCGAGTCTCGCCATCGCACTGCCAACGTTCATTATCGGGCTGATGACAGCGATCAGCTTTGCGCTGATTCTGGCGTTGTTCAGGGCAAGTGTGCTTGATATTGCAGGCGTAACGCTGTGCGTTGTGCTGATGTCCATCTCCGGCTTGTTTTATATTATCGGTGGGCAATATCTGGTCAGCAAGGTGTGGCATCTGGTACCGATTTCCGGGTACGCGGGCGGTCTGGACAGCGTCAAATTCGTGGTGTTGCCGGTGCTGATCGGGGTAATTGGCGGCGTGGGTGCTAGCAGTCGCTGGTACCGCACCATCTTCATTGAAGAGATCAACAAGGATTATGTGCGTACCGCACGTGCAAAGGGACTGTCCGAGCTTGCGGTGCTGTTTCGCCATATCTTGAAGAATGCCCTGATCCCGATACTCACCGGTGTCGTCGTGGTCATCCCGTTACTTTTCATGGGCAGCCTGCTGACGGAATCCTTCTTCGGAATACCCGGCTTGGGAAGTTACACCATAGATGCGATCAACTCGCAGGACTTCAGCATAGTGCGTGCCATGGTGTTTCTCGGATCATTGCTCTACATCGTCGGCCTCATTTTGACTGACATCTCATACACGTTGGTAGATCCCAGGGTGCGTTTGTCATGAGTTTTATGCCGGAATTTCTGTGGAGCGATAAGCTGATATTCATACTATTGGTAGCGGCTCTTGGCGCCGTTTGGTATGTGCGGAAGCGCGAGCATCTGTTATTGCCCTGGCGTCGGGTAGCGCGCAGTGCAACTGCGATGGTTTCACTGTTGGTGCTATCGATGTTTTTGCTTGTTGGTTTATTGGACTCACTGCACTACCGGCCGGCATTACCGGAAAAAAATAGCGGTGAAACGGTCTACTCTCCGGATGTTCTGAGTATATTCGACAAGCTTGCGGAATCGCTGCGCATTCGAACCGAGAAAACCTATTCCGCCCCGCTGGCCATCACGCTCTACTCCAAGGAAAGCATGACAGATCCAAGCGGCAGCACGCTGCGTGACTATCCACGTCTCCGCTACGGCGGCGCACATCTGGCCGATGTCTCGCAGCGCGATGCCGACATCGTAAAGCGGGCAACAACTGGCGCGTTGGGCGGGTTTCTGCTCGGACTGGCAATCGCGCTAGCCTGCCGACGTCAGCTTGACAAGCGAAAACTTCCCGTGCGCGCCTTGTCCATCGCACTTGTCGTCATCGCAACGCTGGGCGGCATTGTTGGCAATCTGGCGACCGAATATCACGTGCTCGGCACTGACAAAGTCGGTCAGGACGTGCTGTATCAGGCACTGAAGAGTATACGCACCGGATTGATCATCGGAACTTTAACGACGCTGGTAACACTGCCACCTGCTTTGCTTTTGGGCATGGCCGCAGGCTATTTGCGAGGCTGGGTGGATGACGTGATTCAGTATGTATATACGGTGCTGAGTTCTATTCCCAGCGTGCTGTTGATCGCGGCAGCGGTACTGATGATGCAGGTAACTTTGGAAACACATACTGAATGGTTCGTGACGGCGGCGTCGCGTGCCGATCTGCGGCTGGTGTTCCTGTGCATGATACTGGGTGTCACCAGTTGGACCGGACTTTGCCGCCTATTGCGCGGCGAAACGCTAAAACTTCGCGAGATGGATTACATCCAGGCCGCCGAGGCGTTCGGCGTATCAACATTCAGAATCATGACGCGACACATAGCGCCCAACGTAATGCACATTATCCTGATTGCCCTGGTGATGGACTTCAGCTCTTTGGTCCTGGCGGAGGCGGTACTCTCCTATGTTGGCGTCGGCGTCGATCCTTCGATGATCAGCTTCGGAACCATGATCAACGGCGCACGACTGGAGATGGGCAGGGAACCGATGGTGTGGTGGGCGCTGGCGGCCGCCTTTGCATTCATGCTGGCGCTGGTGCTCGCAGCAAATCTGTTTGCCGACGCAGTGCGCGATGCATTCGATCCGCGCCTGAACCGCGCCGACTAACTCCGCGACATCATGGCAGTCCCAATCCAGAACCGGAACAAGTCGACATCCCCGGCGCGGGTCGCATGGTAATTCCATGCGCGAAAAACCCCCGGCAAAAGCTGCATGCTAGCCGTTACAAATTTGTTCATCACGCTCTGCGAAAGGAAAAACTGGTAACATTAACTATTGCTCGCGCGACAACGGGTTTGTCTCGAACGGCGACAGAATATGCATATTGGTCCATTAAAGAAGCTGCGATTGCCAACTCGATTAACTTGACACAATTTGTGTCGGCACCGTCAGATTCTTGGAATTTTGGAAGTTTGTATTTCATTGGCAAGGAGAAATGATGACTCGCGGGATAATTTCCATCTACTGGGGTGATGAGTCAAAGCTACCTATTGATCGTTTGACATCATCGGTAAAGAAATATCATCCAGAACTGCCTCACGAAATTATCAAGGTCGACGCGTCAGCGCAGGATTTCAAGAGTTTGAACCAGAAAGCCAGGATGCTCGATTTATCTCCTTTTGACGAAACACTTTTTCTGGACATCGACACGGTGGTGATGGGCAAACTTGATTTTGGATTTGAAAAAGCGCGCATTCACGGTTTGGCGTTATCAATTTGCGAATGCCCTTGGGGCAAACGATACCCGAAGCTATTTACGGGGGACGAAATTGAATACAATACCGGCGTTATTTTTTTCACTAAACAAGCCCGCTCTGTTTTCGAAAGCTGGAATAGTTTGGCGTCCACGATAGACTCATCTATTTCGTTCGTCAAAGACGGTAAGCCGGCAACAATGTCGGCGAATGATCAAGGGTCGTTCGCGCTGGCCATCGAACAGACAACTTTCAATCCTTATGTCCTGCCTTTGAATTGGAATTTCCGGCCAATTTGGCACAAGAGTTATTTTGGACCGCTAAAAGTCTGGCATGACTATGCCAATCCGCCCGACTGGGTGGAAAAGATAAACAGCTATTACGCCTCGAAAGAAGCAATTATCCAATATCACCCACTGGCTAATCCGTTCAAAACTGCAAAGGCTTGACACGCGATTGCCTGCCGAATAGCCGGATCAACGGTTGGTTATTCGCGATCGGGAAAACAATCCATGAACGTCGATGAATCGCATACCAACTACCGGTGGTGCCGGATTTCCGGGCTCACATCTGTACGAAAAACTGATTGCCGACGGACACGACATACTCTGCGTGGACAATTTTTTCCGGCAGCAAAACCAATATTGCGCACTTCATCGGCACTCAGCATGTTGAGCTGATGCGCGACGATGTCACCTTTCCTCTGTATGTCGAGGTTGACCGGTTCTACAACCTGGCGTGCCCGACTTCACCCGTTCACTGTCAAATTGACCCGGTTCAAACCACGAAAAATCAGCGTGGATGGCGCAATCAACATGCTCGGGCTTGCCAACCGCGTCAAGGGGCGCATATTTCAGGCTTCCACCTCTGAAGTTTACGGCGATCCAGTAGTGCATCTTCAGAATGTAGACTATTGGGGTAACGTTAATCCCATCGATCCGCGCTCCTGCTAGGACGAAGGCAAACGATGCGCCGAAACGCTGTTCTTCGACGACTACCGGCAGTACCACGTGGAAATCAAGTCACTACTGATCCGGTCTACCTAGGCAACCCAGGTGAGCACACCATGCTGGAACTCGCCGAATCCGTTCTAATGCTTACAAAATCCGCCAGCAAACTTGTCAATTAGTCGCTGTCTCAAGACGAAACTCGTCAGAGACAGCCAGACAAAACGCTGGCGACTCAGAACTAGAACCGGGCTCCGGAAGTTAGTCTTGTCGACGGACTCAAAAAAACGATAAATTATTTCCGTACGGTTCTGTAAGTACCGCTTCTTTATTTCGCTCCGCATTGCACGCGCGGATCTTGTAACAGAATACCGATTCCATTTGCTAGCGGAAAAATCAGGATTTCCTTTTCGCGCCCACTTTCGCATCGAACTTTGCTTTATTAATCACGAACCGTTCGTGGAAACCTCTGGAAATTTGATCCACACCATCATGGGCTGCAACTGAAAAGGTGAGCTTGCGCCCATCGACCCTGACCAGCTCAACCGTTGCTGTAACCTCCAGCCCGGGTGGCGTCGCGGCATCGTGACTTACGTCGATATGCGTGCCGACTGACTGCTCTCCGGGCCAATCAATATGCGGAACAATCGCCTTGATGCAGGCCCACTCCAGCAAGCCGACCAAGTAACCAGTGGCAAACACCTCTGGCATGGCGACAAATTCCGGTGATTCCGGGTACAAGGCTGGTACGGTCTTCGACGCAGGCACGACAAACTTGTGCACATAGCGTATGCCAGGTTGCAACGTGTCTTTCATATCATGCCATCTCCTTGTGCAAACAAGACAACCGAAACAATCCGCCTGCTTTCCTGCCGCTACCCCTGCAACTTCAGCAACAAATATATTGCCGCCGCACCGAAGGCAACGCCCAAAATGAAGCTGTCCATGTTAACGGAACCCGTAATGAAGCTACGCATACAAGTAGTGGAACCATCTTTGTGCATCCCGCTGTCTGCCGACGGCTGTACGGACTCCCAATCGCGAATAATTTTCGTCGATTCAACAATATCTTCATCAGCAACCAGTACCTTCACGAAGTTCATAGCTTGCAGTTCACCGACGCCACCTTGCAGATATTCACCCTCAATACGACCCCTGATACCGGCTTGCTCAAGCAGATTCAGGATCATGTGAGCTTCCAAACCGGAAGATGCTTCGAATACACAAATCAATTGCTCTTCCTCTCCTGTTAGTCGGCGGATACGCGCATTGTTGACAGTTCCTTTGCCCGAAATCGAACGCCAAGAATATAACGCAGTCAAGGGAACTTGCCACCTGTTTGAAATCGATATAGCACCAGAGGGCGCAGAATCAACCTGACCAGGGAAGGTCGACTGGAGTGTTTCAATCAAATCATCGGACAAATGAATTGCTTCGGAAAGACTTATCATGTCTGATGACAGTAATCGTCTGGCCACCAAGACTCGCTACTGCATACTGAACATTCCGGAATTGGACGATGCACTTCGTTTTCGCATCACCCAAGAGGGATCACTGCTTCTTTTGCCCTGTTTAGGTAGTTGAACAAACCGCCTCCGCGACGCGCTTTACGCAACTCATCCTTGCGACCAAATTGACTTGTGCTAATGAAGCGAACTTCCCGGCTAATTTCTAACAGCTTGAGAATTTCAAACCATACCTGCCCAGGGAATTCCCTACGCCCCTGCCTCCCGCCGCTGTCGTGAGGTTTCAGCAAGTCGTTCAGATACTTTTCGCACTCGCCAGAATCCCGACGTTTGGTGACTTTATCCAGCACGCGGGGAAATTTATTTCAAGCGTGTGCGGGCAACAGGTCGAATTACCAATCAATTGTTGCATAGCCAGATTTCGCCGTGTCTTCGTTTCACCAACGCTCATCGCGATGACTCCACTATCTATTCCCCGTCGACGCCAGGTATTTCTACGTGTTTCATTCAACATCGCACTCAGCGAAGGAATACGCTTGATCACAATTTTACGTTCGTGAATTCATCGCTTGGACAGCGGGTCGTGATTCAGTGAAGTCGAACACCACACGTTGCCAGTCTGTGCCAGACAATAGGGAAATGATTTGTTGGTTGTTCAGACGCCTCGCAAGGTCCAGCGCACTCACCGCGTCCTGCGTTACCGCGTTGACGTCTGCACCTTTGCTGAATAGCAACTTTACGACCGCGTCATGCCCATTTGAAACCGCTTTGTGCAAGCTGGTCCAGCCGTCCTTGGACGCGTTAGAAACATCTGCACCACGTTCTATCAATATGCTCACAACGCTCAGATGCCCCCGAGTTGCTGCCTGTATCAAGGGTGACCAACCGTGGTTGCTCCGCGCGTTGACATCAGCATCATAATTAAGTAACAACTTGACAAGTTTCGAGTAACCATTGAATGCCGCCCAGTGCAAAGCCGTATATCCGGCTTTGTCGACGACATGGACATTCGCGCCGCCTTTGAGCAGCAGTTTTGCTACCCGACGATGTCCGCCGAATGCGGCAACCGTAAGCGGTGTCCAATCACGCTCGTCTAAGGTATGGATATCCGCACCGCAGCTCAGGAACAGGCCGACGACGTCGTGCATACCCAACTCTATTGACTTGAAGAACCCGTCGACTGAAAAGGAAATACCGCGCCCTTCTATTGCACGCCGATTCTTGTTGGTACCCTGGTCCCAGGAACCGTCGGCAAAATTGCTGCGTTTGCCGCGCGCATGAACCATGCTGAGGTAGATGATGTCCGCCGCCACATCGGTTGGAAACCCTTGCCTGCTGTGGCGCGTAGTAACCATCAACTCGTAAAAGTAATCCTCAACGTCCGGCGTTTCCCAGAGTGAAAGGATATGCCCCAGCACGCGGGGGAAATGTGTCGCGAGCGCGTGTGGATAATTTCGTTCGCGGTTGTCGAGTATCCTTAGCAATTTTTCATCCATCGCGCACCTACTTTATTTGTCGTTTACCCTAAACCAGCCTGTGCGGATTTTTTTGTGAAAGTGACCCGCATCAACGTTCTTAAACGAGCAAGAAACTACCTGCAGCTAATTAATTTGGAGTAATTGAGTCGGGCTTACAC
>JBARHR010000168.1:0-3905 GCA_049799335.1 Gallionella sp. | reverse complement strand
ATCACGTCAGCGGATTTGCTTTGATGATCTGCATTGAAACACAATGACTCGGAACGGGAAGCGGTATCCTTACTGTCAGCAACAATGGCAATCTGCGCGGAGTTGCACCAATGCAAATTCATTGATTCGCAGGTTTTTGGGGAATATATGTCGAAGCGGTACAATTTGCCTGGCGTCCAGCAGGAACTCATTCATCGCCTGAAAGCTGATGATCTGGACAGAACCCAGGTAACCACGCTGGGCGTTCATATCGCAGGGCGGAAATGGCTGGTGGATATGGCCGACATCGGTCATGTACTGCCGTTACCAACATTGACGGTCGTGCCGCTTACTAAACAGTGGTTTCGGGGCGTCGTCAATGTTCGCGGTAATTTGTACTGCGTTACCGACATGGCGGCATTTCTTTACGATGGAATGCAACACGATGCAGGTGCAGATAACGCAACTACTGAACCCGGCAATCGCCTGTTGCTCGTTGCAAGTAAGTATGCGGCAAATGCCGCATTGCTGGTGGACAAGGTGCAGGGCTTGCACGATGTATGCAACTGGAAAAAGAGCAACGACGACGGGCATAGTGTCTTTATTGACGATCAGGGCACATCTTGGCACAAACTGAGTGTACCCTTGCTGCTGCAGCAACCCGAATTCTTGCACATAGGCATTTAGCATCAACATCAGGAACCACATGGCATCCAGAAACACGGCGCTTGAACTGAAGCAGAAGATTGCAACGGCAATTGCATTCTGCTTATTGGTATGGGTGGTGCTGGCGACCTACACGCACTATCAGGACCAGCAGAAATTTGAAGGCTACGCACGACTGATCGACAGGTTGCCATTGCTGACCCAGCAGTTAGCCAAAAATGCGCAATTGGCAGCTTCCGGTAGCACTGTCGCCTATTCGGCGCTGGCCGCGAATAAAGCCGAGTTCACCAATATTTTGGGCAAACTTGATAGTAGCGACGATACGCAGCTGTCAAGCTCGGCAGAAGCGCGCGTCGCTTTGACTGAAGTGACCAAAGCGACCAACAACACGTTGCAGCACCTGCAAGTCGTGGAAGATGCGCGCGGAGTCGATGACACCCTGAAAAATACGACTGCTGCTTTCGGCGCCGCTAAAAATGAGCTGGGCGTTCTGCTGCAAAACATGGTAAATGCCGGAGCTCCGGCTAAGAAGTCAGCGTTGGCGGGACTGACTCAGGCAATCGCCGGCATTGACAGCCAGTTTGGTGTTGCCGTTCGGGCCGATGGCAATGCGAAAAATCTTGACCGGCTTGAGGCTAATATCAGGTCAGCGCAGGAACGTCTATCCATGTTGCCGGCGGAAACCACCAAACTGGCACGTGCCAGCGAATTGCTGGAAATTTGCCGTGACAATGCGCAGCTGGCCGCCGCGCAAAGCGACAAGCTGCTCGCCGCAAAAAATGCCGCAGACACGATAACGGGAGATTCCGAAACGATGCTGGCAGTGTCACAGCGCCTGGTTGACGTCTACCGGATGTCAGCCCAGAGCGGTCCGACATTCATCAGTATCGTGGCTCCTGGAATACTATTGGCCATGACGCTGTTTATGCTGGCCAAATATTACGTCGAAGAAATTCGCAATCGCACCGAAGCGGCGATGCGCGTCAATCTCCAAAACGAGAAAAGCATCCTGCGACTGATTGACGAACTCAATGGTCTGGCCGACGGCGATCTGACCATGCATGCCACCGTCGGTGAAAGCATAACCGGACCCATCGCCGACTCCGTAAACCACACCACGGAAGTTTTTCGTAACCTGGTCATGCAGATCAATTCAACTTCGAAGCAAATGGATCATACCTCCCAGGGAGGCAAGGTCATCTCCTATGAGTTGATGAAATCCGCGCGCAGGCAGACCCGGGAAATACAAAAAATTGGCGACGCGGTGGAAAAGCTGCACGAATCGATCAAATCTGTGGATACACATAGCAAAAGGAATGCTGATCGCGCCCGAATTGCTCTGGCCGATTCCCGGCAGGGTGCTGTCGCCGTGGACAAAATTGGCACGGAAAACCGCATCATCGACGGACTTATCGTGCGTTCCACCAAACTGCTCACCAAGCTCAGCGAAAGCACCAGGCAGATCGCCGAACAAATTGATTTGATCGCGGACATCGCGGAACAAACCAGCGTGATGTCGCTGAATGCGGCGATTCAGGCGGCCTCGACAGGAGGCGGCGGGCGGGGCTTTGCGGTCGTCGCTGAAGAGGTGCAACGACTCGCCGAACGTTCGGGTGTGCTGATCAAGCATATCGGGCAATTGGCCAATAGCGTACAGAATGACGCGCGAGAAGTGGTCTCGGACATGGAAAAGAGCAAAGCTGCTGTGGAGCGGAGCGACCAGCTTACCGACACGACGCGTACATTGCTCCAGGAACTGGCAAAATCAGCAAAGGAACTGGACGAAACAAGCGTGGCCATCATGGCTTCCACCAAAGTGCAGTCTGGAAAGGTCAGGGAAATGGCTGACGTTATGCAGGGCGTTTTTGACATTACCCTGCATAACGCGGACAGTTCGCGACTCACGGACGAATCCATCTCGCAGATCAACAGACTTGCGGAAGATCTGCGTGGTTCGGTAGCGGGTTTCAAGGTCTAGCGGGGCTGGCCACAACATGACGAGTCACACCCCATTTGAACTAAAGGCGCTCGAGGCGGTGAAGTATGGGATCGAGGGATCGCTGTCCGAAACGGGAAAGCATCTCGCCTTATTTTTTGATGCTCCGTCACAAAATCTGTCGGCATTGAAGACCGCGGCCGCCGCGTCGCGCCGTACCTCATCACTGCTGAAAACACTGGGGCTGAACGGTTTGGGCGTGTTCTGGTCCGAGTTCCAGCAGTCGCTTGCTGAAATCTCCAGCCATCCTCACGACATTTCCCCCCGACATCACGAAGTATTGCGGCGCGCCCTGTATGCAGTCAGCAAGTATCTTGACTCCCTGGGCAATGGTGCACCCGACGCCACGCTGCGCTTGTTTCCGCACTATCAGGAATTGCACCATTTGCGTGGTCAACAAGAGTCGCTTGAACAGGATCTGTTTTACCCCAAGCTTGATGTGACATTGCCCGAAGCTGTTTGCAGTGCAGCGGCCGCAGACGGGGACAAGACGAGCTACAAATCGCTGCGCACCCAGTATCAGCAGGCGATGCTAAAGTGGCTATTCCGCAAGGACGGCTTGATTTCGCTGCAGAAAATGCAGGTTGTGCTGGACGCGGTCATGCGAAAAACCCCGCGGAGCAATGAACGGGCCTTCTGGTGGCTGGGCGGCGGAGTGATCGACTGCATCATGCTGGATGGCGTCAGTGCCGAACTGAACGTTTCCAGGATACTCAGCAAAATTGATCTGCAGATTCGTGCGGTAGCCGAAGGCAATTATGCCGATGTCCGCCCGCTGATGAACGAGATGCTCTACTTGATAGGCACCAGCCATGCGAACAACGACCGGCTGGAGATCATCAGGCAAGCTTACTCGCTTAATGAGTATTTGCCTTATCTGAAAAATGCGCCTGTTGAGGCGGTGGAATCAATGCTGAACAACATGGGTGAGCATTTGCAGGCTGCCGAAGAAGCCTGGACGCGGACAGTGCTGGGTGATGCCGCCGCGTGCGAACAATTCATGCGGCAGGCGGACCAGCTTGTGGCGCTGGCGCAGCAATCTGAACAAGGCATGCTGCTGAACCTGACCAGCCTTATACAGGCGCTATCCAGAACGCTGGTTACACCCGACAAGGCGCAGCTCATCGCAATCGACATGGCAATGGCATTGTTGCTGCTGGCCAATGGGATTGATCGTTCCCCCAACCTTGACGACGATTTTCTGCAGCAGTCGAACCTCCTGTTCAAGGGGATGCAGGCGATGCTACAGCATAAATCGGAACAC
>JBARHR010000167.1:0-1654 GCA_049799335.1 Gallionella sp. | reverse complement strand
TATCCGACGCCCTCGAATGGCGGGGCGAGCGCATCGAGATAGCGGATCACCGTGCTGACTTTGATTAGTTCCTGACCGCGCTTACGCCGCATGACAAGGGCTTTGGCCCAAAGCGCCAACATTTGTATCGCCGTGCTGGTTTCGTGACGGTATTGCTTGACTAGAGCCTGAATCTTGCCGCACAGATCCTTGCGCGCTACGAATGCCGTTGGGCCCGCGTGGACGTTGTCGCTCAATAGTTTGTCGACTGCTTTCATAAGCGTGTGTGCGCCGAGTTGAAGTGTAGGCGTGTCAACGCGAGTTCTCTGGTGAACCGGCTTCGGCATGACAGCTCCTGCAGCTGCCACGCCAATTGCTGCGGGATCCTTTGCTTGCACCGGTGGCTCAATGATTTCGCCAGTTTCCATGCGTAACATGTCCTGCCAAGACAGTGAATATGATTCAAGCTCACCGTTCAGGTACCCAGCGACTATTCCGGGACATTGCATGAGATTTGCCTGCTCTACGGCGCCACGGAGTGCATCCAGAAAGGCTAGCGCGTTTGTGTCTCGACGAATCCGTCCATGCTTTATCCAAAGGTCTCGAAGTTCTCCTAGTACTCCGGGGATAACCATGTTTTCTCTGAAGGTGTGCCTGAGCGCGCTTCTGGCGAGATTCAGCAGCGCGGCAGTTGCGACACTGATCGGAAATCTTTGAACGGGTGGGTGTTCCTTACGCGCGAAGAATTTCGAATACTCCAGGTAATATCTGCCGGAAGTATATATAAGGCGGAAATCCCGGTCGTGAAGAACCGCGTCAACGATTTGACGAGAGGCGATACGTGTCTCAACCAGGAGGTGAACCGCGCCAAGAACAGTTGCGTCACGGAAGTTCGTTTTTGCTGCGAGCATGTCAGTGGTAACGCGCGCCAGCACATCCTTCGTTGCTTGGAATAAGTTCAAGGTTCCTGGTGCGGAGTCGTGGAACGGGCTGGATACTTCATCCTGTTGTACGAAGCGCTTTCTTACGGCAAGTTTCTTGCCACGTTCGCGCCAAAGCTGGTCTAGTTTAAGGAACAGTCGTTCCACACGGATGAATCCCCTGGGATGTGGGGTGCCGCGCGGATTGAAGTAAAGCTTGTCGACCAGTCTGTCGATGGCTTCGTCATCGGGATCCTCAAGATTGATCTTCGCGAGTTCTTGAGCGATGAGCAGGTCGGCGTCACGTTCTGCGAATTCGCGGGATTCCCGGCGCTTCTGCCGCCTCAGCTCGACACCAAATACGCGTCGCAAATCCTTCCCTGTAATTTTGGCTGTCCCCTGGTTTTTCACGGGCGTGTCAAATCCCGCACCTGCGCAGCCGGGCGCGAAGTCGAAATGAAGTGCGCGGAACAGTTCGTCAATCAGCGGTCGCGCCCTTTCTATGTCCGGAAACCAGGTGCGCAGGGAGTAATAATCGTGCGTAGGCACCCCACCGTCCACGTGTCCCATGAGCGAATCAACCACCTCAGGGTCGACGCCGACATGGCGAAGCTTGCGCGAAAAACGGTGCCGGAACAGGTTAAGGGGCAGCGGGCATGGAAACAGTCCAAGCGATCTAATTTCAGCTTCCGATACGTTGATCCACCCTTCCAGCATTTCATCCAGAAAGAACAGCAGTGGCATACGTTGTTGCC
>JBARHR010000166.1:0-1584 GCA_049799335.1 Gallionella sp. | reverse complement strand
GGTTTGGATCTGTTGAGCGGTATTTTTCGCGGCGCGGTCGATCAGGGCGCGGATAAAGTTACGCAGATGATCAAGGAGAAGACCGGTATAGATGTGCACGACGTAGCGGAAAACAAGCTGACCGAAGATCAATGGGTCAAGTTGAAGGAATTCGAAATGCAGCATCAGGATCAGTTGCTGGAATTTCGTCAGGCAATTGACTCGCATCAGTTGGAGATGGAAAGATTGCGAGTGGAAGACTCCAAGGATGCGAGGACAACGCAAACCGGGCGCGATAAAAATGATGACCAATTCGTACGACGATTTACGTATTACTACGCTATCGCAATAACCGTGTTGACTTTCTTGTTCGTTTTCTGGGCCGCTTTCTTTCCCCCGGACGAAAAGAACACAGCAGCCTGGAGAGTAATTGATACCGTACTCGGATTCTTGCTAGGTGTAGGCTTGTCTGCGATCATTCAGTTCTATTTTGGTTCAAGCAAGGGCAGCCAGGAAAAGGCGGAACATCTCAAAGAATTGACCACGCAACTGTCCGCAAATCAAGCTGCAAACGCGAGAGGGGAATGACATGAGCCTCGTCCGCGAACAGTCAAAATTCTTGAGCCATGTCGCAGAGCTAATACGCAAGGCCCCGGATTACGGTCTGCAGGTTACTGCAAGCGAACTTTATCGCACGCCAGAACAGCAGGCGTTGCATATCAAGAACGGTCGAAGCAAGACCATGAACAGCCAGCACCTCAAGCGGTTGGCGATAGACCTGAATTTTTTCCAGGAGGCGCCCGATGGAACGCTCAATCTAGTATACGACGGAGACAACGTGCGCCAACTGGGTACCTATTGGGAAAGTCTGGATCCGGCCGCGAATCGCTGGGGGGGAAATTGGTCCAGCTTCAAGGACACTCCGCATTTTGAACGGAGCGAATCCAGCGACGCCTCTGTTACGGGCAGTACGCCTGCCCCCAGCCTGACTTCCGCCTCAATTACCGTCCCTGCAACACCCACGCACGGAGCAAAATTGCTGGCAGATACCGTCGGGCCGCGCTGCGCCAATTCGCCATATGACGTGGAATCAATCCAACGATTGCTGAATCTCAGTTCAACTCTATTCAAGCTCGATGAAGCGCTCAAATGCGACGGCAAGATCGGCGAGAAGACGCTGGGAGCTATCTTGATATTTCAGAAGGCTGTCCTGTCTCTTGCCGATCCGAGCGGAATCATCCGGCCCGGCGATGCCACCCAGATGGCACTATGTACATCGATCCCCAAGGGGTTTAATGAGACGGTGCTCGCGCTGACGTATCTCAACTCAGCCGATTCGACGATAGGTATTTTCACTCCGTCCATCGCGGAAGCCATGGCGAAATACGACATCAACACACCGTTGCGCCAGGTGCATTTCCTTGCGCAGATCGGCCACGAAAGTGGCGAATTGCGCTTCAGGGAAGAGCAATCGTCCGGAGCAGACTATGACAACCGCAGGGATCTTGGAAATATCCAGCCAGGAGACGGACCGAGATACAAGGGGAGGGGTCTGATCCAGCTTACGGGACGCGCCAATTACACGGCGTACACGAACTTCTGCCG
>JBARHR010000165.1:0-18336 GCA_049799335.1 Gallionella sp. | reverse complement strand
GTGGGTTTATCGATAGCGCGGTGGCCGAATCACTTGACGCGATTGGCGAAGCGTTGACCGAAAATGGCAAGGTGATCGTGACAGGCTGTTTGGGTGCCAAGGGCGACGTGGTCAAACAGACGCATCCGAATGTGCTTGCGGTTACCGGCCCACACGCAACCGACGAAGTAATGTCTGCAATACACCAACACCTGCCAAGATTGCATGATCCTTATATGGATCTGGTTCCTTCTCAGGGTATTCGACTTACGCCGAGGCACTATGCGTACGTGAAAATCTCCGAAGGATGCAATCACCGTTGTACCTTTTGCATCATTCCCGGTTTACGTGGCGATTTGGTCAGCCGGCCGGTCGGCGACGTGATGGCGGAAGCCCAATCTTTAGTCAACGCTGGAGTCAAGGAATTGCTTGTGATATCACAGGATACCAGCGCCTATGGAGTTGATATCAAATACCGGACCGGTTTCTGGGGCGGTAAGCCGCTCAAGACCCGCATGACGGAATTGGCGTCAGCGATGGGAGAGTTGGGCGCCTGGGTACGTTTGCATTATGTTTACCCGTATCCCCATGTAGACGAAGTGATTCCGCTGATGGCACAGGGAAAGATATTGCCGTATCTGGATATACCATTTCAGCATGCCAGTCCGCGTATACTCAAATTGATGAAGCGGCCGGCCAGCAGTGAAGACGTGCTGACTCGCATAAAGAAATGGCGGGATATCTGCCCTGACTTGACATTGCGCAGCACTTTTATCGTGGGTTTCCCGGGTGAGACCGAGGAGGAATTTGAAGAGTTGTTGGAATTTTTGAGGCTAGCGCAACTGGATCGGGTCGGCGCGTTTACCTACTCGCCAGTAGATGGCGCCGTGGCCAACGCGTTACCACATCATGTTTCACCCGGCGTGCAACAGGAGCGTCTAGCTCGATTGATGTTGCTGCAGGAACAAATAAGCGCGGAACGCCTGAAAAAGAAACTTGGCAAGATCATCACTGTCCTGATAGATGAAGTGGACGAGGATGGCGCGGTCGCACGCAGTTCTGCCGATGCCCCCGAGATTGACGGTCTGGTCTATATCGAAAATGGTCGGCGGCTATGCATGGGCGATTTCGTCGACGTGAAGGTGATCGATTCTGATGAACATGATTTGTGGGCAACGGTAGTGTGATTGGTGCAATGCGAGGAATTTGTAAAAAGGCTGTCGGCCCGGCCAAAAGCTACGATTATCTGCCGCGAAGGTGAGCAGGGTTGGGTTTATCTGCTGAGTGGCAGACACTAGCGTTATGCAATTTCATTCAAGTCTTGATGCGGTCGGGAGCAAATTGGACTTCCGCTAGGTTGAATAGTGAGTTCGAGAACGATTGAGCGTTTTGTTGGATGCGAAGCGATACGTTAACTTGGAAATTCCCGGTTGCAAAGCCGATAAATCGCTGACGCATCGGCTTTGCGGGCGCAGAGACGGATGAGTTACTTGCTTGGTTGCGGAGTTCTACTCTCCATTTCTTCTTTGACTTTTTTGTGCATTTCCTTAAGTTCGTCTTGCGACAGATTTTTCTTGACGTGCTCGCGCATACCTTTGCGACGTTCCGAATTTTTTTCCGGGCTCATTTCATTCCCAATTTCTAGATTGTCCCGTTTGTTTTTCTCGGCTGCATTTTCCTTCTCTTTAGATCGTTGTTCCATGTTCTCCTTAACTATCTTGTGCATTTCCTTGCGTTCTTCAGCCGACAGATTGTTCTTGACATGTTCGCGCATACCCTTGCGTTTTTCGGAGGTCTGCTCGTCGGTTCGAGTTTTTCTATCCGAGTGCATGGCACCTTCTGATTCATTGGGATTCACACTTGCAGTGTTTTCCTCCGCTACGGCGCCCATGCAGAAAATTGCAACGATGGTTGCGGCAATAATGGTACTAAACGCTTTGTTCATGACTTCTCCTTTTGTAGGTGTGGGCGATGTTGAATATCAGTCCGCTATCTGCGGGCACGAAACGAAACCGGTAGATGTTACCAGATAGCCGCTTTGAAAACCGGTCTGCCGACAATGGCTGTGCACTATTGAATGCTTCGAGGTTGTCGTAGTTTGAAAGTAGTCTGCAGGTATCTATTACCATGAGGCGCAAGTTTCAAGGTGGCTGGAGAAAATGGAAGGCCATAGCGCCTCAATTTTCATCTTCCGATTCGTCGCGAATGAATTGCTCGCGTCGCGTCGGGCTCATGCTCTTCCAGTTCTCACGCATTTCATGGCGGCGCATGTCGCGCTCTTTCGGCGACATGGATTCCCAGTGTTCTTTTAATTTGTTGCGCAACTCACCACGTTCTGTCGGAGTCATATTGTCCCAATGCTCGCGCATTGCTCGGCGACGCTCACTCCGCTCTATCGGCGTTGCATCACCCCATCTTCCTTCTCTACCACGATGACGCTCGTTGTAGTTGCCATTGGCGTTTGCTTCGGGCTGACGAATTTGATCGACCGTATCCCGCGCTTCGCTCTTACGGTCCCTGTCAGCCAGCGCCGGGTGGCTTGCAAGGATGAGGCATATTACAGCGCACAACACGACAATACGCATGCCCATTTTTTGAACAAGGGCCTTCCCGATGGCCAGGGTGCAAAGCGGGATTGAGGAAAATTCACTCATCTCGGGCATGATTAGTGCTGTTAAGTCCAAGCAGGGTCAATAACAGAAGCCTGAGTGGTCATGTTACCTGGGCGGAGGTGGTGGCAGTAATTGCCGTGGTGTCTGGTAGCCGGGAATCTGGTTTCCTTTGGCGTACATGCACTGTTGGTATGCGAGGTCATAACGCCACTGCGCATCCCGCGAAGCGTATGCGGCGCTGCTTGATCCTTCCGACGAGCCGGCAATCAATCCTACCGCCGCACCGGTTTGTGCGCCCTCATTTCCTCCGGCGAGCGCGCCGACTGCCGTGCCGATCGCGACCCCTGCTACGGTGCTTGCCACTGCATTTTGTGATGCGATTTCATCTGGTGATGATCCAATAGACTGTGCAGCGTACTGGCGGCAGATGCGATCCTCGGCAGCGAAAAGATCAAATGGTTTCCCGGGTGCCGGCATGACTGACACTCGTGGGCCAATCGGAATCGAAGTCATGCATCCAGTTGCCAAGAGTACCGATGACACAAGAAAGATACCCAGATACCACTTGAAATTCATTATTCAACCTCCTGTCTATTGTCCGGTGCAACTCGGCGCCGTCTCACTCTCATTCTTTGGGTGGAGTAGGGACTACCGTTTCCCACCCACCGGGGCAAGTCTCAACATACGGGTAGTAGGTGTTCGACTCGGCACAGAAATACCAATACTGTGGTGGAGGCGGTGCAACCGATTGAACCGGCGGTTGCGGCGCTACAACCACCGGCGGAATATAGGGATCCGGGTACGGGTAAACCGGTTGAGGGTAGAAGTACCAGGTCCCAGCCACGATCCACCACCAACCCAATCTACCATCATGTCTTTGATGGCGCCATCTTCCTTCATTCCAGACGCGGTAATCGTGCCGGTCAAAATGACGTATATCCCCTTGCCAGTGACTTCTGCCGGAATCGCGCCTGACGTCGCGTCTGTCTTCTCGTCTAGCATCCTGTCGATTGTCGCGTCTGACCTCATTTCTGACGTCATTATCTCGTCGCTCGTCGCGGTCGGCGTAGGCTGGGACTGATATTGCTATCAGCGACGTTACTAGCAGCGCTTGAAGAGTTTTGGTGTTATAGGTCAACATGATCTGTCCTTTCTGGATTCGCCGTTAGCAATCGGCTTGCTTCAATATCCGGATGATTTACTTTGTATTATGATACATGGCGTGGCGCACATGACCACGATCTTTGCGTTGGAACTGCCTGTCGAATGTCCGTTGCTGGTCTACGCTCAAGTTGTCGTAGAACTGTCTGACCGCAGCTGCCTTTTCGGCCATACTGCTTTGACGCGATTTCATGTTCTCCAGCATCTTGTCCATGCGATCAGGCGCACTCATGCCTTTCCAGTCTTGAACTTTCGGGGGAGTCGTATTGACCGGTTTCATCTTTCCAGCAAAGTCTGTCCATGCTGCTTCTTGCGCGGGTGTCAAATGGAGTGCCGTGTGCAGTTTTTCCATATGCGTTTCATGCATTACTTGCTTGCCACTTTCGCGTCCGGCGGGCCATGACTGGTCGCATTCCTCCTTCGCCGCATAGACAGAAGCAGACGCCAGTATCAGACCAGTTGTTAAAGCAAGTACTCGAATGACTTTCTTATTCATGATTCTTCTCCATCAGGTTAAGTTCGAGGTTGCATGATATGGCCCAGTCGTAAGGAGAGTGTTTGCAATGTTGTCAAATATGTAAAAATTTGTTTCGTTTGCGCGGGCCGTACACAATTGCTTACAGCGTGATCCTTGCTTGGACTTATCATGCAGCCATGAACAACCCCTATCGAATACTGATCATTGACGACGACTCGCGTTTGCGCGAATTGTTATTGCGCTATCTCGACGAACAGGGCTACGAAGCGAAGGCGGTAGCCGACGGCAGCGATATGGACCGCGCTTTGAAGCTTAAACGCTACCAGTTGCTGGTTCTGGACATCATGCTACCCAAGGAGGATGGGCTGTCGATACTGCGACGTTTGCGCGGTGCGGGCGAAACTGTGCCGGTCATCCTGCTAACCGCCAAAGGGGATGAGATAGACAGGATTGTCGGCTTGGAAATGGGTGCCGACGATTACCTGCCAAAACCCTTCAATCCCCGCGAACTGGTCGCGCGTATCAATGCGGTGATGCGTCGTAAAGTTTCCCAACCTGTTGGTGCACCCGATACCGAAGAGAAAAGCGTCACTTTTGGCGACTGCGAGCTGAACTTTGCGACCCGTGTGCTTACCCGTGCCGGGAAGCAGACTTCGCTGACAACCGGCGAATTTGCGTTGCTGAGGACACTGACCACGCACCCCCGGCATCCGCTTTCCAGAGATAAATTGATGGAATTGACGCACGATCGCGATCATGACCCGTTTGATCGGGCGATCGACGTGCAGGTTTCCCGTTTGCGGAAACTGATAGAGCCCGATCCCGCCAAGCCCCGCTTTATCCAGACCGTATGGGGCCATGGCTACGTGTTCGTCCCGGACGGAGTCAAGTCTTGAGAGTAATGCCCAAGACGCTGCTGGCTCGATCGTTTCTGCTAATCCTGATTTTGATAGTGTTGTCACTGGCGGCGTCCGTCGCCATTTTTCGGCATGTCGAACAGGAACCCCGTGCCCAGCAAATGGCGCAATTGGTTGTCGCGGTAATTAATCTGACGCGCGCTGCAGTTCTTTCGTCGGCACCGGAATGGCGATCTGCCTTGCTGGCCGAATTGGCTGGATCGGAAGGGTTGCGTGTGCAGGTTGCAGAGCAAGGTGACGAAATCATTCCATTGTCGGACGATAGACCGGAAATACGCATGATGATGGACATCGTCCGCAACAATGCGGGGCAAGATACGCGCTTCGCCGAATCGCGGAATAACGTGCACGCGTTCTGGGTAAGTTTTCTGATCGGCAACGACGAATTCTGGGTGTCTTTGCCCAAGGAACGCATGGAGCATTCGCACTCACAGGTCTGGCTGGTAAGAAGCACACTGGTATTCGTGCTTGCCTTGCTGGGTGCCTACTTCATCGCGTGGCAGGTTTCGCGGCCACTTAAGGAAATGGCACAGGCGGCTCGACAGATAGGTCGCGGCGAAACCCCGCAACGGTTGCGCGAGGCTGGCGCCTCGGAAATCGCCGAAGTTGCGCACGCCTACAACCAGATGTCCGAAGATTTGGCAGCGCATGATCGGGAGCGTGCCCTGGTATTGGGCGGAATCTCCCACGATTTGAGGACGCCATTGACCCGTATACGGTTGGCCGCAGAATTGAGTGGCGATGTTCAGCTACGCGACGGCCTGAACGCCGACGTCGATCAAATGGATGCCGTCATCGAGCAATTTCTCGACTTCGCGCGCATGGATGAATCCGAGCCGGTGGCTTTGATCGACCTGCAGATGCTTGTTGCTGAAGTGGCACAACGATTCAGCGCACAGTCACCAACGATAAAACTATGTATGCATTCCGTGTCGCTGATTGTCGCCAGGCCAATGATGCTAAAACGTGCGCTGGGAAATTTGCTGGACAATGCCGTCAAATATGGAGGTGGTGACATTGTCGTGAGTCTCAGTCAGGAAGCCGAAGCAATATCATTGGCGGTTGCCGACCGCGGGATCGGCATCGCCGCAGAGCAACGCGAAGCAGTAAAACGCCCATTCATTCGTCTGGAGGCAGCACGCAGCAATGCGAGCGGTTCGGGTTTGGGTTTGGCGATTGTGGACCGGGCCGCTCGACTGCATGGCGGACAATTGAAGTTGTCGGAAAATTTTGGTGGGGGGTTGGTGGCTGCGCTGGTGTTGCCAATTGCTCACTGAGGTGAAGTTGCCGGTTGGCTGACATTGTTCCCGTCAGTTTTGCGCACTACCTGTGTTTTCGACCTGAAATCGGGCGTGCAAGACGAATTAATTCTTAAAGAAGGCGACGGCTTCTTCCTGCAGGCGCGTGCGCTTCATTGCTGGCAAGCTTTGCCAGATGCGTTTTCCATAAGGTTTGCTGATCAGGCGCGGGTCACAAATCATCAGCACGCCCCGGTCGTTTTCGTCGCGTATCAGCCTGCCTGCACCCTGTTTCAGGGTAATAATCGCGCGCGGTAGTTGATATTCCATAAAGGCATTGCGACCCTGCTTGTTAAGCTGCGAAATTCGTGCCGCAAGGACCGGATCGTCGGGTGGAGAAAACGGCAACTTGTCGATGATTACCAGCGAAAGCGCATCACCACGGACGTCGACGCCTTCCCAGAATGACTGGCTGCCGAGCAGCACCGCGTTTCCGAGCGCGCGGAAACGCGTCAGCAGCTCGCTTCGCGAGCCTTCCCCTTGCAAAAGTAATGGAAAGGCCCATCCCTTCAATTCGAACTCTGTTTGCAAGATTTCATGTGCACGTTGCATTGCACGCAGGCTGGTGAACAACAGGAAAGCCCGACCTTTGCTGGCTTCAATCAGTGGCAACGCCGCGCGCGCCACTGCCTCGGTATATTCCACGTTGTTCGGATCGGGCAAATTTGATGGAACATAAAGCAGCGCCTGTTCGGCGTAATTGAACGGACTGTCCCAGCAGGCGGTCTTGGCCTTGTGCAATCCCATTTCGCCCTGATAGTGGGAGAAATCCTGCTTCACCGCGAGCGTGGCCGAGGTAAATATCCAAGAGCGGGCAGTACCGCCTATCTGCTTCTCGAATATCTCTGCAATCGAAAGTGGGGTGGTGTTGAGTTGTAATGCGTGATGGAACACCTCCAGCCAGTGAACCTTATCGGGCTCGTCACGGCTTTTCCATCTTGCCAATTGTTGTGTAAGAGCTTGGGCGCGCTGCCAGCAATTCTCCAGTCCCTCACTGCGCTCTGCCTGCTTTTCAAGCAAATCGCACAAATTGGACAATTTGTCACCGAGGATTTTGAGCGTGTCCGGCCAATCTTTTATGGTCTCGGCCGCGATGGCGGGTAGTCTGCCTTCCTTTTTGAATACCAGCCGCAAGTCTCGTGCCGCCTTATCCAGCTCATCGGCCGATTTTGGTAGTGGTGCAAAATCTTTGGCAGAAGCAGCCGCCTCTATGCGCGCATCTCGAGCCAAATCGAGTAATAGCGAGGTGGACAAGGTTTCGCCAAAGAACAGGCTGGCAGTCTCGGGAAGTTGGTGTGCTTCGTCAAAGATCACGGTGTTACAGGCGGGTAGCAATTCTGCCACACCCTCGTCGCGCAACATCACGTCCGCAAAAAACAAGTGATGATTGACCACGACGATGTCTGCTTTCATCGCCTCAGTACGTGCCTTGAGCACGAAACATTCCTTGTGGTTTGGGCATTCCTGACCGAGACAATTGTCGCGTGTCGAGGTAACCTGCATCCAGACAGGTGCGTTCTCGGGTACGTCGGCAAGACCACTTTTGTCACCCGAGTCGCTGACTTTGGCGTAGCGCTTTATCTTGCTTAGATGTTTGATGTCTTCGCGCGTTTTGAACATCCCGTCGGATTCAGTGCGCGCCAGATGGTAGTGACATACGTAGTTGGCGCGTCCTTTGAGCAATGCGACGGACACAGGTGCCCTTAGCGCATCTCGCACCATCGGCAAGTCTTTCTGGAACAACTGATCCTGCAAATTCTTGGTTCCGGTGGAAATGATCACCTTGCCTCCGGAAATCAGGGCCGGTACCAGATAGGCGAAGGTTTTGCCAGTGCCGGTTCCAGCCTCGACGACAAGTATCGAGTTTTCTCGTATCGCTTCGGCTACGGCCATTGCCATTTCTCGTTGTTGTACACGCGGACGGAACGACGCAACTTCCGTGGCAAGTGGACTCTGCGCGGAAAAGAAACGTTCGACTTCTATGGACACAATGGCAATGTTTCGAATAGAGATAAGTGCTACTTTGCTTAAGGTCGCGTTATAGTGCGGTTGCGATTTTACGCGAGGGAGCGCTGAAGTGTCGTGGTTCTTGCCACGCGGCTACTGGTGCCGTACGGGCAATTTTATAGCGTGATAGCGAATCAAGTTGGCGAGTTTCGCAGGCGTTAGCAGTGATTGAATGGGAGTCTTTGTCTCAATGCAGATTTGGGTAGATGCCGATGCCTGCCCCAAGGTCATCAAGGATATATTATTCCGTGCGGCGGAGCGAGGGCGTATAGCACTCACATTGGTGGCGAACAAGATGTTGCATTGTCCGCCATCGAAGTTTATTCGATCGATGCAGGTGCCGGCTGGATTTGACGTGGCCGATAATAAGATTGCCGAGCTGACCGAACCGGGTGACTTGGTGATCACCGCAGACATTCCGCTGGCCGCACAAGTGATTTCGCGTGGCGGCCATGCCTTGAATCCGCGCGGGGAGTTTTATTCAGCGGAAAATATTCAGGAACGACTGACCATGCGAAATTTTATGGAAAGCCTGCGCGGCAGCGGCATCGAAACGGGCGGCCCGGATACTTTCAAGCACAGCGATAGACAGGCCTTCGCCAATCAACTGGATAGGTTTTTGGCAAGGCATCGAGACAAGCGTTGATTTGAATTTAGCTGGGACCATTTCGCAATTCCGGTCTGGTCGTTAGACGTCTGCTTTAAGGTATCATTCTGCCTTTACCCAATTCCTCGCCCAATCTGTCTCGCAATGACCTCACTGAATTTTATTGACCTACCGCCGTTGCTGAGTGCGCAAGGCAAAATCACGCTTCCTGGCTCAAAAAGCATTTCCAATCGTATCTTGTTGCTGTCCGCCTTGGCGCAGGGTACTACCGAGATACGCGATGTGTTGCTGTCCGATGATACCGAGCGCATGCTGGACGGTTTGCGCGCGTTGGGAGTTACAGTTGAAAGGCTGGACGCGCATGTGTATAGCGTGCAGGGTTGCGGCGGGAATTTTCCGATCAAGCGGGCCGAGTTGTTTCTCGGCAATGCCGGTACGGCGTTCAGGCCTTTGACAGCTGCACTGGCGATGGCAGACGGCGACTACAAACTTTCCGGCACGCCTCGCATGCACGAGAGGCCTATCGGCGATCTGATTGACGCGCTGCGTGAACTCGGTGCTGACATCGACTACATGACAAACGAGGGGTTTCCACCGCTGGTGATCCGTCCTGCGGCTCGGAACAATGTCAATCGGGTGAGTGTTCGTGGTGATGTTTCCAGTCAATTTCTGACCGCGTTGCTGATGGCGTTGCCCTTGCTCGATCGAGACATCACAGTGGAGGTCATCGGTGAGTTGATATCCAGGCCTTATATCGAAATCACGCTGTCGATGATGGACAGTTTCGGAGTGGCGGTACAACGCGATGGCTGGAGTGCGTTTACCGTGCCGGGAAAAAGCCGCTACCGCTCCCCGGGCGTAATTCATGTGGAAGGCGATGCGTCGTCTGCGTCGTATTTCCTGGCGGCAGGCGCCGTCGGCGGCGGTCCGGTGCGCATTGACGGAGTCGGTAGTGCCAGTATTCAAGGGGACGTGCGCTTTGCGGATGCGTTGGTTTTGATGGGTGCGCAGGTCGTTTTGGGTGAAAACTGGATGGCGGTGCGTGCACCCGGATCCGGCAAGCTCAAGGCGCTAGATATGGACTGCAACCATATACCCGATGCAGCCATGACGCTTGCGGTGGTAGCACTGTTCGCAGAAGGCACAACAACTTTGCGTAACATTGCAAGCTGGCGCGTCAAGGAGACGGATCGGATTGCCGCGATGGCAACAGAATTGCGCAAGGTAGGGGCCGTTGTAGAGGAAGGTGCGGACTACATCACTATTGTCCCGCCCGCGTCCCGGTCAGCCTTCCTGAATCCCGAGTCAGGAATAGATACTTATGATGATCACCGCATGGCAATGTGCTTTGCGCTGGCTGCATTTGGCGGCAAAGGCGTGCGCATCAACGATCCGGGCTGTGTAGCCAAGACCTTTCCGAACTACTTCGCTTTGCTCAATGAAGTAGTAACTGCAGTTCCGGTAATTGCCATTGATGGCCCGTCTGCGTCAGGAAAGGGAACGGTAGCGCAAAAAGTTGCGGCAAAGCTGGGCTATCACTACCTCGATAGCGGTGCGTTGTATCGTTTGCTCGCATTGGCCGCGCAGCGCGACGGCGTCACGCTGACGGACGAAGCGGTATTGGCGCGGTTGGCAGAACGCATGGAAATACGCTTTGAAGGCGACCGTGTGAGTTTGGACGGGTGCTGGGTGGGAGATGAATTGCGTGGGGAACAATGTGCTGCTGCCGCGTCACAAGTAGCCGCGCTCCCGGGTGTTCGCGCTGCCTTGCTTGCAAAGCAACATGCGTTCCGACAATTTCCGGGGCTGGTTGCGGACGGCAGGGATATGGGGTCGGTAGTATTCAATGATGCGGCGCTTAAGATATTCCTCACTGCCAGTGCCGAGGCGCGCGCAGAACGGCGTTACAAGCAGTTGATGGAAAAAGGTATTGGTGCTAACATCGCCGCCCTTTTGCATGATAT
The DNA here is from genome assembly GCA_049799335.1 of Gallionella sp. Classification (GTDB taxonomy): domain Bacteria; phylum Pseudomonadota; class Gammaproteobacteria; order Burkholderiales; family Gallionellaceae; genus Gallionella. Next base: position 7,313 of record JBARHR010000165.1, on the reverse strand, counting down.
ACGTACGCGCGACGAGCGAGATTCGCAACGCAGTGTGTCTCCCTTGCAACAGGCACCTGACGCGAGTCTGCTGGATACCACTGCTCTGACTATCGAGCAGGCGGTCCAGGAGGTTCTGGCCCGCTGTCAGGTGAAGTAGCTGGAAAATAAGGCCCCGAATGACTCTCCGTCATCCGGGAATGTTAACCAACCCTCTGTGCAGGACAAAATGTCCCGTCCGGAAGTTAAATCTTTTAGGTATATCCGATGAACTCAACCGCAGTCGCAGTACAAGATCCCGATAGTTTCGCAGCAATGTTTGAAGAAAGCCTGACACGCAACGAAATGCGTGCTGGTGAGCTGATTACCGCCCAAGTCGTACGCGTCGACCACAACGTAGTGGTGGTCAATGCCGGACTGAAATCCGAAAGTTTGATAGCGATTGAGGAATTCCTCGACGCTAAAGGTGATTTGGAAGTTGCAGCCGGTGACTTTGTCACCGTTGCGATCGAATCGCTGGAGAACGGCTATGGTGAAACCAAGCTGTCTCGAGAAAAAGCCAAGCGTTTGGCCGCATGGCATGATCTGGAATTGGCCATGGAAGAAGGTCGTGTAGTGGAAGGTTTTGTCAGCGGCAAGGTCAAGGGCGGTCTGACCGCTATGGTCAATGGCATACGTGCATTCTTGCCTGGATCACTGGTGGATATTCGTCCGGTCAAGGACACCACGCCATACGAAAACAAGAACATGGAGCTCAAGGTCATCAAGCTCGACCGTAAACGCAACAACGTAGTGGTTTCCCGACGCGCTGTGTTGGAATCAACCATGGGCGCTGATCGTGAAGCGATCATGGAAAGCCTCAAGGAAGGCGCAGTTGTCAAGGGCGTGGTGAAGAACATTACCGACTACGGTGCGTTTGTTGATCTGGGCGGCATAGACGGTCTGTTGCACATCACTGATCTGGCTTGGCGTCGTGTGAAACATCCATCCGAGGTGTTGACCGTTGGCGACGAGATTGAGGCCAAGATCCTCAAGTTCGATCAGGAAAAGAACCGCGTTTCGCTCGGGATCAAACAGATGGGCGACGATCCATGGAATGGTCTGGCGCGTCGCTACCCGCAGGGTACCCGCTTGTTTGGCAAGGTGACCAACCTGACCGATTACGGTGCATTTGTGGAAATCGAGCAAGGAATCGAAGGCTTGGTTCACGTTTCGGAAATGGATTGGACCAACAAAAACGTACATCCATCCAAAGTTGTGCAACTCGGCGATGAAGTCGAAGTGATGATTCTGGAAATCGACGAGCAACGCCGTCGTATTTCATTGGGCATGAAGCAGTGCCAGTCGAACCCTTGGGATGATTTCGCGATCAACCACAAAAAAGGAGACAAGGTGCGCGGTCAAATCAAGTCGATTACCGACTTTGGTGTTTTTATCGGCCTAGACGGCGGTATAGACGGGTTGGTGCATTTGTCGGATCTGTCATGGACACAACCAGGCGAAGAAATGGTCCGCAATTACAAGAAGGGCGACGAGGTTGAAGCTGTGGTCTTGGCGATTGACGTTGAGCGCGAACGTATTTCGCTTGGCATCAAACAGCTCGAAGGCGATCCATTCGGCGGGTTTGCTTCCAGTAACGAGAAAGGTGCCGTGGTTACCGGCACCGTGAAATCGCTGGATGCCAAGGGCGCAGTAGTTGCGCTGGACGGCGATGTAGAAGCGTATCTGAAGGCATCTGAAGTTTCTGCAGATCGCGTTGAGGATATACGCAACCATCTCAAGGAAGGCGATAGTGTAACTGCTGTGATCATCAACGTAGACCGCAAGAATCGCGGCGTCAACCTGTCGATCAAGGCACTCAACAAGACCGAGGAAACTGCGGCGATGCAAAAGCTGTCTGCTGAAAGCAATACAAATGCGGGTACCACCAATTTGGGTGCATTGCTCAAAGCCAAGATGACTGGCACCAAGACAGAAGTATAAGCTGGAGGTTGCCGGAAATGACCCGTTCTGATCTGATCGCCAAGTTGGCTGATTTACATCCTCAATTGCTTGCCAAGGATGCCGAACTTGCCGTTAAGGTAATTCTGGATGCCTTGTCAGCGACCTTGTCACGTGGTGGGCGCGTGGAGATTCGAGGCTTTGGGAGCTTCGGCCTCAATTATCGTCCTCCTCGTCAAGGAAGAAATCCCAAGACCGGGGATAAGGTGAAAGTTCCAGCCAAGTATGTTCCGCATTTCAAGGCTGGAAAGGAACTAAGGGAACGGGTCAGCATAGAAAAATCCTGATTCGATCCAGAACGCTTCAGATGGCGGTATATCGAAAGGTATAGCCGCCATTTTTTATGCTATCGTAAGTCAGAGTTTTTGCGGTGCTAGCTGTGGTTCGAGTGTTGGCGTATTAGGCAAATTAGTTCGACGACAGCCGTGAAAATTTAATTCTAAGACTTTAAGCTAAACAACAGACGGTTCTGGTGGCATTTAATGATTTGCAAAAGACTTTCTTTCGACCTGCCTGAGTGATCATCCGGAAATTATGGAATTTCAACTTTGGATGCTGCTGGCGTTTCCATTATTCTTCGGAATGGGGTGGCTGGCGGCGCGCATCGATATCAAGGAGCTCCTTTCCGAGTCTAGTGCACTTCCGCAGTCGTATTTTCAGGGATTGAACTTCCTGCTTAATGAGCAGCAAGACAAAGCAATAGAGGCCTTCATCGAGGTCGTAAAAGTTGACCCGCAAACCGTTGAGCTGCACTTTGCGCTAGGCAGTTTGTTTCGACGTCGTGGCGAAGTTGATCGAGCGTTGCGCATGCATCATAACCTGGTAGAACGTGCGGACATTGATGATGACAAACGTCGGCAGGCAGTTTTTGAATTGGCACAGGATTATTTGAAGGCGGGGATACTGGATCGTGCGGAAAGCCTGCTAAGGGAACTGGAAGGCACGCCCTATGCGCGGCAGGCTTTGGAGTTCTTGCTCGAGCTATTTCAGAAAGAGCACGACTGGTTGAAAGCTATCGACGTAGCGCGGCGCCTGACTGAAGTGTCCGGACAGTCGTATGGAAAAATACAGGCTTTCTTCTTTTGCGAACTCGCAAATGAGGAAATTGCGAAAAATGATTTGCCCGCGGCGCGGGGACATTTGCATCAGGCTCTCGAAATTCATCCGGGCGCCGTATGGGCTACCATGACGTTGGGAGATATGGCGGAACGGGAGGGAAAGCTAGATGAGGCCGTAGCCACCTGGAAATCCATAGAAATGCAGGACGCACAGTATCTCCCGCTGGTTGCAGAGCGTTTGCTCAAGGGCTATCGCACTTTGGGGGCAGAAGCGGAAGGCGTGTCTCTGTTGCGAGCATACCTGAATAAATATCACTCACATGATTTGATGAATGTGGTGTTCGATGGTGTTCTGATTAATGAGGGTCCGGCAGCGGCCTATCGACTGGTACGTGACGAACTTGAGCGTAATCCCACATTGCTTGGGTTGGACAAATTGCTCGAGGCGCGTTTGCTGGAGGAATCGATGGAGCGGCGTTCGGATATCGAGCTGGTGAAAAATCTGGTTCACAATCGAACACGCAATCTAGCGATGTATCATTGTTCCAATTGTGGCTTCAATGCGCGCCAGTTTTATTGGCACTGTCCGGCTTGTCAGGCGTGGGACAGCTATTCTCCGCGACGCACAGAGGAGACGGGAGCGATGCAATGAATGATCCGAAGATTATAGTTGCGCTGGATTATTCTGATCCCGAACCTGCCCTGCACATGGCCGAGCGGTTGGAGCCTTCATTGTGCAGGCTGAAGATTGGAAAGGAGCTTTTTACCGCATCCGGACCGAGTCTGGTGGAAACGTTGATGCGCCGTGGCTTTGCAATTTTTCTTGACTTAAAATTTCACGACATCCCGAATACCATTGCACAAGCGTGTAAAGTGGCTGCAGAAATGGGGGTATGGATGGTAAACGTGCATGCATTTGGCGGACGCAACATGCTCATTGCTGCCCGTGAGGCTGTAGACGCAAGTTCTCACAAGCCGAAGTTGGTCGCTGTCACGATACTCACCAGCATGGGGCAGCGCGACCTGCTTGACCTCGGTATAGATTCCACGCCTGCCGATATGGTGTCAAGAATGTCTGATATGGCGAAAGATGCCGGTCTGGACGGTGTGGTCTGTTCGGCCCAGGAGTCGGCAATGTTGCGCGCGAAACTTGGCAAGGATTTCTGCCTGGTGACGCCGGGTATACGCCCAGCATCTGCTGCTTCCGATGACCAATCGCGTGTTATGACACCGAGAGCCGCTATCCAAGCCGGTTCCAGCTATTTGGTCATAGGTCGACCTATCACCCAGTCAGCTGATCCGGTAAAGACTTTGCTGGATATCAACAAGGAAATTGGAGTTTAATTATGGTGACATTGCCGGCATTTGCGAATGCAAAGATATTAGTGGTTGGCGACGTGATGCTAGACCGATACTGGTTTGGAGACGTTGACCGAATTTCCCCAGAAGCGCCGGTACCGGTGCTCAAGGTTGATCGGGTCGAAGAGCGTCCAGGTGGCGCGGCCAACGTGGCGCGCAACATTGTCTCACTTGGCGCACAGGCGACGCTGCTCTCTGTAGTAGGAAATGATGAGGCGGGAGTCTGTCTTGAGAGGCTTCTGAAAGAACATCATAATCTCAAAGCGTTGTTGCACAGCGATGACTCGTTCTCTACCATTATCAAACTGCGTGCTATCGCGCGGCATCAGCAATTGCTGCGACTGGATTTTGAAACCTCACCAAGTCATGAAGTCTTGCAGGCAGCCTTGGAAGATTTTCGAACGCAACTGCCAAAAACCGATATTGTGATTTTGTCGGATTATGGCAAAGGTGGACTTACGCATATCGCAGAAATGATCAGATTGGCGAAAGCGGCCGGAAAGGCGGTTCTGATTGATCCAAAGGGTGACGATTACGCGCGATATCGTGGTGCAACCATGTTGACGCCCAATCGCAGTGAGTTCAGGGAAGTTGCCGGGAAGTGGAAGACTGAGAATGAGCTGACCTTAAAGGCAGAGAAATTGCGCGCGGACTTGCATCTCGATGCGCTGTTGGTTACACGGAGCGAGGACGGTATGAGCTTGTATCGTCCAGGGGAAGTGTTACATGAGCCGACTCAGACGCGCGAAGTGTTTGACGTTAGCGGCGCGGGAGATACGGTAATAGCGACCATGGCCGTTATGATGGCAAGTGGAGCAGAGTTGAGCGATGCAATGCGCATCGCCAATCGGGCAGCAGGTATCGTAGTCGGTAAGCTTGGAACGGCAGTTGTCAGTCGAGAAGAAATAGTCAAGGATATGAACGAGCGCAAGATATAGTTGAATCCTATAGTTGGCGCAGTCACGATACGATCGAGAGATATTTTGTAAGAAATTAGAGGGGTAGCATATGTACTATGTAGTGACTGGCGCAGCCGGATTCATCGGTTCAAATCTTGTCAAGGCGCTTAACGAGCGTGGTGAGAACAACATCATTGCGGTCGACAACATGAAGCAAGCCGATAAGTTCAAGAATCTTGTGGATTGCGAAATTGCAGACTATCTTGATAAGGAAGACTTCCTGAAAAAACTTCAGGATGGATTTTTCGACGGTTTGGTCAAAGCGGTGTTGCATCAAGGCGCATGTTCGGACACGATGGAAACCGATGGTCGCTACATGATGGCGAATAATTACCAATATACGCTGGAGTTGTTGAACTATTGTCAAACTGAAGAAGTGCCTTTCTTATATGCGTCATCAGCATCAGTGTATGGAGGTGGCGGTGTGTTCAAGGAGAGTCGCGAATTTGAATCGCCATTGAACGTTTATGCCTATTCAAAGTTCCTTGTCGATCAAATTGTTCGCAGGCGTTGGTACAAGCGCAATGCGCAAATTGTCGGACTGAGGTATTTCAATGTTTATGGCCAGCGTGAAACACACAAGGCTAGAATGGCATCTGTTGCCTTTCACTTCTTTAATCAATACCGAGCGGACGGCAAGGTGAAGCTATTTGAGGGGTGCGACGGCTATGACAATGGTGGTCAATTGCGCGATTTTGTATCTATAGAAGACGTGGTCAAGGTGAATATGTATTTTCTGGACAATCCGAATAAGTCCGGCATATTTAATTTGGGTACCGGTCGTGCACAAAGTTTTAACGACGTGGCAGTGGCAAGCATCAACGCGCTACGCGAGGTAGATGGCAAACCCAGACTAGGCCTTACAGAGTTGCAACAGCAAGGCATTATTTCCTACATACCGTTTCCTGAACAGTTGCGAGGGAAATATCAAAGTTTTACCGAAGCGGATATTGGCGCATTGCGTACTAGCGGCTATGCCGAACCATTTCTTGATGTTGACCAAGGCGTTTCAAGGTACGTGGAACATATGTTGCAGTCGGTAAAGTCGTAAGTGCCCTCACAGAATCTGTACTTATTATGCGTTCATCAATAGAAGAATTTGTGGGTAACACTCCACTGGTAAGACTCAAGCGAATTCCTGGCGTTAGTACCAACATATTGCTAGCCAAGCTTGAGGGTAACAATCCAGCCGGTTCCGTGAAGGATAGGCCGGCACTATCCATGATAATCCGGGCGGAGCAGCGCGGGGAAATCAAATCCGGTGACACCTTGATTGAGGCAACCAGCGGCAATACCGGCATCGCGCTGGCGATGGCGGCAGCGGTGCGCGGCTATCGCATGATATTGGTAATGCCAGAAAATCAAAGCGTTGAGCGAAGCCAAACCATGCGGGCCTTCGGTGCTAAATTGGTTCTCACTCCGAAAGAGGGCAGCATGGAGTTGGCGCGGGATACCGCTGAAAAAATGCGCGACGCCGGCGAGGGCTTTATACTTGATCAATTTGCCAATCCGGACAATCCTCTGGCGCATTACGAAGGAACTGCGCCAGAAATTTGGCGCGAAACGCAAGGCAAGTTGACTCACTTTATTAGCAGCATGGGAACGACGGGTACCATCATGGGCTGTTCCAGGTACTTCAAGGAACAGGATCGCGATATTCAAGTTATTGGGGTGCAACCGGGCGAGGGTGCGCAAATACCCGGAATTCGCAAATGGCCACAAGCCTATTTGCCGAAAATATATGACGGAGCTAACGTCGATCGGCTTGAGTATGTTGATCAGATCGACGCTGAAAACATGACGCGGCGACTTGCGAGTGAAGAGGGAATTTTCGCCGGAATTTCGTCGGGAGGCGCGTTGAGCGTCGCGCTCCGCATTTCTCAACAGACGGAAAATGCTGTGATTGCATTTATTGTTTGCGACCGGGGAGATCGATACCTTTCTACCGGTGTATTTC
>JBARHR010000164.1:0-11046 GCA_049799335.1 Gallionella sp. | reverse complement strand
AAGTACCGCTGTAGAAACTTTCATTTACGTGAAACTCTATGTTTTGACTCAAGTTATAAACTGCGGTCAAGGTAATAGCGTTGTCTGTGGGGTTGCTGACGGGAACCGTTACCGTAGGAACTGACGCTGTACCGTCATAAACGTTGGATGGGCCGCCAGTCTTGGCATTTCGATACGCCATTCCCAAGTGCAATTTGTTTGGAATCAAGCTGTATTCCGCACCCATCGTCCACGCTTTTCGCTCATCGAGGCGGTACAACATAGGTTCGGCGGAACCGACGGGATTAGTGCCTGGCCGCGAAACGTTAAGGATATTTGGCCGGGAAGCGGTTCCACCGGGCGATCTCGCCCAGGTGAAATAAATGCCCAATTCACGTCCGGCAAGTTGACCGAAGGCTTGAAGGTCAAACGCCGAAGCCTCGGTATCTACTTTCATCAGCCCGGGACCACCTGTTGGTGTAAGTGGATTGCGCAGTCCGGATGCTAACGTCAAAGAATCATAGGCGTAGTTGGTTCCGCGCCAAACCTGAAAGCCAGTCTGTATCGCCCAGTCGCCACGGGTTGTCGTCAAGGTTGGGGTGATCGCAAATCGGATGTACGACGAGCTCAGGGTTTGAGCGCCGTCCTTGCGTGCCATGAAGGCTGGTGCCCAGCGGGTAAGATTGATGTAGCCGTTGTCGTTCTGCGCCACCAATGTAAAGCCCGTCGCGGGCGTATCCGACCCAATGTACTGCTGAGCCGAGACTTCCTTGCGATGCTCCGCCCAAATGACGTTACGAGCGGCGCCTGTGCTCGATTGCTCGTAGCCATAACTTGCACCTTGAGTCTCAGTCAAAAATGGAATCACCGAGAGTTTGGCATCAGAAAAATAGGTTGCTGAGGGTAACTTGAAACCTGTAATCAAATGGGGGGACGTTGCGTTGCCTTCAAAAAAAAAGCCTACGGTTTGCGCGATGCGCCCGCCAAAATACAAACTGAATTCATCGGGAATTTGCCATTGACCGCCGTTGGTAGAATCTCCGGAGATATTGTTTGTTTTTGTACAGTTGGATGTCTGGTATCTGCCTTTGAAAAGCATTGATGCGTTCAAGGTGTTTGGTATAGACAAATCGTCAGCTTCAATCTTTCCCTGGACAGGCCCCATGATCGGATAACCACTTGCCTTGAACGATTGCCCGAAACCGTTAAGTATTGGCACATGCTGGGAGTGGCACGCCTTGCATCCCATATTCGCTTGACGGGAAAACGAGGGAATGGCCGAGGATTCTGAACTAAATACGACGATGAATACAACTAGTGCGACCGTAAATAGCCCTTTGATTGCGAACGTTCTACCGGGTATCGGCGCGGAGTCAGGATTTTTCTTGGTCATGGGGGTTGGTAAATTATTCAATCTAAGTCAATGGGGTTAGTAGTGTCATTGTGACTTTATAGTAGTGGATCGTTGCTGTCAAAATTTGGGTTAGCGTCATAATTTGTGGCCGTTGAGTAAGATTTCAAAGTTGACACCAAGTACATTTCACGTGATCTAAAATACGCATAATGTATATTATGTAAAATAGCAAATAGTCGTTAGATTTGTTGTTCGTGCGCTCAGTAAGGTCACAGCACTACGGTTATGGGATGTCGCGGGCACCTGTGCGCGTGCGCCCATGAACTGCGGTTATTTTAGTAAGCGCAGCTCGGGTATCGGGACGAACCATGTCCCATGTAAACCGCCATTCCCAGTTACCTTCATGCTGCCCTGGGAAATTCATCCTGTGTTCGCCAGCAAGACCCAACACGTCCTGCATAGGAATAATCACGGTATTGGAATCCGAACTCGAAAGCGCGTTGATCATATTCCAATGGATATCGTGCCCACTTGAATTAAGATATTTTTGAGCAAAATTTCGCTCGTTCGGCGACGCAGAATTCCACCACCCTATACTCGTATCATTATCGTGCGTTCCAGTATACGCGATGCAATTCGGAATATAGTTGTGTGGCAAGAAATAGTGACTTTCATCCTCCCCAAAAGCAAACTGAAGGATACGCATACCTGGTAGGCCAAACTTCTCCCGGAGTTCCACGACGTCAGGCGTAATAATTCCGAGATCTTCGGCAATGATAGGCAATTCCCCAAGCGCATCTCTGAAAGCATCAAAAAGTTTGGCACCAGGTCCTGGCTTCCAACTGCCATCAATGGCCGTTTTTGACTCCGCCGGAACTTCCCAATAGGCGGCAAATCCTCTAAAGTGATCGATACGAACCAAATCCGCGAGCTTCAACGCCTGCCGAAGCCGCGCGATCCACCAGCTATACCGGGTTTGATCATGGACGTTCCAACGATAAAGAGGATTCCCCCATAACTGACCGGTTTCACTGAAATAGTCTGGCGGAACGCCGGCCACCACGATAGGGTTGCCCTGCTCATCGAGTTCAAACAGTTCCTGATGCGCCCAGACATCCGCGCTTTGATACGCAACGAAAATCGGAACATCACCAATAATGCGCACCCCACGGTCGTTGGCATAGTGTTTCAGCTGGGACCATTGACGTGCAAAACACCATTGGCAAAACTTCCAGAAATTAATCTCATCAGCAGTTGTTTCGATAACCTGGCTTAGGGCCTTTGGCGATCTCTTGACTAATTCCTGCGGCCAATGACTCCACATGAGGCCGTTATGAATGCCGTTTATCGTCATGAACAACGCATAGTCGTCCAACCAATCTTTCTCTGCATCACAAAATTCGAAATACTCGCCGAAATTTTGGTTCCGCGGATTGGAAAAAAATGCTTGGGCTGCACGACGAAGCCTGGCGCGTCGAAATGGTTGTACTAATGAGAAATCGATTCGGTCTGACGCAAATTCCGGTCCGGATTCAATATCCTCAACCTCAAGCCAGCCATGTTCGGCAAGTTCTTTAAGGTCTATCAATAGGATATTCCCTGCAAACGCCGAACTACTCATGTAGGGAGAGTTACCCGGGCCAATGTCACCGAGCGGCAGCATTTGCCAAAAGGTTTGCCCGGCACTAACCAACCAGTCGACAAATCTGTATGCATCGGGACCGAAATCGCCGGCCCCATAGGGCCCAGGAAGAGATGTTGGATGCAGGAGGATGCCGCTGGCTCTATCAGTTAACATAAGGGGAATTACATCTTAATGCTTAATCAGTTACATATTTCTGCGAAGTTACTATTCCGCAGATCGCCTCATGGCGCCACCAGCCTCGGGCGTGCCTCCCCCCTGACTAATCGGCTCGTCAAGAACTAGCGGAGCGGGCAGTTTCAACAAGTTGTACAGTTCACGAAGATTGTGTCTGAACAGCCGATCGAAGCTTTCAACGGAATTTGACGGATTGTAGTCGCCAAACCACCAGAACCAATCCGAACTCTCACACGAGCAAAGTTGCCTTTCTGCTGCGTCCTCTTCTGCTGCAGTAAGCCGTCCGCTTGCGATCACCATGTCAAAAGTTTGCTTTGCAACACACAACAGATCCCAGGCTCGGTTCTTGTCCCTCGATCCGATCCAGGTTGAAAAATCCCCATATACCCAGCTTCCTGCAACAATCGCGGGCAAGGATTGTCGTTTCGCGAGGTTTGCACGTGCAGATCGTGATTCCAGGTACCCGCTAAATGTATTGGTGCGGATATTCGGGTGTACCTGCAACTCAGAGTACAATTCATCAAGAAAATAAAAGCCATTGTAGGGGTAATACTCCCACGCGTTTTCACCATCGAGTATGACGCTAACTATCGGCACCTCTCCGTCGGATGCTGCCCGAGCGATACCTTCAAGTTGTTCAATGAAATTTTTTGCCGCATCTTTGCCGTGCCAGCGGGAATACTCAAAACCAATCAAATCGGACAATTGGTCGTTTCTAAAGAAGCATTCCAGTCCGTCTGCACCCTTTTCCAGTTGGTAGGGACGATATAGGTACTGCGCCCGATTATCGACAGGCCGATTTGCAGCAAGCAGACTATTTACCAGAACGCCCTCCCCGCTAGCGATCCATTCCAGTTTTTCCTTGGAGAACACTTCCATCGTTTCTGTGGAAATAGAGCCTTCAGCAGGCCACATGCCCCGTGGTTCCGAACCGAATCGATCGAAATGGCTCCTCTTGGCACGCCTGATGTGTGCGGTAACGCGTTGCTTGCCCTTGGGATAGTGAGGTGAATCGGGCAAAGGCGCGTCTGGCATAGCTTCCCTGGCGCTGGAAAAATCAATCAGCAGCGGTGACAGCGGGTGGTAGTGAGGCGTTGACGAAATTTCAATTTGCCCAGATTCGGCCAATTTCCGATAGCGAGGAATGATCCCGGAAATTAATTCCCCAATCAGATCCAGTAGTTCCTTGCGATCCTGAAAGGAAAAGTCCTCAGCCTTGCTCATGAGTCGGGCAACCAAGGAGTGTTCACGCCGAACACTCTCTCCGCACCAAGCCAAGTGATACCAGGTCAGCAGATCTGACACGTACTGACCTGACAAATAGGACAATGCGACTTCACCTTCCGGCTCCAGTCGTGTATACAGCTCCCACAAGCGCTTATAGGCAGGGTAAGGCGCGATCATCTTTGTATGGTTGCTGCGGAAACACGCATCCAATGCCAATTGTCGCTGTTTCGGGGAAAGATCGCAGGAATCCTCGTGTATTAACAAGCGCAGTAGCGGATCCCGCAAATTGCCCGTGGCAAACTGGTCAGCATAATCTTCAATCTGATCCAACAGTACCGGCACGAAGTTCACCACCGCACGGACTTTAGTATGGCGTTCAAGGTGATAGGCCATATCCGTATAGTCTTTTATTGCGTGTAAATATGTCCACGGCAACACGAAATCGCCGCTGGAATAGTCACGGTAGTCTGGCTGATGCATATGCCAGAGAAAGACCAGATCAATAGTTTTCTTCATAAACGATACCCGACTTGTGCGCTGCCGGGAAATATAGATATTAACGAATGGTTCAACGGTTGCTATGTACTTTCTGACCCAGCATATCGGGTGTGATGAGCGTTACCCCGTTCGCACTGACATGGAAATGTTTGCGATCTTCCTCCGGATTTACGCCGACCACCAAACCTTCAGGGATCTGGCAACTCTTATCGACGATTACTTTCTTCAACGTAACATAGCGACTTACGTCCACATTTGGCAGCAAGATCGAATCCTCGATATTGCAATGACTGTTGACGCGGACATCGGAAAATAGCAGCGACCTGCGAACGGTTGATCCGCTGATTATGCAACCACCGGAAACGAGCGAGTCGATCGCCATACCGCGTCGATCATCGTCGTCGAAGACGAATTTGGCAGGCGGCAGTTGTTCCTGGTGTGTCCAGATCGGCCATTCCTGATCGTACATATTGAGATCCGGAATCACCTTGGTCAGTTCCATATTGGCTTCCCAATAGGCATCAATGGTTCCGACGTCTCTCCAGTACGGTTCTTTGTCAACCCCGGTTCCTACGCAACTCTGCTCAAAACTTTGGGCAAATACACGATACTTTGCGACCATGTGAGGTATCAGATCCTTGCCGAAATCGTGACTGGAATGCTTGTTATCAGCATCACGTATCAACTGTTCAAACAGGAACTTGGTATTGAACACATAGATACCCATACTGGCCAGGGACGTCCCGGGTTTACCAGGAATTGATGCAGGATTCGCCGGTTTTTCAGTAAATTCTACCACTCGTGACTTGTCGTCGACGCCCATTACCCCAAACGCCGTCGCTTCGGAGTTAGGCACTTCTAGACACGCAACCGTCATATCTGCATTGTTTTCCACATGGAATGCAAGCAGTTTTCCATAGTCCATCTTGTAGACATGATCCCCAGCCAATATCAAAACGAAATCAGGATTGACTTCTCTCAGGATATCCAGATTTTGATATACCGCATCGGCCGTTCCGCGATACCAATGCACTTCGTCGACACGTTGTTGTGCCGGCAGCAAGTCAACGAACTCGCCGAATTGGCCATTTAGAAAAGACCAGCCGCGCTGGATGTGCTGGATTAGGCTATGTGACTTGTATTGCGTGGCGACACTGATACGTCGAATTCCTGAATTTACGCAATTTGACAACACAAAATCAATGATGCGGAATTTACCGCCAAATGGAACGGCGGGTTTGGCACGCCAATCGGTTAATTGATGAAGCCTGCTACCTCGACCACCTGCCAGAATCATTGCATAGGTATTCTTGGTAATTCGACTCACAAAGCGAGGAGCTGGATCAACTGTAGAAACTTGGTATTTCTTTTGTAGGTAATTTAGCTCCCCAACCATGATTCATTCCCCCGATGTATTTAGCTTGCTGGTCTCGCAGCATTATCGTTTACAATCGGTGCAATAGACAAGAACTATGGGGAGCGCAAATTGAAAAAAAAGCTGGAATCGTTGTTACTAACTCGCCTTTACGACCCATTTGCGTTGCTGGGACTTCACCAAGACGGTAAAGAATGGGTAATCCGAGTTTTTGACCCGCATGCATCTGATGCAGGTTATTTGCACGCAGACAAGTCCGAAAAAATGAAGCGCACGGACCCGTCTGGCGTGTTTGAATGGCGTGGAAGCAGCGAACCAGTCCGTCCTTATCGCTTGCGTATGCATTATGGAGATGTCATTCACGACTTTTTTGATCCTTACCAATTCCCTTCACACCTTTCGCAGCAGGATCTGTACTTGTTCAGCGAAGGCAATTTACGTCAAGCCTATCGGATGCTTGGTTCGCATGTGGTTGAAATCAACGGTGTAACGGGAATACGTTTTGCCGTGTGGGCGCCCAACGCTGAGCGAATCAGCGTAATTGGCGAATTCAACAATTGGGATGGTCGTGTCCATCTAATGCGTTCACATGGCTCCAGTGGTGTGTGGGAATTGTTCATACCTGAAATCGAGCAACACGCCCTTTACCGTTATGAAATTCGCAATCGTGATTCGGGCAATATTCTTACCAAGACTGACCCCTACGCGCAGGGCTACGAATTAAGGCCCGGCACCGCGTCACTGACGTCCCCCAGAAATTTGCATCACTGGGGCGATGCTGTATGGATGACAGAGCGCAGCTCTTGGGATTGGTTGCATGGCGCAGTCAATATATACGAGATTCACGCGGGTTCGTGGAAGCGCCATCCCGATGGTCGATTCTACAGTTACCGAGAGCTGGCTACAGATTTAGTCCCCTATGTGAAGGGTATGGGCTACACGCACATCGAACTTATGCCAGTCTCCGAACATCCGCTGGATGAGTCGTGGGGATACCAGGCTACTGGCTATTTCGCGTCCACCAGTCGTTTCGGTTCCGCGGACGAACTGCGCTTGTTCATTGACACCTGTCATCAGGCAGGCATAGGCGTAATTCTTGACTGGGTGCCAGCACACTTCCCGCAGGATAGCTGGGCGCTGGCGCGTTTCGATGGTACAGCCCTGTACGAACATGAAGATCCGCGAATGGGTTTTCACCAGGATTGGGGTACTCACATCTTCAACTTTGGACGCAATGAAGTGAAAAGTTTTTTGATGTCCAGCGCACATTTCTGGTTGTCGGAATTTCACTTTGATGGATTGCGCGTAGACGCGGTTGCTTCAATGCTATATCTGGATTACTCCAGAAAGGCGGGCGAATGGATCCCGAATAAGTACGGTGGACGTGAAAACCTCGACGCAGTTGAATTTTTGCGGCAAATGAACATTATGGTTCATGAGGAATTTCCAGGCGCGCTGACCATGGCGGAGGAATCCACCGCATGGCCGGGAGTGTCCAGGCCCGTCTATCTGGGAGGATTGGGCTTTTCCATCAAATGGAACATGGGTTGGATGAACGACACTTTGGGTTATTTTCACCATGACCCGGTGCATCGTCGCTACCATCAAAATGAACTCACGTTTGGTCAATTGTATGCGTATACCGAAAACTTCGTTTTGCCGTTTTCTCACGATGAAGTCGTGCATGGCAAAGGCTCGCTGTTGTCCAAAATGCCTGGAGATGCCTGGCAAAAATTTGCCAACCTCCGCCTGTTGTTGACCTACCAGATGACTAGCCCGGGCAAGAAGCTCAATTTCATGGGCAACGAGATCGCCCAAGGCAGGGAATGGCAATCGAAATGGGAACTGGAATGGTGGCAGCTTTCCGAAGACTATCATCGCGGAATGCAGAATCTGACCCACGATCTGAATCAGTTATACCGGGACTTGGCTGCATTGCATGATCTAGATTTCCAGCACGAGGGCTTTTCCTGGATCGACTGCAATGATGCTGAAAGATCGGTTTTATCCTACCAGCGTCGTGCGCGTGACGGGTCATTCGCTATCGTCGCTTTGAATCTGACGCCGGTCCCCAGAAATCAGTATCGTATAGGCTTGCCTGCATCGGGAAAATACAAGGAAGTGTTGAACAGCGATTCCAAATATTATGCAGGCAGCAACTTTGGCAGTGCCGGGCTGTTGACGGCCGAGGCAGTTGCTTGGATGGGACTGCCCTATTCCGCCGAAATCAACTTGCCACCGTTGGCTGGCGTCATTTTTGTACCAGAAAGCTGACACATAGACACGGTATGTGAAACTTCCGGATCCACTGGGACGGTCACTTATCCTGATATACCGCCAATTCATGTTATTCGCTGCTGATTAGAATCTGTCATCATGTCAAAACTCACCAACTCTTCCGCATGGCAAGCACTTTTGGCGCATTACGCTACGATAAAATCCTGCGACATGCGTCAGATGTTTCAGGACGACCCGAATCGATTCGTAAAATTTACGCTGCAATTTGAGGGTCTACTGTTCGACTATTCAAAAAATCGTATCAACGAAGACACGATGAAACATTTGATCGATCTTGCGGAACAGTCGCAACTGTCTAATCGCATCGCCAGCATGTTCAATGGGGAAAAAATAAACATAACCGAAACTCGCGCTGCGTTGCACACGGCGTTACGTAACCGCAGCAACCAACCGGTGTACGTTGACGGTATCGATATCATGGTCGATATCAGGCGCGTACTGGGTAGCATGCGTCGATTTTCAGACGCGGTCCGGTCTGGGCAACACCGAGGGAGCACTGGCAGGCCTATCCGCCATATTGTAAATATAGGTATCGGTGGCTCGGACCTCGGACCGTTGATGGTATGCGAAGCGCTCAAATCTTATTCACGCGGTGGGGAAAATCCCTCTATTTGCGCACATTTCGTTTCCAACATTGACGGCAGTCATCTGGCGGAAACGCTGCGGAAGGTTGATGCCGAATCAACACTGTTCATCGTCAGTTCCAAGACTTTTTCCACGCAGGAAACACTGACCAACGCAACGTCGGCACGCGCGTGGCTGGTTGAGACATTGGGCAACGAGCGGGCTGTCGAAAAGCACTTTGCGGCAGTTTCAACCAAGTTGGAGGCAACCTCGAAATTTGGTATTAATCCCGACAATGTTTTCGAGTTCTGGGACTGGGTTGGCGGGCGTTATTCCTTATGGTCCGCAATCGGCCTGCCTATAGCATTGTACCTCGGTATGGATAAATTCGAGGAATTGCTCGGTGGTGCACATGCAATGGACCTGCACTTCCGTAGCGCGCCTCTGGAAAAAAATATCCCTGCAATCATGGCACTGCTTGGGGTTTGGTATGGAAACTTCTTTGGTGCGGGCTCTAATGCAGTACTCCCGTATGACCAATATCTACACCGCTTCCCGGCCTATTTGCAGCAGCTCGACATGGAGAGTAACGGCAAAGGGGTGGATCGCGACGGTGATCCGGTGGATTACGATACCGGGCTGGTGGTCTGGGGTGAGCCCGGGACCAACGGCCAGCACGCGTTTTACCAGCTCATCCATCAGGGTAGCAGGATGATACCCGCTGATTTTATCGCCCCAATCCACAGCCAAAATCCGATTGGCGGGCACCATGCCATATTGCTCGCAAATTGTTTCGCGCAGGCCGAAGCGTTGATGGTAGGCAAGACTACTGAGGAAGCGCGCTCGGAACTCGGCGCCGCCGGATTGCGTGGAAAGGAACTTGAGGCTTTGTTGCCCCATAAGGTATTTGCCGGAAACAGGCCGACCAATACGCTGCTGTTCGACCAACTCGACCCGCATACGCTGGGAATGCTAATCGCGCTCTATGAGCACAAAGTGTTCGTGCAGAGCGTTGTCTGGAACATTAATCCGTTTGATCAATGGGGTGTCGAGCTCGGAAAACAATTGGCGGGCAAAATACTACCTGAATTGCAGGACCCTGATGTTTCGTCCCTGCATGACGCATCAACCAACGGTCTCATAAACTACTACCGCCAGCATCGTCGGCAGTAGTCCAAAGAACTAAATCGATTTGCGCAGCGGACTATACTGCAAGTTCTTCTCGCTGCCCGTTGCGCTTTAATTTCAGGTCTTCCGCATACGGCGCTCCAGGGTACTGGAAGGCTACCGGCCCGTCGGGCTCTGCATGTACGAATTGACGTACAAAAGGATCTTTTGATTCAAGGATTTCAGAGGCCTGGCCTTCGGCCACAACGACGCCGCCATGTACGAAATAAACATAGTCAACGACCTTCAGGGATTCAGATAGATCGTAGGTCACGACCACTGATGTAACGTTGAGCGAATCGTTGAGGCGGCGAATCAAGCTTGCGATTGTGTTCAGGGAAATCGGATCCAGTCCCGCAAAGGGCTCATCGTAGATAATCAACGCGGGGTCGAGCGCAATAGCCCGTGCCAATGCGACACGTCTTTCCATCCCTCCCGACAGTTCGCTCGGCATCAGTGCATGCGCACCGCGCAATCCTACGGCATTCAATTTCATCAGGACGAGGTCATTTATCATTTCCTCGGACAGGTCGGTATGTTCCCGTAGTGGAAAAGCAAGATTGTCGTAGACCGACAAATCACTGAACAGACCGCTAACCTGAAACATCATGCCTATTTCCCGGCGCAGCGCATACAACTCATTGTTTCCAAGTTGATGCACCATTTTATCCATGACTTTTACACTACCACTAGCCGGGCGCAATTGCCCGCCGATATGTCTTAGTAATGTGCTTTTCCCGCAGCCGCTAACGCCGAGGATGGCCA
>JBARHR010000163.1:0-2104 GCA_049799335.1 Gallionella sp. | reverse complement strand
CAGGAAACCCGAGTTCTTGTTGCGCCACAGTCGCTGTTTGGCGTCAAACGCTACCGACGGCATCACCAGATGTACGTGCGGATGGAAGTCCAGCCTACGGCTGTGGGTGTGCAACACCGTCACCGCACCTGTGGTGCCACGCAGTCGCTTGTCGTTGCAGCTGAAGGTGTTCACCGTCTCCCACGCGTTGCGGATGATAAGTTCGTACAGCACACGCTGATGACCCCAGACTAGTGCACGGAATTGTGCGGGCAACGTAAAGGTGATCATGAAATACTCGCCCGGCACCAGTTTGTGCAACTGCTTGTCGATCCAGCGCTGCGATTCATGCGCCTGGCAGTGCGGACAGTGCCGGTTGCCACAAGAATGCGGCAGCCAGCTTGATTGCTCACAGCTATCGCAGGACAACAGCATCTTCGGTGCGTTTGCACTGCGGCACTGTTGAAATGCGTTCAACGCATTCAACTGGCTGGGCAACAGGTCGTGACCGTATTGTCCGAGCAGGGCGGGCGTGTATTGGGACACGATATCGGCCAGGCGCTTCATACGACCGTGTTCCAACCGACGTTGATCTGGCCCATCAGGTGGTTGATGTAGTCTTCGGCAGACTCTTTGCGCTGTTCGGTGAGGTGGGTATAACGGCTGGTGGTGATCACCGAGTGGTGACCGAGGATTTTTTGTACTTCGAGCAGGTCTACGCCCGCTTCGATCAGGTGGGTGGCATAGCTGTGGCGCAGGCAATGCGGCGATATTCTTTTTTTAAGCCGATCTGCGCAGTAACCTGGCGCAATGCCTGGTGCTCCCCGCCGCGATCCATGTGCGCACTGGCGCAGGATGCCCCTTTGAGACCTTTCTGGCGGCTGGGAAATAGCAGTACCGGATTGCGGTGCACGCACCAGAACTCGCGCAGCACGTCCAGTGTGCGGACCGGCAGTGGCACCAGACGGTCCCGATTGCCTTTGGCATCACGGACATGCACGCGCATTCGCTCGGCATCGATATCGCCCACCCGCAATTGCAATCCTTCACCCAGACGCAAGCCCATGCTGTGCAGAACGAAGAAGAACACCCGATAGCTGAGCACGCGTGTCGCATCGACGATCTGTTGCATCTGCGCTATCGTCACGATATCCGGCAGGCGTGACACCTTGGGTGCTTTGGTTAATTCGGCACCGGGCCAGGGTTTGTCCAGCACGTAGGCGTAGTAGAACTTCAGTCCATACAAGTCATGCTTGAGTGTGCTCCATGACAGTTGATCCAGAATCAATGCAAAGTAATCTGTCAACTGGTCTTTGCTCAGGTCATCGATCCGATAGTCAAAATGCGCACCGGCGCGGCGTACGCCGTGACTGTAGGCTTCAATCGTCTTGGGCTGCATGCCGCGCAGCTTCAAGCGCTTGAGCAGGCATTCATAGTGTCGTGCAAACGGTTGGGGAAACGCGTGTTTCGTCATCTTTATTCTCCTCGTGGTAAAGTTCAAAAGACCCCTTGCGGGGCTGAGGAGAATTATGCGTTTGTATCAAATCGCCAGGAACTGTTTCTCCGCGATAGCGGCTTCGTCCAACACTTCGGTCAACCGGACTGCGGGAACGGCCTGGCTTGTTTTTCACAACCCGCCTCGCGCCGCAGCCGGTTACCTTCAACGTCGACGTCTTAACACCTGAGCTATGTTGCCAATCGCTATTGATTTTGATTCGCTCCAGTGGGAAAGCTCACTGCCTGGCGCTCGTTCCAAAGCCTATCGGGAGGGTGCGAGACAAATCCGTCTGCTGGAGTTCTCGTCTGATTTTGTAGAGCCAGTCTGGTGCGAGAAAGGCCATGTTGGTTTTGTGTTGGAAGGCACTCTTGAGGTTGATTTCAACGGTCGAGTGGAGGTCTATCCGCAAGGCTCGGGTATCTTCATTTTTGCTGGCTCCGCTGCCGCACATAAGGCGCGTTCCATTACGCCAGTTGTACGATTGGTGCTTGTCGAAGATGTTTAGGCCAGGTCAGTTTTCTTTAGAAGTTTGCGGTTGCCATTTTGAAAATCGCCGTGCCAGTGGTTTGGCTATGATGCCGAACCTGGCATTCGAGAGGGACAGTCCAAAAGCGGGCTGCCCCTTAC
>JBARHR010000162.1:0-4408 GCA_049799335.1 Gallionella sp. | reverse complement strand
CCGAAGGTGAGGCGGCCGGATCGTCGCAGATCGGCCCGACCACCCTATCCGGGCTGACACCGGTTTTGCCTGGAAATCAATTGCGCCAAAACGCACTCGGAAATGACATTTTGCGCATTCCGAGAATGCAGCTGCCGTTGTAACTTAATGAACTGGCGATAAAAATTACCTCGAAGGAAGTAATTTCCATATATTAGCATTTTATTATATAATGACTCGGTTGATCATTCAGAACTTGGAGTTGAAATGCAGAATTGGAAATTATTGAGATGAACTTATCGCGTAGAGTGTGGTTGAGCCAGTTGGCAGGTGGCACCCTGTTGTACTTTATCGCCGGGTCTGTTCATGGTGCGAACCTGCAGGAATGCGTGGATATTGCCCTTAGGCAGAACCCGGATGTCATGGCTAGCCAATCCCAAGTGGCACAAGCTGAATCCGCTTTGCGTCAGGCGAAGGGACAACGTTACCCGAAACTTACTGCGTCCGTGACGGCTACGCGCAGCAACGATGCGCTCAACGCATTTGGTCTCAAGCTGGGGCAGCGCAATGCGACCTTCAACGACTTTGGCCTGGCCGAGTTTGCGAATGTTGGGTCGGTAGCGCCGTCAGCGCTAAACTATCCCGATCCGGTAAATAATTATGACAAACGGTTGGAACTGCAGATCCCACTTTATAACGGTGGCCTGATATCCGGATATGTGGATCAGGCGCACGCCTATGTTAAAGCTGCCCAGGAGGGCGATCAGGCTGCGCGTCAACAGGTGACATTTCACGTCATACAAGCCTACCAGGGCGCCCACGCGGCCCACTCGTATGTTGTCGTGGCAAAAAAAGCGTATGCCGCTGCCGAGGCGTATGTTGAGACCACTCAGAATCTGTTGAACGAGGGCGTGGTCGTGAGAAGCGATCTGCTGTTCGCGCAACTGAATCTGGCCAACGTCGCCGTCAATCTTGAGGAAGCGCAGCGTGCCGAAGCCGGAGCGATTGATCAACTGCATTTGCTGCTAGGCATGCCGCTCGACGAAAAACTTGAGATTGGTCCGGACTATGAACCGCCATCACTGGCCGGAAGCGTTGCGCAACTCCAGGATGAGGCGGTTGCGGGCAACCCCGGCTTGCTGGCAATGCGTCATCAGTTGAACGCCGCGGATGCCAGCGTGAACGTCGCGCGCGCCGATTACTACCCGCATTTCAATGCAATGATCAGGCAGGATTGGAACGCCCCCACGATTCAACAGGGTTCGTCGTCGTACACGATAGCCGGGGTGCTCTCGTGGCAAATATTCGATATGGGCGTAACGCGAGGCGCAGTCGGACGCGCGGATGCATCGCGCGCAGAACTGCAAACCAGACTAAGGCAGGCTGAAGAAGGCGTGCGCTTCCAGGTGGTCGACGCCTGGCGCGGAGCCATAGAGGCTGAGTCGAGAGTGGCAGCGAAGACCAGAGCAGTCGCACAGGCGGAAGAGGCGCAACGCCTCGTCACAAAGCGCTACGAGAACGGCGTGACCACGATGGTTGAGGTCCTGACGGCACAGGCGCAGCTGGATAAGGCGCGCGCGGAGGAAGTTGCCGCACATTACCAACTGACCGTGCAACGGTCCGCACTGCGGATGGCCGTGGGCAACCTCAATAGCGAACAATTGTAATGCGACAAGAATCCAGGAGAACAGTAATGAAGATGTCAGATATATCCATGTTGGCAACCGCAGCAATACTGCTTGTGCTTATTTCAGGATGCAAGTCAGAAGAAAATGCGGCGGCTACATCGATCAAAACCGTGAGCGCTCAGACAACGCGGGCAGTGCTGAACGACATTCCAGTAACTGACGACGCCCCTGGTGCGATCATTGCTGAACAACAGGTTCAGGTTGCATCGAGGTTGATGGGATATATCCGTGAGATATCCGTGCACGAGGGCGATGCAGTCAAAAAGGGTCAACTGCTGTTCACCATTGATCCAACAGACATACAGGGCGGAGTAAATCAGGCTCGTGCGGGTCTGGCACAAGCCGACGCGGCGTTGAGTGACGCCAAATCAGACTACGAGCGGTTCTCCAACTTGTACAAGGAAGAATCGATTTCCAAAATGCAGTACGACAAGGTGAAATTACAGTACAGCGTTGCGCAAAGTCAGGCCAATGCCGCTCAGGCTGGTCTGAATACGGCCGAGTCACAACTGCGTTACGCCGCAGTGCGTTCGCCCATCGACGGTGTAGTTGCGCAAAAAATGTCCAATGCAGGTGATCTTGCGGCGCCGGGAAGGCCGATATTGATCATCGAAAATCCGGCAAAGTTGATCGTCCAAACCAGTGTTAGTGACGAAACCTATTCCTATTTGAAAAAGGGCGGAAGCGCGTCCGTTGAAATCTCGGGTAGCACGCTAGCGGGAAAAATCGTACGCCTGGTGTCTGCGGGAGACCCTATGTCGCATACGCACCTGGTAAAAGTCGAGCTGCCAGGCATAAACAGTTATGGCAGCGGTACATTCGCCCGGGTGCGGTTTACCACCGGAAGCAGGAAGGGAATTGCACTGCCGAAATCAGCACTGCTTGAGCGCGCCGGCATCGCCGGGGTATTCGTGGTCGATGCCGATGGTGTCGTCCGGTATCGTATGGTCAGGATTGGCAGCGAGCTGGATGGTTTGATTGAAATTGCAGCGGGCGTAAATGCAGGCGAGACAATCATAGTAAGTAACACCGGAGAATTTGACTCCGGTGACCGTCTTGCTAGCGCAGGAAGTAGCCACTCATGAGTGACAGCAACCAGACTATGAATATCGCCGGGAAACTGGCGAGGACGTTTCTGACGTCCAAGATTACGGCCATGATCATGTTGGCCATCACGTTGGTCGGCCTCCTGGCAGTGTTTGTGACTCCGCGTGAATACAATCCGCAGATCGTAGTTCCGGCGGCCAACATTATTGTTGCGAAGCCGGGAGCCACTGCAACAGAGGTTGAAAATACTATCATTAAGCCGCTTGAAGCGATCATGAACGCGCAGGCCGGTGTAAAGCACACCTTTGGATACGCGGCAAACGATTACGGCGTGGTGACCGTGCAGTTCGACGTGGGCGAAGACCAGGAGAAGAGCCTGGTCAATTTATACAACCAGTTGATGCAAAACATGGACCGCATGCCCTCGGGCGCCATGCAACCGATGGTTAAGCCGATCAATGTCGACGATGTACCCATTATGACGTTGACAATCGCCTCTGCCAAACAGAGCGACTACGAATTACGCTACGTGGCGCAGCGGGTGCTGGAGCAGTTGCGCAATATCCCGGGCGTATCATTTACCGAGATCGTCGGCGGGCGCCCCCGATCGGTCAATATCTACATCGACGCGCAGAAACTCGCGGCGGCAGGACTCGCGCTCGATCAGGTAGATCGCATGCTGGGGGCGGCGAACATGTCAATGCCCGCAGGTGAACTGGTCGATAGCAACAGCAACATCCCGCTGCGCTTCAACGGTTTTTTGAAGGATGCGCACGAAGTAGGCAACATCGTGCTCGGTGCACCGCGAGGGCGTCCCATTTTCCTGAAGGACGTGGCGCGAATTGAAGATGGGCCCGCGGAGGTGGATTCTTCAACCCACTTCGCCTTCGGTCCGGACAAGAAGAACCCTGCCTTCAAGGGCGAGGCGCCAGCGGTCACCATCGCGCTCGCCAAGAAAGCCGGCACCAATGCGGTTGTCGTCGCCAACGCAGTACTCGAAAAGCTGGAAACGTTGAAACAGGAAGCGATTCCGGTAGGCATAAGCGTGTCAGTCACACGCGACGATGGTGCAAAAGCGAATGACGCGGTAAATACACTGGTGGAGCATCTCGGTATAGCGATCGTCTCGGTTGTGTTTGTGTTGCTATTTTTTCTCGGCTGGCGTGAAGCGGCCATAGTGACGATGACCGTGCCCTTGATCCTGTTTGTCGTTCTGACGGTCGGCTTAGTTGCCGGCCAGACGATGAACCGCATTACCCTGTTTGCGCTGATTTTGTCGCTCGGACTGCTGGTGGATGCAGCAATAGTGGTGATCGAGAACATTCATCGCCACCTGCACCACGGTGGCGCGGCGAATTTCAAGGACGCGCTGGTGCGTGCCACCAATGAGATCGGCAACCCCACCAACGTGGCAACTATCGCCGTCATTCTCGCGTTCATTCCGATGGCCTTCGTTACCGGCATGATGGGGCCGTTCATGCAACCGATACCTTTCAACGTCCCCGTCGCGATGGTTGCATCGTTGCTGATCGCCTATATGGTAGTGCCATGGGCGGCATTCCATTTGCTCAAGGGCAAGGCTCTGGCGGAGCTCGAAAAGGCACCAACACTGGAAGAGCGGGATGCACTACCGCAGGATCCGTTGCATCGCGCCTATGTACGTGTGATCACACCATTGTTGACCAGCCCCAAGC
>JBARHR010000161.1:0-1562 GCA_049799335.1 Gallionella sp. | reverse complement strand
CAATTGCGTTCGCAAAAAAAGCCATCCCGGATTGTGGTCGAGTCATCCAAAGGAAACCGCGCTATACCGTTAACCGCCTTCAACAACATCGCCAAACATAGCTGAATGACAAAAATCCCATTTAACAAACCCTTCATTATCGGTCGCGAACTGGAATTGATTGCGGATGCCGTGGCGCAGGGGCATCTGTCCGGCGACGGCCCCTATTCCAGGAAATGCCACAGTTGGATTGAAGAAAACCTGGGATGCCACAAGGCGCTGCTTACGCATTCCTGCACTGCAGCGCTGGAGATGGCGGCGATACTGAGCGATATAAAGCACGGTGACGAAGTCATCATGCCGTCCTACACCTTTGTTTCAACAGCCAATGCCTTTGTCCTGCGCGGCGCTGTCCCGGTGTTTGTGGATATCAGGCCGGATACGTTGAACATAGATGAGGAGTTGATCGAGTCCGCAATAACATCAAAAACCAGGGCGATCGTCCCGGTACATTATGCGGGCGTCCCATGTGAAATGAATCGCATCATGGAAATTGCCGCAACGCATAATTTGCTGGTTATTGAGGATGCCGCGCAGGCGCTGCTATCCAGCTACAACGGGAAATCATTGGGAAGCATCGGCCACTTTGGCTGCCTTAGCTTCCATGAGACCAAGAACATCATTAGCGGCGAGGGTGGGGCGCTGTTGGTTAACGACAAGCGCTTTTCCGATCGCGCCGAGATCATCCGCGAGAAGGGAACCAACCGCAGCCAATTTTTCCGCGGCGAGGTCGACAAGTACACCTGGGTGGATATAGGCTCTTCCTTTCTACCCAGCGAATTGGTTGGTGCATTTCTATTCGCGCAGCTGGAACAGGCTGATGCCATCATCGCCAAGCGGCGTCAAATCTGTACTGCGTACACGGAGCAGCTGGCTGCTTTGCAGCAATCCGGATCGATCACGCTGCCCAAGTTCGATCAGGACAGCAACGGTCACATGTTCTATATTCTATTGAACAACCTTGCAGTGCGCAGCAAGCTGATTGTCCATCTCAAGGAACGCGAAATATTGCCGGTGTTCCACTATGTTCCGCTGCATTCGTCACCCGCAGGTAAAAACTTTGGTCGCATTGGCAGCACAATGGTTCAGACGGACGGACTGAGCGAAAGGTTGCTGCGTCTGCCTTTATACTATGAGATGACTGACGCCGATATCGAACGTATTTGCGGCGCAATTCATAACTTCTTTCGCAGCTGACTTTTCATTTGATGGCAGAAAAGCGGGACACCTAACGCCAGACTGCCTGCACAAACGCGCAAGCAGGCGTCAGGATTTTGGGAACACGAAATACCTGAACGTCACAAAAAGAAACACTGCCACGATGATAATCGCCGACGCCTGTACCCATTGATGCGGATAACCAAGTTTGTCCGACAATGTGAACAACAGCAGATAGTTGATCGAATAGCCGAAGAGATGTGCAATGAAATAACGGGTACCAGAGCCAATTACGGCGCCATCGTGGGTGAAAGTCCAATTGCGGTGACCGACAAATCCGATCAATGCTCCCACCAGGTAAAGTC
>JBARHR010000160.1:0-4545 GCA_049799335.1 Gallionella sp. | reverse complement strand
ACCTTAAAGTTCGCATTCAAGCCAGTGACGCAACAATTGACAGCGTGTGTTCCACCAGAAAACTCATTTCTTCATTATTGATGACATAGGGCGGCATGAAATAGACGGTATTGCCGATGGGTCGCAGCAGCAATCCCTGCTCCAGCGCCGCTGCAAAGCAACGCCGGGCGAAATCCTGATGTGGGCTGTTTACTTCAAACGCCCAGATCATCCCGGTATTGCGCCAGTTGCGCACCGCAGGATGCTCGCGCAATGGTGCCGCAATCTCGTTCAGGTACGCCGATTTATCGCGGTTGGACGCGATAATCCGGTCTTGCTCAAAAATATCCAGCGTCGCCAGCGCGGCGCGGCAGGCAAGCGGGTTGCCGGTGTAAGAATGAGAATGCAGGAATCCACGCGACATCGCGTCGCCATAAAATGCCTGGTAAATTTCATCGCGCGTCATGACCAGCGATAACGGCAGATAGCCTCCGGTAATCCCTTTGGATAGCAAAAGGAAGTCGGGGGTAATTCCGGTAGCGTTACTGCCGGTTCCCTGATTTGTAGCAGGTGCTTGCTCGCAGGCAAACATCGTTCCGCTTCTGCCCATGCCTACAGCGATTTCGTCGGCGATCAGATGCACCCCGTATTCAGAGCATAGTTGCCGCGCCCGACTCAGATAGACCGGGTGATACATCGCCATGCCCGCGGCACCCTGCACCAGTGGCTCGATGATGAACGCCGCCAACGTGTCATGGTGTTGCTGCAAATGCAATTCCAAAGCATCCGCGCAGCGCAGCGCATAGGTCTCGGCTGTCTCTCCGCCAGCTGCATCGCGCCAGTCCGGGCTGGTTACCGTGCTGTGTTGTCGTATCAGCGCGCCGTAGGCATCGCGGAACAACGCCACATCGGTTACCGAGAGCGCCCCCAATGTTTCACCGTGATAACTGTTCTGCAGACTGATGAATTTGACTTTGTCCGGCTTGCCGGCGTTGCGCCAATAATGCGCGCTCATTTTCAGCGCGATTTCAGTTGCCGAGGCGCCGTCCGACGCATAGAAGCAATGCCCCAGGCCTTTGGGCGCGAGCTCGCACAGGCGTTCCGAAAGTTGCACCACCGGTTCATGGGTGAAGCCGGCCAGCATTGCATGTTCCAGTGTTTCCAGTTGATCGCGAAGGGCTGCATTGATGCGCGGATTGCAATGCCCGAACAGATTGACCCACCAGGAACTTACCGCGTCCAGATAACCCTTGTTGTGCTGGTCATAAAGCCAAACTCCGGATCCGCGTGCGATAGGCAGCAGCGGAAAGCTTTCGTAGTGCTTCATTTGCGAGCACGGGTGCCATACGGATTGCAGGCTGCGCGAGAGCAAATTGTTATTGTCTGGACATTGTGTCATGTTGAAATCATAGCGGGTTTTGCGTTGTTCCTGCGAACCTAAGCCGGATAGAGTTGCCCGTATTCTGCTAAAACCTCAGACTGCATACAGATATATGCCGCGAATTGCATTCAATGTCCGCACTACAGGTTTGTCTTTGCTTTCCGTATTACGCCATCTGTGGCATGCTTCGCTCGGTAACGTAGCGCATATAATCCCAAATGCGCCATTGGGAATAAAACGGCAGGGTCAATGAACCGTCTGGGACAATAATAGCCGGCCTGGAAAATATTCCCGGGCAGCAATCGGAGGAAGTCTGTAATGAAACGTGTGGATGATTTTCGCCTGCGCTTTGGCAATCGTGAGCTGGTGCCGATTATTATCGGCGGGATGGGCGTGGACATTTCCACTTCGCAATTGGCGCTGGAAGCCGCACGTTTGGGTGGCATAGGCCATATCTCCGACGCCATGTTGCCCACCGTTACCGATAGGCACTACAAGACCAAGTTCGTCAGCGAAAAGCAGAAACAATACAAACTGAATATCAAGATTGCCGATAAATCCATCGTGCAATTCGATCTCGCGCAAGTGGCCGAATCGACACGTTTGCACGTCAGCAAGACCATGGAAGCCAAGCGCGGTGACGGGATGATTTTCGTCAACTGCATGGAAAAGCTCACGATGAATTCGCCGCGCGAAACCTTGCGTGTGCGGTTGAACGGCGCGCTGGATGCCGGCATCGACGGCATCACGCTGGCCGCAGGTTTGCATCTGGGTTCATTCGCATTGATGGAAGACAACCCGCGCTTTCGCGACGCCAAACTGGGCATCATCGTTTCGTCATTGCGCGCCCTGCAACTGTTTCTGCGCAAGAATGCAAAAGTGCATCGGTTGCCTGATTATGTCGTGGTCGAAGGTCCGCTGGCAGGCGGGCATCTCGGCTTCGGCATGGACTGGGCGGAGTATGATTTGCGTACCATCGTTACCGAGATTCAAAACTATCTGACAGCCGAGCATCTGGACATACCGGTGATACCCGCGGGCGGCATATTTACCGGCAGCGACGCGGTAAGCTATCTGGAAAGCGGTGCGGCCGCAGTGCAGGTCGCGACGCGTTTCACCGTTTCCAAGGAATGCGGTATCCCCGAAAAGGTTCAGCAGGAATATTACAAGACCAGTGAAGACAATATCGAAGTCAACATGCTGTCGCCCACCGGCTACCCGATGCGCATGTTGAAAAATTCACCCGGCATCGGTGCGGGAATCATGCCGAATTGCGAAGCGTTTGGGTACATTCTGGATGCCAACGGCAATTGCGCCTACATCGACGCGTATAACCGCGAAGTGGAACTGAATCCTGACACCAAGAAGATATCGGTCAAGGACAAAATGTGCCTGTGCACCCATATGCGCAACTACGACTGCTGGACCTGCGGGCATTACACCTATCGCCTCAAGGATACCACCCGCAAGAATCCCGATGGTAGCTATCAAATACTGACTGCCGAACATGTTTTCCACGACTATCAGTTCAGCACCGACAACAAGATAGCGCTTCCCCCCGCCTGAAATTCGTTTGGCTCAATAATAAAACGATCTGCGATAGCTTCCACTATGAATGCGCTATCGCATTCCCGCACTCCATAAAACAGGCGGCAGCCCAAACTGTTGCAAAGATACCGGGCGCAATGCAGCATTGGTAGGGTGGGCTCTGCCCACCATGTCGGGCGGAGCCCGACCTACATGGGTCGAATAAACGTTTGGAACTTGTTGCGAATTTGATATGCAACTGTGGTCTGTCTATATGAATCGATTGCTGCAATTTTTGATCGCCAGCCTGTCTGGCGTGGCACTGTGTTTGCCCATGCTCAGTCACGCACAGGCAGCTATCGAGTCAAGTGAGTCGCTAATTCCTGCCCGCACCATCTGGCGCATGACCGCGGAAACACTCAGCCTGCCCGCTGATGAGAAGATGGGCATGGTGGCCGGGAATTTGCTGCTGGATGTGAACGAACGTTTGCGGTTGGGTATGGGCTCCTATGGCGCGGTACGCGGAGAGCGCGGTGGTTTCATCACACTGGGTGCTACCGGAGACCTGCGCCAGCCATTGAGCCACTCCTGGTTCAGCCATGCGGGACTGTTTGTCGGCGCAGGCGGGGGGCATGGTGGCTACTCCCTGACCGGAGGCGGGCTGATGTTGCGCGGCGATGTAGGCTTGACCTATGACACTCGTGGTTATGGCAACTTTGGATTCGGTGTGAGCCATGTGCGATTTCCTTGGGGGACAATTGCCAGCACGCAGCCCTATGTGCAATATGAATACACATTTCACACGGTGTTGGGTCCGGGCTGGACAAACCATTTATCCGCCACCACCGAACCGGATATTGCAGCGGTGCAATTACGCCGTAACGAATTTGCAGTGGTAACGCGCAACTACCGAATCCCTGCGTCCGTGTCAGACAATGACGGGCAACCGCAATACACAAGCATGCAGTTACTCGGTGCAGAGTGGTTGACTTATCAGGACGAACGCTGGTTTATCAAGCTCGAATCTGAAGGTGCGCTGGGCGGTAACAGCAAAGGGTATATGCAAATCCTGGCCGGTAGCGGCTATCGCTGGCCACTGTCGAACAGTGCCGGGCTCAAGGTCCATGCAGCGGCCGGCCCAGCCGGCGGGGGCGGCGTGGATACCGGGGGCGGACTGTTGTTGGATGCGGGCGTGTCACTGCAACAAAACCTTGCCGCCCGCACTGCGCTGGAGTTGTCCGTTTCCGAAGTGCGTGCGCCGTCACGCAGCTTCAAGGCGCGCAGTGTGGCGCTTAAACTGAACTACCAGTTTGGCATTCCCATGGTCTCCGCAAATGCCATACCCTGGAGTGCGATGCGCGGATTTAACCCGGAGAAGCTGCGCATAAGAGTGGCGAACCAAACCTATTTCAAGGCGTCCCCGCAGTGGCGCAACCAGTACGTAGACGAGCCGGTGAGCAATCTGGGTATGCAACTGGACTACTTTGTATCACCCGGCTGGTTTATTACCGGACAAGGTCTGGCCGCCTATGCGGGCAAGGCAGGCGCCTATATGACAGGCCAGCTAGGTATGGGTGCACAATTGCCGGTGTCTGAACGCTGGTTCGTGGAGGGTGAGACGCTGTTGGGGGCGGCGGGCGGCGGCGGTCTGGCGGTGG
>JBARHR010000159.1:0-7958 GCA_049799335.1 Gallionella sp. | reverse complement strand
TTCCAGGCCATTGTTGATCTCGTCAATCACGGTCAATTTGGACGGCCTGAGCATGCGTGTCTGCCACAGGATCAGTACAAAGCGGCGCAATGCAATTTCGTTGTCCGCCAACTCATCCGGCGTCATTTTTATCCGGTCGCGATTGGTCAGCAGGCTGGATATGGTGAGTTGGCAATCCAGTATGCTCTTGCGCTGGACCTCGGTGGGGTGTGCGGTCAATACCGGTGAAATCACCGCGGTATCGAGAAATGACTGCAGTGTAGCCTTGTCGATTTGTTTCTTCTCGATGCGGCTGAGCGCCAGCAACAGGTTGCCGTCCTTTGGCGCGGTAAGCGCCATCAGGTGCGCGCGGTGGCGTCGATTGTGGTGCTGATCTTCGGCAATGTTGGTAAGTTGCGAGAAATAACTGAAGGCGCGAACTACCAGCAGTGTTTCACTGGGCGACAGTGCTTCGAGCATCTGTTCGAGTTTAACTCCGTCCTGATCGTTCTGGGTCTTGCGGAAGCGCACTGCGGCGCGACGCACACTCTCGATAAGTTGAAACGTCTCCTCGCCTTCCTGTTCGCGCAATGTATCGCCAAGGATGCGGCCCAGCAGGCGTACGTCCTCGCGCAATGGCACGTCTTTGCTGGAGATGTCGGCAGGTACGGAAATCAAATTCATCAGGGTTCTCGCGACAAAAACACGGCGCACCTTATGCTAGAATGCGCCGCATATTTTCAATAAAAAACTTAGGAAATCAGATGAGCCAGACTCCAGCTGCACCATCCCGTCTCGTGATCGCTTCGCGTGAAAGCGCGTTGGCAATGTGGCAGGCACAACACATACGCGACAGGCTGCGTGCATTATATCCGCAAACTGAGGTAAATATATTGGGTATGACCACGCAGGGCGACCAGATTCTTGAGGTCACGCTGTCCAAGATTGGCGGCAAGGGACTGTTTGTGAAGGAGCTTGAAACCGCTCTCGAAGACGGGCGTGCCGACCTTGCCGTCCATTCATTGAAGGATGTGCCGATGAATATGCCCGAGGGCTTTGTTTTGGCTGCGGTTGGAGAACGCGAAGATCCGCACGACGCCTTTGTTTCAAACAACCATGCCAACCTGGCTGCCCTGCCTGCAGGGAGCGTGGTGGGTACTTCCAGCTTGCGCCGCGAAAGCCAGCTACGTGCGCGCTTCCCGCACCTGAAGATCGAACCTTTGCGTGGCAACGTGCAAACGCGCCTGCGCAAACTCGATGAAGGTCAATATGCGGCGATCATTCTTGCCGCCGCCGGGCTGAAGCGTTTGGGTCTGGGACAGCGCATACGTGCATTGATCACCAGCGAAGAAAGCCTGCCTGCAGTCGGCCAAGGTGCGCTGGGAATTGAATGCCGCGCCGATCGTGCCGATGTGATTGCGTTGCTGCAACCGCTGCATCACCCGGATACGGCGGCCTGCGTGCTTGCCGAACGCGCATTGAGTCGCGCGCTGGCGGGTAGTTGCCAGGTTCCATTGGGCGGGTTTGCCGAGGTAAAAGGCAACAGTTTGCGCCTGCGCGGTTTTGTCGCCAGTCCGGACGGAAAGCGTATGACCACCGCAGACCTGACCGGCGACATCAGCCATCCTGAAGCGCTGGGCAACAAGGTTGCCGACGAATTGCGCGCCCAGGGTGCCGACGAAATCCTTGCAGCACTTGCGCTCTGACAATAATTCTTTACGGGCAATAGACTGTCTGAAGTCGCCGGCTGTTGACGACAATGTCTGAGGATCTGCGATTGTCGGGGTTAAAAGTTCTGGTTACGCGACCGCGCGACCAGGCGGTGGATCTGGCAAAACGCATCGTGCTGGCAGGGGGGAACGCGGTGCTGTTCCCGTTGCTGGACATTTCACCGATTCAGGATGCAACGATACTCAATGAGCAGCTCGCGCGCCTTGCTCAAATCGATCTCGCCATTTTCATCAGTCCCAACGCGGTTCGCTATGGCATCGGCGCGATACGCGATGCGGGACAAATTCCGCCGGCGTTGAAAATTGCGGCGGTCGGTCAGGGGAGTGCGCGTGCCCTTCGTGCTCTCGGGATTGGCGGCATTATTGCGCCCACCGAACGGTTTGACAGCGAGGGGTTGCTGGCGTTGCCGGAACTGCAGCACGTCGATGGTCTGAAAGTAATCATCTTCCGCGGCGACGGCGGTCGCGAATTGTTGGGTGATACCCTCAGGGAACGCGGCGCGATCGTCGAGTATGCGGCCTGCTACCAGCGCAGCAAGCCGCAGCAGGATCAGGGCAAATTGCTGGACACCTTGCCGGATGTCATCAACGTGACCAGCAGCGAGGCACTCGGCTATTTGTGGGCAATGCTGGATACCAGAGCCAGGGATAAATTGCGCGATACGCCATTGTTTGTTCCGCATGAACGCATTGCAGCACTGGCCTGCGAGCAGGGTTGGCGTTGCGTCAAGTTGACTGCGTCGGGAGACGAGGGTTTGTTGGATGCTCTGTCTTCGTGGAGCAAAGAAACATCCCGCGCGCGGTCAACTTGAGTGACAGTCAAATGCTCACCTCAGACGCGCTGCTTCGCGAGCTGAAGACGCAGCAACAGGCGGGGAATTGGGATGAGGTGTTGCGCATGCTTGATCTGCTGGAAAAAGGCGGCTTCATCGACCAGTCTTTGGCAGAATATTTGCGCCAGGACGCGTGGGTGGAAAAAATACTCCGGCAGGAGAGTTTTGCCCCGCTATGTGCGTGTATCGATTCCGTGCCTGCGGACGTCAAACGGCAGCGGAAGATTACTGCAGCAAGCGCCCGGGCGTTGATCCAGCACGACGGCAGCGAGTTTGCGCAGAAGCTCCTTGCAGCAAGCCTCAACGCGCAATGGGATGGCGAATTGGTTGCGCTATACGGGGACTGTCGCGCTGCGAATGTGGTGGCGCAAATTGAGCAGGCGGAGAAGTGGTTGAACCTGCATCGCAATGAAGCGGTTTTGTTGTTGGCGTTGGGTAAATTGTGCCTGCATCAGGGCTTGCAGGAAAAGGCGCGCGACTATCTTGTCGCCAGCATCAACGCCAAGCCCTCCAGGGATGCCCACGAATCTATGGGGTTGCTCGCGGAACGAATTGGCGACGCGGAACAGGCACAAAGGTATTTTCAGCAGGCAATCGCGTTTCCCAGACTGTAAATCGACCGACCCGGTTGTATTTTCCCGCTTGCACAGATAATAGCGTTGCTATGGCTTCGCCGTCGTGGCGCGACGAGACTTAAAGTTGCGCTAGGTCTTCGGAGTGAAGGTAAACGCGTCGGAGTAGAACGATTCCGCAGGCAGCTGTCGCTGCGTGGTGTAGTCGCTCCGTGCCGCGTCCACGACTACCGGGGCGCCGCACGCATACACTTCGTGGCCACTCAAATCCCGGTAATCTTCCAATACCGCCTGGTGGACGAAACCGCTACGCCCCCGCCAGTTGTCCTCGGGAATCGCATCGGAGAGAACCGGAGTGAATTTAATGCCCAGACTTTCCCATTCTCTGGCCTTGTCCAGCATATATAAATCGGCCAATTTGCGCGCGCCCCAGTAGAAGTGCATCGGGCGCTTTACACCGACAAATAGTGCATGCTCGATAATCGCTTTGATCGGTGCAAAGCCGGTGCCGCTGGCAAGGAATATGATCGGTTTCTCGGAATCTTCACGCAGAAAAAAGGTGCCCAAGGGACCCTGAAAACGCAATATGTCGCGCTCCTTCATTACTTCAAATACGTGCCGGGTGAACTCGCCGCCGGAGATATTGCGTATGTGCAATTCTAGAAACTCATCGTCGTGGGGTGCATTGGCCAGCGAGAAGCTGCGCGGCTTGTGGTCTTTCATCAATATGTTGATGTATTGCCCGGCGATGAATTGCAGACGTTCGTTGGCCGGCAGGCGGAGCAAAATTATCATGACGTCATCTGCCGGTTTGTGCATCTTCTGCACCCGGCACGGGAGAGTCCGTACCGGAATATCCTTGATCGCATTGACTTCGAGGCATTCGATAACCAGGTTGGACAGAGGTTTTGCGCAACAGAACAGCGCCATGCCAGCCAGCCGTTCCGCTTCGGTCAGGGTGCCATCCTGATGCTTGCCATAATCAACCTCGCCCTCCAGTATCTTTCCTTTGCACGATCCGCACACGCCGTCGCGGCAGCTGTAAGGAAGCATGAAACCATGCCCAGTTGCCGCGTCAAGTATTGTTTCGTGTGGTTCGATTGAGAAGCTGTGGCCGCTGGGTTGTATGGTAGTCTGAAATGCCATGTGAACGTTGTACTCTGCGCTAAATGGCCGATTTTAACGCATAATCCCGATATGAAAAGCATATTGATTGTTGGCTGCGGTGATGTAGCTACGCGCGTTATCCCGTTACTGGCGTCTCGATATAAAACGTATGCGTTGGTGCGGAAGTCAGCCGACTTCGGCAAGTTGCGGGCATTGGGTGTGATTCCACTATTAGGAGACCTGGATGTACGCCAAAGCCTCGTGCGCATCAGGGGTTTGTCGGATATCGTTTTGCATCTGGCGCCACCCCCGAATTCCGGTGTGCCCGACACGCGAACGCGGAATCTGCTCAGTGTGCTATCGCACGGCAGGCCACCCGGACAACTTATTTACATCAGTACCAGCGGTGTATACGGCGACTGCGGCGGCAATTGGGTTAGCGAATCGCATCCGCTCAACTCAAGTTCAGCCCGATCGAAACGACGCGTCGATGCCGAGAAACAAATTCGCGGCTGGGCACGGCGGAATCGGGTGCGAGCCAGCATACTGCGTGTTCCGGGAATTTATGCGGCGGACCGATTGCCGCTAAGCCGTTTGCGGCAAGGAACACCGGCTATCGTCGAAAGCGAAGACAGCTATACAAACCATATACATGCCGATGACCTCGCGAACATCATCGTCGGAGTGTTGCGCTATGGAAGGGCTTGCCGCGTCTACCATACCTGCGATGATAGCCAGTTGAAGATGGGTGAATATTTTGATGCGGTTGCCGATACCTATGGCTTGCCGCGGGTGCCGCGCATCAGTCGCGGTGAAGCCCAGCATGTGCTGCCAGAAGCGCTCCTCACTTTCATGAACGAGTCGCGGCGACTTACCAATCTGCGCATGAAGCGGGAGTTGCATGTGGAGTTGCGCTATCCGACGGTGAACGACTTTCTGGCCGGTGCCGGTCGTATTTGAGCGCGTGCGCTTCCTGATTCAGGGTGGAGATTGGGCGTCCGCTGGCGGAGAACCTGGGAATGGCGGTGGCACATGCCTTTCAGTTCAGCCGAATCATCGCGTGATGGTACAATTTTCCCCGATGGACTCAATTAGTTGCAGTCAGTAGTCGTACAAAGCGAAATTATGGGGTATTGAATGACACCGATCGAATTGGCTCGCCAGACGTTGATTCAACTTTCAAGATCCCAAAGTCCTCCAACGCCGGAAAATTTTCGCCGAGTTTATGACGAAATAGCCGGGATTGAATCCGTAGATCAATCGAACGTACTTGGCAATGCGTTGGAAAAGCTGCTCATCGGGATGGGCAAGGATCAACCCAAATACGCCGAATCTGCCACGATAATATCGGCCTTGATCAAGAAGCAGGACACAGTCAACCTGGAAGGCCAACTACGCAAGCTGCTACAAATGGGCTCGAGTGACGAGGATCATGTGAATTGGTCATTGTTGCTACGTTACCTGCTTAGGCAGCTAGATGGAAATCACAGGGGTTTGACTTTGGTCAGAAAAAAAGAGGAGTTGAATCAACTTCTCAACAATTCCAGGAATAGTCCCGGGCACTTGTGTGCAAAGATACATGCGCTGATCACTTCGTGGGGGGATGAGCAACCGGATTTGGAGACCGGGATCGGCGAAAATCGCATGTCAAGCGAGCGGGCTGCATCGATATCGACAAACCCGGCAATTGCTGCCGGCACGGCTGAGCACGGCAGTGCGCGGGACGCCGACTCGCAAGATAGCCTTTCTTGGCGCAACATGCTGATTCGAACAATCGAACTGGTGGTCCTCCCGCAATTTGCCGACAATCAGGGTGCGACGCATAGAATTCAGTCGTTGCTTGGGCAGGCGACTTCTGTCCGGTCGCCGGAACAAATTCGCGAACTGGAAGCGGCGCTGAAGGCAACCTTGCTGAGAACGGAACTGCAAATTGATACGCAGCATCGCATGCAGGAAGGACTTGTGCAGATGTTGCGTTTGCTGGTTGCCAGCATGGGCGAGTTGACATTGGAAGATAAATGGCTGCATGGCCAAATCGCCATTGTGCAGGAAATCATTTCCAAACCCCTTAGTCTGGATTCGGTTTACAACGCCGAGGGCAGTCTGAAGGAACTGATCTATAAGCAGTCGGCCCTCAGGCCGGGGTTCCTTGAGGCAAAAGATACCATCAAGAATATGGTGAGCTCGTTTGTAGACCGCCTGGCCGCGATTACCGAGAGTACCGGAAGCTATCAAGCAAAAATAAAAGTTTATCAGGATCAGATCAAGGCGACGGAGGACGTAAATCAATTGAATGCGATTCTCGGAAGTCTGGTTGTTGATATTGCGACCATGAATGCCGATGCGCAACAGTCGCACGAAGCCTTCAGGGAAACACAGCAGAAGGCGAAAGCTGCGGAACGGCAAATCAATGAGCTCACCACGAAACTTGAATATATAAGCGAAGCAGCGCATCAGGATTTCCTGACAGGCGCGCTGAACCGACGGGGCATGGATGAGGCTTTTGACAGGGAGTTTAAACGCGCAGACCGGCACAATACGCCGCTATCGCTGGCGATGCTGGACATCGATCATTTCAAGAAGATCAATGACACTATGGGCCATTCAACCGGAGACATGGCGCTTGCACATCTGGCAAAAGTTGTTAAGAGCGTACTGCGAAGTACTGATATTCTCGCGCGCTATGGCGGTGAAGAATTTGTAATACTGTTGCCCGGAACCAAGCAGGACGACGCGGTAAATGTGGTCGCCGGCGTGCAACGGGACCTTACCAAGAATTTCTTTTTGCACAATAACGAGCGCGTGCTGATCACCTTTAGTGCCGGTGTAGCAGAGCGTATGACCGGTGAAAACGCTGATGAGGTTTTGCCGCGCGCCGACGCGGCGCTTTATCAAGCCAAACACGCAGGACGCAACCGGGTTGTCGGCGCGGAACTTCCGCTGCAACCATCAGGCCAATGAAGCGAATCAATGAGTGAGCTGGTGCAGTTGAATGACGACTTGATCGTCATTGAAATTCCGGCGAACCATTTCCGCTGCGTCGCTCCGACATGAGTCTGGATAATCCAATCAGACGACACCCGCCAGTTGCGCCTGTTCGTCAGCGAAATAACTGCTGCGCACCATCGGGCCGCACGCCGCATGGCTGAATCCCATTTCTTTTGCCGCCTGTTCGAACATCGTGAACGATTCCAGCGGCGCGTAGCGCAGCACCGGCAGATGGCCGTCGCTGGGTTGCAAATATTGGCCTATGGTCAGCATGTTCACATGGTTGGCGCGCAGATCGCGCATCACTTCAAGGACTTCTTCATCGGTCTCGCCCAGGCCCAGCATCAGACCGGATTTGGTGGGAATTTGCGGGAATCGCGCTTTGAAATCCTTGAGCAGTTTCAATGAATGCGCATAATCCGCGCCCGGCCGGGCCAGTTTATACAGTCGCGGGACGGTTTCCAGGTTGTGGTTCAGCACATCGGGGAGATTCACGGACAGGGCATCAAGCGCCTCTTCCAGTCTGCCGCGGAAATCCGGCACCAGAATTTCCAGCCGCGTTGCGGGCGAGTCGGCACGGATCGCGTTAATGCAATCGGCAAAGTGCTGCGCGCCGCCGTCGCGCAAATCGTCACGGTCGACGCTGGTGATCACAACGTACTTGAGTTTGAGCAACGCGATTGATCGCGCGAGGTTTAGCGGTTCATCGGCGTCTGGCGGTAACGGTTTGCCATGGGCAACATCGCAGA
>JBARHR010000158.1:0-12960 GCA_049799335.1 Gallionella sp. | reverse complement strand
GTCCACAGCAGAAATACCCGCCAATTCACTGCGCAGCGCTTCAAGGGTTGTTGCCTCGCCGGATTTCGGATAAATGATGAAAGCGTCCGGCAACGGGTTTTGTTTCAAACCGCCGATCACCTCGGACAAACCCGCGCTCTGCTTGAGTTGTTCAAGCGCTTGCTGGCGGGATACGAATTCATATCGTTCCACGCCCGGATGTTGCGACAACTGTTTGCGCAATTTGTCGATATCATCGGACTTGGCGTCGCGCTTCAGGAATAAACTGAGTTGCGGCGTGCCGGAGAACTGGTCCAGCAATCCTTGGGCGTTTTGCAGCAGCATATACATGCCGGCCGGCAAGCTCAGCGCGATACCAATAACCAGAACGCTGAGCATTCCGGCCAGTTTTGACGCAAACATTCGGTGCGTCACGCTGGCGATCTGGGTTAGTGCGTGGCTCATGATTTTGCAGCGTCCGGTCTGGCCGGTTTTTCCCCTC
The DNA here is from genome assembly GCA_049799335.1 of Gallionella sp. GTDB lineage: Bacteria > Pseudomonadota > Gammaproteobacteria > Burkholderiales > Gallionellaceae > Gallionella. Next base: position 12,479 of record JBARHR010000158.1, on the reverse strand, counting down.
TGGACACAGCGGCACCTTCAGCTATGTCATTTCCGTCGAGATCCGTTCCCGTTAGCAACTCTCCCTGCTTGAGCACGAGCATGCGCGCGTTGGCGTTGTGTATTGCGCCGGTGTCATGGGTGGATATCAGCAGTGTGACCCCGACCTGGTGAAAAGACTCGAATATTTCCATGATCTCGCGCGCGTAGTCGCTGTCCAGATTGCCCGTCGGTTCATCTGCAAGGAGGATGGAGGGGCGGTTCACGATGGCACGCGCGATGCACAGGCGCTGCTGCTCGCCACCTGACAGCTCGATAGGGTTGGATTTTTCACGGTTGAGCAATCCGACTTTATCGAGCGCGGCACGAACCCGCTTATTGCTTTCGCGGAAATCAAAATCGCAGATTTGCAACGGCAGCATGACGTTGTCGAAAACATTGCGGTCAAACAGCAGTTTGTGATCCTGAAAGACGATGCCCAAATTGCGCCGCAGGTAAGGTATGGCGCGCTGGCTGAGTGCCCCTACATTTTGATTGTTGACGATAACGCTGCCGAGGTTGGCCCGTTCAATTGCCGCAATCAAATTGAGCAGTGTGCTTTTGCCGGCACCGGAATGACCGGTAATGAACACCATTTCGCCTTTACCAATCTGCAAGGTGATGTTCTTGAGCGCGTGGTAGCCGCCGGGATAACGCTTGCTTACATGGTCAAAGCGGATCATTCATCCATGCCCAGCAGCGCAGCGACAAATTCTTCGGCGATAAACGGGCGGAGATCATCCAGGCCCTCGCCGATGCCTATAAAGCGAATCGGGATCGGATGGGCCTTGGCAATCGCAGCGATAACCCCGCCCTTTGCGGTGCCGTCCAGTTTGGTCAATATCAATCCGGTTACGCCCAGCGCCTGATCGAAGGCCTTCACCTGACTCAGCGCGTTCTGTCCGGTGTTGGCATCCAGTACCAGCATGACTTCGTGGGGTGCCTCAGGCAATGCCTTGGCGATTACGCGTTTGACCTTTTTGATCTCCTCCATCAGATGTGCCTGTGTGGTCAGCCGCCCCGCTGTATCCGCCAGTACTACATCGACGTTGCGTGCAACCGCAGCTTGCACGGCGTCATAAATTACCGCAGCGGCGTCGCCGCTTTGCTGCGTAATTACCGTCACGCTGTTGCGCACTCCCCAGGCAATCAATTGTTCGCGCGCTGCGGCGCGAAACGTATCGCCGGCAGCGAGCATCACCGAAAGCCCCTGACTTTGCAGGTGTTTAGCCAGTTTCCCTATGGATGTAGTCTTGCCTGCGCCATTGACGCCAACCATCATAATGACAAACGGCTTGTTCATTGTCGGTCGCAGCGGTTGTTCGAGCGGCTTGAGCAGCTTGAGCAGGCTGTGTGCCAGAGCTTCCCTGAGTTGGGCTGCTTCGCTAAGGTGCTGATCCCTTACCTGGCGGCGCAGATCGGCAAGCAGGGCGTTAGTCGCATCCAGACCGACATCGGCAGTGATCAGTATGGTTTCCAGCTCCTCGTATAGATCCTCGTCTATTCGACCGTCGCGACCAAACAGGTCGAACAACTGATTACCAGTGCGCGCCAAGCCGGATTTCAAATTCATGAACCAACTTTGACCGGATTTGTCTTTGCTGGGCCGGTTGGTGTCAGGTGGTGTTTTTTTCAGGAAGCTGAACATGGCTGGTTGGGGTAAATATGTCGCATAATGCGCCCGCATTTTATGCCGATTACACGTTGAAGGGTTAGAGTTATGAATAAGCTGTTATTTTACTTTGCAATGTCGCTCGCCACCCTGCAGGGCCATGCGCACGCGGAAGTATTCGAGCGCACTTTGCAGAATGGGCTGAAAGTGATCGTCAAGGAAGACCACCGTGCTCCGGTGATCGTGCAGCAAATCTGGTACAAGGCCGGCAGCATGGACGAAATTACCGGCAAGACCGGAATCGCCCATGTACTCGAACATATGATGTTCAAGGGCACCAAAGCTGTACCCGCAGGTGAATTTTCGAAGCGCATCGCGGCAGCGGGCGGGCGCGAAAACGCCTTTACCAGCAGTGACTACACGGCCTATTTTCAGCAACTGCACAAATCGAAATTGCCGTTGGCAATGAAACTCGAATCCGACCGGATGCGCAATCTGAATCTGACCGCGGACGAGTTTTCCAGGGAAATCAAGGTGGTGATGGAAGAGCGCCGGATGCGCACAGACGACGAGCCGCAGTCACTGATGTACGAGACATTGATGGCCACCGCCTACCAGGAACACCCGTATCACCACCCGGTAATAGGCTGGATGAATGATCTGGAAGCATTATCCGTCACGGACGCGCAGCAGTGGTACAAGCACTGGTATGCGCCCAACAACGCGACGCTGGTGATCGCGGGCGATGTCAACGCTGACGAAGTTTTTGCACTGGCCAGGAAATACTATGGCTCCGTACCGCGCGTGAATCTCCCCAATCGGCGCGAGTTTGCAGAGCCCGGGCAACAGGGAATCAAGCGCCTTGTCGTAAAAGCACCGGCGGAATTGCCCCAACTGGTGATGAGCTATCACACGCCGACGATCAGGGATGCCGAACACGATTGGAAGCCCTACGCATTGGAAATACTTGCGGGGGTGCTGGATGGCAACGAATCGGCGCGTCTCAACAAGGATCTGGTGCGAGAACAGCAGATAGCCAGTTCTGCGGGCGCAGGATACGATTCGACCTCGCGCGGCCCGAGCATGTTTACTCTGGAGGCTACACCGACCGCGGGCAAGACCGTTCAAGATGTTGAAGCTGCGCTGCGGCAGGAAATTGCCAAGCTGGTAACAGACGGCGTCAGCGCGGAAGAGTTGCAGCGCGTCAAGGCGCAGGTCACCGCCGGAGAGGTATTCAAACTTGACTCGCTGTTTTATCAGGCGATGCAGATCGGACAAATCGAAAGCATAGGATTGGGTTACCAAGCGATTCCGCTAATGCTCAAAAAACTCCAGTTGGTTACCGCCGAACAAGTGCAGCAAGTCGCAAAAGAGTTTTTGCTTGATGACAATCTGACTGTGGCAGTACTTGATCCGCAACCGCTTTCGGGAAAGCCAATACACAGGTCAGAAGGGGGTTCACATGTACGCTAAGCCATTCTTTATTGCAATGTTTTGCATAGTCTCGGGCGTCGCCATGGCAACACCTGACATTCAACACTGGAATAGTGCCAGCGGCGCGCGCGTGTTGTTTGTCGAAAATCACGATATACCGATGCTGGATGTGTCGGTGAGTTTTCCCGCCGGCAGCAGTTTTGACACGGCAGATACATCCGGTGTGGCGGGGTTGACCAATCACATGCTGGATGCCGGATCGGAAGGATTGACTGAAGACGAGATATCTCGCGGCATGGCCGACATGGGTGCCCAGTTTGGCGGAGGATTTGATCAGGACAGATCGAGTATGTCACTGCGCACGCTAAGCAATCCGGCGCAGCGCGACAAGGCACTGCAGATGATGGCGACGGTGTTGCAACATCCGTTGTTTCCCGACGCCATTCTGGCTCGTGAAAAAGCGCGGATTATTGCGTCGTTGAAAGAGGCTGAGACCAAACCGGAACATATCGCCGACAAAGCATTCGAAAAAGCTGTTTACGGTACGCATCCTTACGCGCTGCCGGTTTCCGGCGAAGTGGTAAGTGTGGAAAGAATTATCCGGCAGAACCTGACGGATTTCTACAAAATGCATTATTCGGCGGAAACGTCCGTGGTTGCCATCATGGGTGACGTGTCACGGGCGGAGGCGGAAGTGATAGCGCAGCAGTTGACGGCGAAATTGCCGCAAGCCAATAAGGATGCGCCGACGCTGCCCGACGTCGCAATGCATATCAAGGCAACCGAGCAGCGCATCAACCATCCGGCCAGTCAAAGTCATATTTTGGTTGGCGCACCCGGCATGTCCCGCACTGACCCCGATTATTTTGCCCTGTATGTAGGCAACTACATTCTCGGCGGCGGTGGGTTTGTTTCCCGTTTAATGAACGAGATACGCGAAAAACGCGGTTTGGCTTACAGTGTCTACAGCTATTTCATCCCGTTGAAACAACCTGGTGCGTTTCAGATAGGCCTGCAAACCAAGAAAGAACAGGCGGATGAGGCGCTGAAGCTGGTGCGCACCACGCTCGCCGAATTCATCGCCAAAGGGCCGACGGACAAGGAATTGCTTGCCGCCAAGCAGAATATCATCGGGGGCTTTCCGCTGCGTATAGATAGCAATCGCAAGATTCTGGACTACCTCAGCATTATCGGGTTCTACAATTTGCCGCTGACGTATCTGGACGATTTTACCGACAAGGTCGAGCGCGTGACCGTTGCGCAAATTCGCGAAGCTTTTGCGCTGCATATCGATCCTGCCGCCATGGCGACAGTGATCGTGGGCGCGCCGGATGCCGGCCAAGCCGGGTCTGAAAGCTCACAGGCTGCAGACGCTCGGGTTGCGGAGATAGCAAAATAGGCAAGGTGCTCCGCAATCAGGTAGGCGCATCGAACAAGGTTCGCATCATAGGCGGCGAGATGCGCAGTCGCACTATAAGTTTCCCGGAGGTTCCTGGCTTGCGGCCGACACCTGATCGCGTGCGTGAGACCCTGTTCAATTGGCTGGGTCAAACACTGCACGGTCGTACCTGCCTGGATTTGTTTGCCGGTAGCGGTGCGCTGGGATTCGAGGCCGCTTCACGAGGCGCGGACCTGGTCGTGATGGTGGAGCAGAATCCTTTGGCCTTTCAGGCATTGCGGGACAATATCTCCAGCTTGGGAATATCCAGGGTTTCCACCTACCGCCAGGATGGGCTAGAATTTGTCGCATGTGATACTCGGCGCTATGATGTGATCTTTCTTGATCCACCGTTCAGTAGTGATTATCTTTCCGAGCTGCTGGAATCGATGCCGCGACGGTTGAATGACGACGGTTTGCTATACGTCGAGGCCGGTGCCAATATTGATTTTCCAACACCCTGGCAGATAGTCAGGGCGGGTAAAACGAGGCAAGTGTATTACCAGTTGCTGCAACTCGCATAAGTTGATTGTTGGGGCGAACTCATTGCGCCGCGCTGCTTGGAAAAGCCGCATGTCATAACGGGGGAATGAGCGCATTGGTCGGCCCGCGAAGCGTTCAAATTACGGATTTATATGATCAGAGTAGTTTATCCAGGCACCTTTGACCCCATTACGCGAGGACATGAGGACGTGGTACGACGCGCCTCCGGTTTGTTTGATGAAGTCATCGTCGCGGTCGCCGAGAGTCGTGAACATACGCTGTTTACCTTGGAAGAACGGGTGGAGATGTCCCGGGTAGTCTTCAAGGATTTTTCCAATGTCAGTGTTGCCGGTTTTGACGGGTTGTTGATGAATTTCGTTCAACAGCATGATGCGAGGGTCGTTTTGCGGGGACTGCGTGCCGTTTCCGATTTCGAGTATGAATTCCAGCTTGCCGGGATGAATCGCAATCTGTATCCCGAAATGGAGACACTGTTTCTGACACCCGCCGAACAGTACACATTCATTTCAGCTACGATGGTGCGCGAAGTCGCCCGCTTTGGCGGCGACGTGGGTAAATTTGTCGCGCCGTACGTGGTCGAAAAATTACGCAACAAGAACTGAATTCGCCGATACAATAAATTGCAAAGAGGAGAAGTAACATGGCACTGATGATTACCGATGAATGTATCAACTGCGACGTGTGCGAGCCGGAGTGCCCGAATGATGCGATTTCGCAGGGTGATACCATTTACGTGATCGATCCCAACAAATGTACGCAATGCGTGGGACACTATGACACGCCGCAATGTGTAGAAGTGTGCCCGGTGGATTGTATTCCGGTTGATCCTGCGTACGTCGAAAGTGACGCTGCGCTGCAGGCCAAGTACGATAAATTGATGGCGGCGAAAGGCTGATAGTTGCTAAATTGCAAGAAGCTAGTCGGCTGTTGCAGGTGGCATGCGCAGCAAGTTCAGCGCCACACCCCTTGCACTGATTCCGCATCGGCGCTATTCCCCAGACCGGGCAGGCCATAAAAATCCAGCAGTGTGCGTAGCACAGAGTAGTGATTGATTCGCTGGTCGCTTTTTCCTGCGGTCAGCATAGAGCCGACCAATATGGTTGCTACGTGGTTGTTGGTCTGATAGTTGTCCTCGTCCCAGGTAAGTATTAGCAGGCTGTTGTTCTTCATTGCCCAGTCTACATAGGGCGCGATGTTTATCTTCAGCCAGTTGTCGGCTTCAGCAAAGCTACCGTCGTGCATGTCGTGATCCTGGTTGGGGATAACAAACGCGACGGTCGGCAGATCGCCAAAATTCCCGGGAAACTCGGCGAACGGTCTGTTCAGTTTTTCGGACACACGCGTATCTTGCCAGCTCGCCAGAGGATTGTGCTTGCGCCTGTAGGCGCCAATCGTGCAGCTACTATCGCCAACCCCGGGTAGCGACTCGGCGTAACTGGCAAAACTCAAACCTGCATTCAACAACGCACTTGCAAGGTTATCGCTATAAAAAGATAGCGGGCAGGCGTTATTGCTTACGCCTTGAGTTGAGCCCGAGAAGATCGCCAGATAGTTTGGTTGGCTGGGATGTGTAATTCCGAAGGAATTGGTGAACAGCACGCCACGTTTGGCGAGTGCATGTATGTACGAGTCGCGATTGTCCTCGTCCATGATTTGCCGGTAGCTGCGATTTTCCTCAATGACCACCACTATGTGATCCGGGCGCGGCAGCGGCGCAGCGTGCGCCGCCATTCCCAAGACCAAAAGCGCGACGGATAAGGTGTATTTTGACCTGTTGAAAGTATTCACTGAAAGCATCGATCTATCGGTCCCGGTGCTGTTCTGCCCGTGATTTTACCGGTGTGCCTGTTGACAGGGCGTGGCAACTAAAATCGATTATTCCCGGAATCGGCATTGCCATCAGCGTATTGCCGGACGGGATGCGGGCTGATTGTCTATTTTGCCGCATCGTCGATTTTCTGCCTGGTCTCATCGGCGTTGCTCTGAATCGTTTGTTCCACACCCTTTGCTTTATCAAGTGCTTCGCGTTGGGGGACGGCAATTTTTGCCACAGGGGTTGAAGAGCCATCGCATGCGGCGAGCAGCAGTAAAGTGACAACGATCAAATATTGCATTTTCAGCACCTTGTCCGGTTTGGTGTCGGGGGATGTATATCAGCACTCTAGCATATTGATGCCGCGCATCAATCACTGTTGGCAAACAGGGCAGTAGAAACTGGAACGCTGTCCCTGACGCTGCGATTTTATTGCTGTGCCGCAACGCAGACAGGGGTCGCCACTGCGACCGTATACCCAATAGTGTTGCTGGAAATAGCCGGATTCGCCGGCACTGTTGACGAAGTCTCGCAAGGTGCTCCCTCCCAGGGTGATCGCGTCGCTCAACGTTGCCTGGATCTCCGCTACCAGTCGTTCGCAGCGCGGCATGCTTATTTTTCCGGCCGCGAGTTGCGGCTTGATCGCGGCTCTAAACAGCGCTTCATTCGCATAGATATTGCCGACACCGACGACAACCCGATTGTTCATGATAAATTGTTTGATGCTGACACTACGTCCGCGGGTCGTGCGGTAGAGATAAGCCGCATTGAAATCACAGTGCCCCGACAAGTCCGGCAGCGGTTCCGGCCCAAGGGACGCAATCAGCGGGTGGAGATGGATATCGCCTTTGTGCCACAGCACGGCGCCGAAGCGGCGCGGATCGCGCAGTCGCATCAGCAGGTCGTTGCCAAGTATCAGGTCAAAGTGGTCGTGTTTTTCTGCGCGACAATCTGCCGGCAGTATGCGCAGGCTACCGGACATGCCGAGGTGCAGGATCAACGTTCCGGCGCCACAATCCACCAACAGTTATTTGGCGCGCCGTTCCAGTCTTGCTATCGTGCATCCGCGTAACAGCTTGGGCAGGTTCTTCGGGACAGGCCAGCGCAGGCTGCCGTTGCGTATGACCGCGTCCTTGATTTTTGTGCCGACGAGATGGGGAGATAGTCCGCGACAGGTAGTCTCAACTTCTGGGAGTTCAGGCATATCTGACTTGCCACCGGATAGTCAGGAGTGTTACGAGAGAACAACGTAGCGTCTCGGAAAGGTTCATCTCGTACGTCGCGATCGCCATACATAGATACCCCGTGCAGCCAACAGCAGTGGCAACACCAGCAGGAAGCCTATGCCGATGACATTCAACTCGGTCTTGCTGAGCATCAGGTTGTTGTCACGAGCAGCTCTCGGTTGCAGCGTTATCAGCTGGTCGTCACCCGCCAGCCAGTTGACCATGCTTATGCCGAGGTCGACATTGCCGCCGTTGCCGGCATAGCTGTTGGCGAGAAATGCGCCATTGCCGACGACCACGATACGTTGGTCCTTTTCCTTCAGTGATCGACTCAGTGCGGCCGCGATAATTGCGGGCCCGTGTATGTCATGTTGTTTGTCGAAAGCGGGAGTTTCTTTGGAGTCCTTGATTTTGAACATGCTGCGGCTTGCCCACCCGCGTGAGGCTACCTCCACCAGCGCATGGTATTTCCATTCCGAAGATTCGTTCCATACCAGCGGGCGTGCATATGGGAATGCCGTGATCAGATTGAAATTTCGCGTTATCGCGTGCGGGGGATAGGTGGCGCCCAGTGACCAGGTCGTCGGCGCGTTCATGCCTGATGCCGCCGGATCGACGACTACGGCTGGTGGGAGCAGCAAATCAAGTTTTTCTGCAAGCGGCTGAAGTCCGTGTAACGCTTCTGCGTCAACCAGCCAGAGCAGGTTGCCGCCATAATCTATGTAACGAATGATCTTGTCGATCTCGCCGGTCAACAGATCAAGTTGTGGCTGGGTTATGACTAATACGCTGACGTTTCTGGGTACTTCCTGAGCCAACGCCAAATTGAGGCCGCTTATTCGAAAACCGTTTTGTTTGAGCTTGGCGCCGAAAAATGTTCCCAGATCATGGTTGGCAATCCCGTCCAGCTTGCGTTCACCGTGACCGTCCAGGTACATCACCAGTTGGTCGCGGCTATGCGCCAGGCGCAGCAATGTACTGGTAACGATTTGCTCGTTAATCTGGGTAAGGTGCTCGCTGCGGCCCGCGTATTCGAACACCGTTTCCCCGTTGAGCTGGGCATGCGCCGCGCGGGTCCTTTCAGGTTCCTTCTCGGGATCAACGAAAACGACATTGATGTCAGGCTTGTAGCGCTGGTACAGAGATAGAAATCCGCGGATGATTTTGCGGATATCTCCAAGTCGCGCATCCATCTCGGTTGCGTAAACTGTGACTTTGACCGGGCCTTCCAGTTGATTGAGTACCGCGATACTGGCCGGTTCGAGGCTGTTGCTGGCGTCGTGCGTCAGGTCGCGCTGTATCGTGTAGCGGTCGGCGAGGAATCCCAGACCGGTAACCGACCCCAGCGCAATCGCGACGAACAGCATGTTGCGCAGCAGGGGGGAATAAACGAATTTGTACGACATGGCTATGCGTAGCGGTTGCTGAGACGGCGTATGGCCAACGCCAGAAAGAATACGCTGAACAGTGCGAAGAACGCGGCGTCACCGCTGTCCAGTAATCCGCCATTAAAACTCTGGAAATGATGCAGCGGAGAGAATATGTGCCACGGGGAGTTCTCGCCGCTGGCAGTGATATCGGTCAACCACAGCCCGGCCAAAAATGCCAGAGCGCCGATTGCGGCCATGACCGGGTGTGCAGTCAGCGTCGAAATATACAGGCCCGCTGCAACGTAGCTGGCGGAGAGCAGCGCCAAGCCGAGGATATTGGTCAGCAACAGCCCGTGATCGAGGTCGGTTCCCAGCACCAGCGTGTAAAGCATCGTTGGTATGGTTGCCAACAAAATCATCAGAAAAACGAATAAACCGAGAAATTTTCCGAACACGATTTCGTATCCTGAAATTGGCGCGGAAAGCAGCAACGCAAAGGACTGATTGCGACGTTCTTCGGCGATCAACCGCATCGTGTACATCGGTACCAGCATCATCAATAGCAGCGAGGCCATATTGAACAACGGTGGGGCAACGATGCCGGTAACGCCAGGTGTGCCGGCAAGTTGCGATAACTGCGGTTGCAATTCCAGATAGGTTTGCAATGTATTCAGGAAAAACCAGGCAAATATGAATTGCAGCGCGGCAAAGATGAACCAGGTCGACGGCATTGAAAATAAACTGCGCAGCTCGCGAAGGGCAAGCAGGCGTATCAATTTGCCGCTCCCTGAATAGTGTCGCGGGCGGTGTCAGTCGTCGCGGTAATGGAGACGTATACATCTTCCAGGGTTGCCCGGAGCGGCGTGAGTTGCGCCAATTGCCAACCGTGCCGTTCGGACAGGCTGAGCAGCGTACTGCTGGGGTCGTCTTCGGGTTTGTGCAAAATGCGGAACTTCCTGGCGTCTAGTTGTTCTACGTGACTGATTCCGACTATGCCTTGAAGTTCGCTGAGTGCCGGTGGATTACGCAGATCCACGATGAATCCGGACACAGCCAAGTGGTGTCGCATATGTTCGCTGGTGTCACTGTAGATAAGTTTGCCCAGTTGCATGATTTCGACGCGATCACAAACGTTTTCGACTTCGCTGAGCAAGTGCGTGGAGAGCATCACACTGCTGGTATCTCCCAATTCGCGGATCAGCGTTCTGATGTCGCGAATTTGGGCGGGGTCCAATCCTGCTGTCGGTTCGTCCAGCACGACGACAGCGGGATTGTGTATGATCGCCTGAGCGATGCCGACACGTTGTTGGTAGCCCCTGGAAAGCGTGCCGATGATCTTGTTGCCGACCATTTCCAATCCGCAGCGACTGCGGACCAGTGACATTGCTTCGGTTGTCGAGGTCCGTTTGATTCCGTGCAGACCGGCAGCGAATTGGAGGAATTGGTTGACGCTGAGTTCGCGGTACAGTGGCGGGGCCTCGGGCAGGTAGCCCAGATTTGCCTTTGCGCTAACCGGTTGGCGGGCCAGGTCGATGCCGCAAATTTCTATAGTGCCGCCGTGCGGAGCCATGCAGCCGGTGAGTAATTGCATCGTGGTGGATTTCCCGGCGCCGTTATGACCCAGCAGCCCAAGCACTTCGCCGCGCCGCAGCTCCAGCGAGACCTCATGGAGCACGATTTGGCTTCCAAAGCGTCTTGTCAGTTTACGTGCGGAAAGCGTGATCTCTGATGTCACTTGGGTCAATGTAGGCAGGCAGTCGTGGTTGTGATTTCAGTTAAATATAACCTATTATGCGCATTCACATCAAAAGCACTACAGTCATGAAACAGATTAGCACCATCATCATCTTGAGCCTGCTGTTCACAGCCTGCGCACCGGTACCAGTCAAACCGCTTTCTACGCACCCGTTTGTTGCAGATGATGAACCCGAAGAAGCCAACATGGTCTTGCCCGACATTGAATTGACGGACGAGTTGCTTTTTCAGTTTCTGGTTGCCGAGGTTGCCAGTCAGCGGGGCGAGGTGGACATTGCGGTAAACGGCAGCCTGGAATTGGCCAAGAAAACGCGCGATCCTCGTTTGGCGATGCGAGCGTCGCAACTGGCGCTTCAGGCGGGACAAATGGACAGCGCCATCGAGGCACTGGGGATCTGGCGTGAAGTGGATCCTAAGTCGCCGATTGCGTTGCGCATGTATGCGTCGGCTTTATTGCGCAGCGGAAAACTGGAGATGGCGCGCCAGGAGCTGGAGCGTGTGCTGAAGTCTGATCAGGCGAATGCCGGTCACATATTCTTTCAGATCTATCAGATGCTGGCGCCTTATCCGGACAAAGAGGCTGCCATAAAATTAGTACGCGACCTTGCACAGCCGTTTTCCGCTATCGCGGAATCGCACTGGGCCGTGGCTCAACTGGCACAATCTTCCGGGGACGGGGAGCTGGCGTTGGAGGAGGCCGGGACGGCACGCAAGCTTCGTCCAGAATGGGATGCCGCGGTTTCTCTGGAGGCATTTTTGCTGAGAAAAAACAACCCGCAGCGAGGGCTGGATTTATTGCGTGATTATTTGGCCGAATATCCCGAAGCGAATGAAATCCGTCTTCAGCGTGCACGTGCTTTGCTGGAGCAGAAGCAGTACGGGCAGGCGCGAGAAGAGTTTCAGCGTCTGGCTGATCAGAATCCGGACAACCCCGAAACCGTATATGCGATCGCGCTCATTTCCTTGCAGATGAAAGATTTCAGGGGTGCGGAAGACTACCTCAAGCAGTCTCTCAGCAAAGGGAAGAAGGATCAAAATACGGTGCACTATTACCTCGGACAATTGGACGAGGCCAAACATTCGCCAGACGAGGCCATGGACAACTATGGCAAGGTACAAAGTGGCGAGTATCTTTTTGTCGCGCAGATGCGTATCGCCATGCTGCTGAACACGGCCGGGAAGCTTGATCAGGCTGTGCAACAGTTGCACCGGATTCAGACCGGGGAGAGTAAACAACAGGCACAGCTGATTTCTGTCGAGGCGCAATTTTTGCGTGAAGCCGGTCGTTTGGTTGATGCTTATAGGGTAAT
>JBARHR010000157.1:0-7050 GCA_049799335.1 Gallionella sp. | reverse complement strand
CCCTGCGGGAGGGCAAACCGCTAATACCTGGTGGGGGACATTGAATGTGGATAAGCGGCAGGGGGTGTACCTGCAAGACCAGATCAAGATATCGCATGATGTACATCTGCTGGCCGGCCTGCGCTACTCAAAAGTCACCTTCGATTCTCAGGATGATGTAAGTGGTGTTTTTGTGACAGCCTTCGGGGTTGATCCTTCGACCATCAGAGCCACACGCAGCGACAGCGCCGTCACACCACGCCTCGGCATGTTGTGGGAGGCGCGTCCGGGAACCAGCCTGTATGCAAGTTACTCGGAAAATTTCGGCAATTATCAGGCTAACTTTGACTGGCTGAACAAGGCACTCGACCCGCAACTCGCCAAGCAAAAAGAGATCGGTGTGAAACAACAGTCCGCCGATGGGAAATTGTCCTCCTCTCTGGCGATCTTCGACATCAGAAAGACCAATGAGGCGATTGTAGACCCGGCGCATACCGGTTGCCGTGACGGCACCATGGGTATCATCGGTGCCGGCAATCCCTGTTACATGGCAGCGGGTTTGACACGCAGTCAGGGGATAGAGCTCGATCTGATCGGCGAGGTAATGCCGGGTTGGAATTTGATCGCCAACTACTCCTACAACAATGCCCGCATACTCAACAACGGCGGCGGTACAGGGGAAGGTCAACGCCTCGGATACTATCCCGCACACATGGCTCGTCTTGCTACAACCTACGCAATTCGCGGGGGTTGGAAAATCGGCGGCGGAGTGACCTCTATGGGTTCCACGGATTTGGGGAATACATCGCCAACGCAAACGATTTCGCCGGGATACACTCTATACGATGCCATGGCTTCCTATGATTTCAGGCTGGCATCATACAAGGCTGCGTTCCAGTTAAACATCAAGAACCTGTTCGATAAAAGCTATCTGGTTACAGCACAGAAAAATGGGGCATTTTCCATTACGCCCCACGGAGACCTGCGCTCGGTGCTGGCTAAACTCAAGCTGGACTTTTAACCAAGTGACTTGAATTGTCGCGCCACTTTTGGGTGCTGATACACCGCTATGCCGGATTGTGCATGGCGGTGTTTCTGCTTGTGGTGGGGCTTACCGGCAGTGTGCTGGCGTTTTACCATGAGCTGGATGACTGGCTGAATCCAGACCGGGACCGGATAGAGGTGCAATCACGCCCGCTGCTCACGCCGCTTGAATTGCGGGATCGCGCCCTAGCACTGGTGCCAGGTACACAAAACCGCTTCGTAGATTTTCAAGTTGAGCGTAACAGGTCTTACGCTGTTGGATTGGAGCCTGATATTGATCCAGTCACGGGTGTCGCAAAGACGCTGGGCAATAGCACGATCAAGCTCAACCCCTACTCCGGCGTAGAGATCAGCAGAGATAATTCTCAATTTAGAAGCCAGAGTTTCTGGCCGCTGACCCATAAGAATGTCCTGGAGTTCATCTACATGCTGCACATGCAACTGGCATTGGGTGAAACCGGAGGATTTATTTTGGGGATCACCGCGCTGGTCTGGTTCATAGACTGCTTTATCGCGCTTTACTTAACGCTGCCCGCGAGAAAATTATCGGTTGTTGCTGATGACTCGATAAGCGAGCGTGGTGATCATCAAGTACACCGCTCGCTTGGCTCAAGCTGGGCTGTGGCCTGGAAAATCAAATGGCCCGCTTCGCCGTTCCGACTGAACTTCGACCTGCATCGCGCGGGCGGACTCTGGACATGGGTGCTGCTGTTCATGTTCGCGTGGTCCAGCGGTACATTCAATCTGCCGCAGGTTTTTCATCCGCTGAATAATTATTTCTTTGAAAGGCCGGAGGATGTCCATCCACAACCGAATCAGAAACCGCAGCCGGAACCCAAGGTGGACTATCGTACTGCTCATGCCATCGGCGAGCGGTTGATGGCCGAGCAGGCGCAACGGTACGGTTTCAAGGTGGCGGCGGAATATTATCTGGCCTATTCCCCGGACACGGGATTATTCACCTACTCTGTCAACGGAGACGAACTGTTCGGCAAACAGGACGGCACTTTCATCCAGTTCGATGCCGTCGAGGCGAAGGTCGTCAGACTGTATATGCCGAGCGGACTCCATCCCGGCATCACATTGCAGAACTGGCTATCGGCATTACACATGGCGACGATAGGTGGGCGTCCATACCAGATACTGGTGTGCGTGATGGGACTGGTCATCACCATGTTGTCGGTCACGGGTATATACATCTGGCTGAAGAAGAGAAATGCCCGGCGGATTTCGCTGGAGAAACGGACGCAACTTGAGGTGGAAGCGAGTACCTGAGGCAGAAGATGCAGTGCTATTTGTGGATTGCAATTTGTTTCGCTGGCTGCTGTGCATCTGCGCAGGCGGAAGATACAACGCTCGCAACGGAAGTTGCGAAACAAGACTCCGTCAAACAACTTCGTATGCAATCAACTGAAACACCATTGCGGCTTGACGGCAAACTGGACGATGCCGCCTGGCAACAGGCCGCAGTAATCACCGATCTGGTACAAGCCTATCCCGTCGAAAGTGCAGCCCCCAGCCAGAAAACCACGGTGTACTTGCTGCATGATGCAGACAACCTTTTCATCGGCGTGCGTGCCGATGACAGCGAGCCGGGCAGCATCGTCGCCCATGAATCGCAGCGCGATGCGGAACTGGATAACGACGATTCCATCGGCATCGCGCTGGACACTTTTCACGACCGCCAGCGCGGCTATTACTTTCAGGTGAACTCGCTGGGCACGCAGAGCGATGCTTTGATCGCGGCGGGCGGGCAAAGCGTGCAACGCGAGTGGGACGCGATATGGCATGTTGCCACCACGCGCGACGCGGGCGGCTGGTCCGCCGAGATTGCGATCCCGTTCAAGTCCTTGAACTTCGATGCGCATGGGGACACGTGGGGCTTCAACATCGAGCGGGTGCTGGCGCGCAATTCCGAGCTGATACGCTGGGCCAACCCGTCATCCAGCAAGGCGGTGTATGTGATGGGCAATGCGGGTGAGTTGCTGGGCATGAGTGGCATGAGTCAGGGTCTGGGGCTGGACGTGATCCCCAATGTGCGCATGAAAACCACTCGCACACCGGCTGGCAGCAACATGAAATTGCAGCCGGGACTGGATGTGCTCTACAAGGTCACACCACAGGCGACGCTCGCGCTCACGTTCAACACCGATTTCGCCGATGCGGAAGTGGATCAGCGTCAGGTGAACCTGTCGCGCTATCCGCTGGCGCTGCCGGAAAAGCGCGCGTTCTTTTTGCAGGACAGCAACTACTTCCAGTTTGCGCAGGGCTACGCCCAGCCTTTCTATTCCCGGCGCATCGGCACCGATGCTGCCGGTCAGGCAGTTGACCTGGATGGCGGAATCAAACTGTCCGGACGCAGCGAGCGTATCAACTTCGGATTGCTGGAGGTGCAGACACGCGCTACCGGCAATACGCCCACGAAGAATCTGGCCGTCGGGCGCGCGTCGCTGGATGTGGGCGAAGAATCGGCAATCGGCGCGCTGTTCACGCAAGGCAATCCAGCGGCCAGCACCAACAATTCGGTGGCAGGGCTGGACTATCGCTACCGCGATTCCAATCTGCTGGGCGGCGGCGAAGTGCTGGAAGCCAGTGCATACCGGCTGCGCAGCGAGGATGCCGGTGTGGAGGGGAGTGCGTGGGGCGCGCACCTGAGCTATCCGAATTTCTTCTGGGAAGGTTCATTGGGCATGGACGAGGCCGGGGAAGCGTACAAGCCGGCACTGGGTTTCGTGTCCATGCCGGGCACGCGCAACTATGCGGCGGCACTGTCGCATGTGTGGCAGCCGCCGGGGCTGGAGTTCTTTACCGCTGATGCATCGTTCAGCCGGCGCAGCGATCTGAACGGGCAGCTCATCAGCCAGTCCGTCACGCCGCTGAGTTTGGGGGTGATCGCCAAATCGCGGGATAACTTCACCCTGTCGTTCAGCCAATCGCGAGATAGCTACGGCGCGCCCGTCACCTTCCTGCCGGGCATCATGGTGCCTGCGGGCGAATACACCGGCAACCGCTGGAGCCTCGGCCTCGGCTCATCCTCGAATCGCGCACTGAGCGGTTCGCTCAATATCGCCAATGGTGGCTACCTGACTGGCAACAGCACAGATTACTCTCTCAGCCTGACGTGGTATGCGCAGGAGAAACTGAACCTCACAGCAGCGCATTCCATTTCCGCGATCCGCCTGCCTTTGGGCAAACTCGATGTGCGCACCACCAACATGGAGCTCAAGTACGCATTCTCTCCGCGACTGGCACTGAATTGGGTGGGCCAGTATGACAACGTCAGCGAAGCGCTGGGCATGAACGCGCGCTTGCGCTGGACGATACAGCCGGGCAGCGATTTGTTTGTGGTGTACAGCCACAACGTAGATACCAGTCAGGGTGGTTTCCGCAATACGGGTTCAGAATTAACCACCAAATTGGTTTGGGATTTCAGGCTGTGAGAGCCGTTGAGTTGGAGGATGACCGGATGACACAAGTACAAAATGACGCAGCCTAGATGTTACTGGTGGATGACGACGCCACCTCCTGCCAAGTGCTGAACAGGCATTAGAACGACGCGGATATGCAGCCTCTGTAGCGCGCAGCGTCTAACAAGCGCTGCCGCTGGCACAACCTGATTCGTCCACACCTATCGTCGTACTCAGCGGCTACGGCTCCATCGCCTGCGCCGTAGAAGCCGTGCGCCGCGGCGCAATGTATTTCCTCACCAAACCCGCCAATGCGGATGAAGCCGGCGAGTGATACGAATGGCGGAGGGCGATTGAGAACGTGATATTTTGTCGCATTCACATTCGACGCCATGGGTTGCGGCAATGGTCGCCATCGTCGCTAGCAAATAGCCGCGTAAACTTGGTGCACTAATCGGTAATGAAAAGTCCACTGCCTGGAGGGTACAGATGCAGTTTTGTTTTTAGTTTGCGCGTGGAGTCATTCTGGTCAATTTGCGCTGCAGGGTTCGCCGGTGCATGTTCAGCGTACGTGCGGCCTGTGAGATATTGCCGTGATGTTCATCCAGCACTCGTACCAGGTACTCTGCTTCCTGACGCGGCGAATACGGTCGCGGCACGGCAAGTTGGTTATCAGGAATTGGTTTGTGACTGAACGCTGCCACCACGTCGTCTGCGTTTGCCGGTTTGCTAAGAACATGCATTGCCCCAAGCCGAACGGCGTCTACTGCGGTCGCGACCGATGCGTAGCCGCTCAATACCACGATACGCGCATCCGGCCTGATGCGGTGCAGCGCATCAACAAGTGCCAAGCCAGATTTGCTGCCTAGTTTGAGATCAAATACAGCGCAGTCACTCGGCTGGCTCTGGATGAGTGGCAATGCTGCTTCAACGCAATGCGCCCGCTGTACCCGGTAACCCCTGCGCTCCAGCGCCTTGCCCAATACTTCACAAAACGTCGTATCGTCGTCAACCAGTAATAATGTGCCTGGTTCGCCAGCGCGTACGCTCATTAACTCACTCTCCATTCCCGCGAGAATTTCGCCTTGTTCACTTGTTGCTTGTGCGCGACATGCGCAGTTGCTGTAGAACTTAACCAACGCACCACCAACTGCATAGACTGAAAAGTTGCCTTGCCTTGGTTCGAATCAGGAGGTGCCCGACCAACGTCCGCGGGAGAGTATTAGTAACTAGCCAGTTTCAAGGAGGTATCAGCTGGCCAGGAACATCGCGTTGGCCGGGCGATGCGAAATGTAATCTACGTTTTGCTCATTGGGTATGTGACATGATGTCGCAGCACAAGCAAGCGATTAGCTTCTATTGGCATTCTTCAACCAGATCACATAATCCAGCCGGTCACAGGTTTCCGGCTCAACATTCAGGTGTCCCATTAGGGCGGCCATTAGCTGCCACAGGAACGCGCCTTTGACGGCAATCGCCTCGATGAGCGAATCTTGCACCCCCTGTATGCCGCCTGATTGGCCATGTATGATCAGCTCGGGCAACATTCGGCATTTATCGTCGTACCATTCCCCGATTTGCTTGTAGAGGACCGTCGCTACCTGATTGACTTCCAGCGATCCATGATTATGGTCCTCTGTCAGTTCATGAATCAGTGAACTGATGCTAGCGAACTGTAGATTTTTATCGCCCGCCTCCTGCAACCAGGCCTTGCGTACCCCAAGACCATGCATTATGGCCAGTTCACACAGGCTGATCGCTTCGAGGCATTGCTTATTGTGCATGGCATTCTGAATACTTGTACTCATGCGCCCATAAACAGCCTGCAGGGTGGTACGTTCAACGTCCTCTTGACTGTGCACCAGATATAGTCTTTTCTTTTGCTTGCCCATGGCTTTCTCCTTGTAGCATCCTTTGCAAACGTCCGGCTTGAAACCACAATGCGTTCTTCATTCGCATCGCAGCATGCTGTCACGCCCGCGACCGGCACATCTCTGCCTGGTTTCCGTTGTGGTCAATCGCTGTCCGGATGTCGCTCCAAAACAGCATCAGGGTTCCGATGCCAAGGAACACCAGAGTTGCTAAAGCAAGTCCGGGTTTTGCGTATTTCCTGCCTATTGAGCGCATCGTTGCTCCTGATTTTTCAGAATGTTGGGTGTCCATCGATAGCGCTGCAATTGAGTTTCTTGGGAGGAGACCTGTTAGACCGCCATCGACCGGACAGTGAGCAATTTACAGAAAATAAAATATTTTGGAATGTGACATGATGCCGCGCGACAAATTGTCACAGGCAAACTCTCTGCTTTTATGCAATAAATCTCTATCGAACGCGGTACAGATTAATCCGAAGCGATATCAAATATTCCGACCGCGCGAAAATTGCTGATCAAGGACGCAAGCAGTTTGCTGATAGTCTGCCAAGAAAACAGAAGCCATTCATGATTTAACACACGAATGGCTTCATTGTTATCCGGATAGATAACCCCGGTTATGTTGCGAGCAAGTCAGGTACTCTTCAATTCGCTATGCCTGCTCCAAAAAATGCCCGGACTCGATCTGCAACCATTGTTACTGCTTGGTTATTACCTGGGTGACCGGATATCCACTCATGGTACCCACT
>JBARHR010000156.1:0-15283 GCA_049799335.1 Gallionella sp. | reverse complement strand
GGGTTGCGATATCCGCGGAGTTTCCGCGCGTCATGATCTCACCGTATTGCAACATTAGCGCGCTTTGTATCGCACCCTCCACCTGCTGCATCGCAGTTTTTTCCGCCTGCTCCCGGTAGAACATCATGCGGTTGATGAACAAACCCATCAGCACCACGATGATGGTGATGACGACCACCAATTCGAGCAGCGTAAAGCCGCCGCTCGGCGATTGATATTTTCTCGTAAGGTGCTGCCTCACACTCATCAATGCATCGCCGCTTTACCCAAGTCCCACATCGGCAGGAACACGCCAAGTGCAAGTACCAGCACCAGCATGCCCAGCGCAACAATCAGGATGGGCTCTATTTTTGCGCTCAATGTTGCGACCTCGTATTTGACCTCGCGTTCGTACATCTCTGCGACCTCGAACATCATCCCGTCCATGTCGCCGCTTTCTTCGCCAACGGCGATCATCTGCAATACCACGGGATTAAACACCCCGGCGGCAATCGCAGTGCGCAAGATGCTTTCGCCGCGCTCCACACCATCGCGCATTTGTTCGACGCGCGTGCGCATGAATTCGTTATCCACCACCATGCTGACCACGTTCATACCCTGCAGGATCGGCATGCCGCTCTTGAATGAAAGCGCCATGCCGCGCGCGAACCGTGACAACGTCGATTTCAGGATTACCGGCCCGATGATCGGTATCTTGAATTTGTACCGGTCCCAGTTGAACCTGCCATCCGGGGTATTGATGTAAAAGCGAAACGCAAACCCGGCGCCCACCAGCATCGCGAGTACCAGAAACCAGTAGTGCACCATGAAATTTGAAGAACCGATCAGCATCCTGGTAATGATCGGCAGCTCGGCATGAAAGCCCGCATACACTTTGGCAAACGCTGGAATAACAAACAGATTGATCACGAACATTGCGATTACCATTGCGACAACGACGAACGTCGGATAGCGCATCGCGGTCTTGATGCGCTCGCGCATGTCGCGCTCGAACTCGAGATAGTCGTACAGGCGGATGAAAGTCTCATCGAGCATGCCGGTCATTTCCCCGACTTGCACCATGCTGACATAGAAGGGCGAAAATACTTTCGGGTGGCGGCGCATTGCGGTGCTGAGTTCGCGACCGCTATCGAGACTTTCGCGCAAATCCTGCAACATTTCGGAAAATACCGGGTGCTGGGTGGATTCCTGCAGACCGGCTAACGCCCGCATGATCGGCACGCCCGCCTTGAGCAGCGTGTACATCTGGCGACTGAACAACATCAGCTCGATCTGGCTGACTTGCTTGTCCTGAAACAGATTTTTGAATCGACCCTTGTTGCCCAGATCGCCAACCCGCATGCCGCGAAATGGCGTGACCTCGACGGGGATGACGCCGATATTGATCAACTGGTCGGCGATTACACTGCTGTCATCGCCGTCCAGTGTGCCTTCCACCAGGTCACCCCGTCCGTTGCGACCCTTGTAGGCAAATACCGCCATCGAATAAGTCCTAGTCCTCTACCTGATTGCTGATGCGCATCACTTCGGCTACCGTGGTGCGCCCCTGTTTCATTTCACTCAACGCGTTTGTCAGGATGGTCTTCCCTTCGAGATGTTTTGCGGCAACCTGCATGAAGTGCGTTGCGTTATCGTGCGCCGCGGCCTCGACCATCTCGCGGTTCATTTCCAGCATTTCATACACGCCGGTACGCCCGCGGTAGCCGGTACCGTTGCAATGCGAACAACCGCGGCCACGCATCAGACTGCCGCGTTGATCCGCAGTTACACCTTCTGCCTCCAACCACTCCGCCTCCTGCGGCGTTGGAACATGAGGCTCGCTGCAGCTTCCGCACACAGTTCTCAGAAGGCGTTGCGCAATCACCGCCTGCACCGATGACGCCACCATGAATCGCGGCACGCCCATATCGACCAGACGGAACAGGGTGCCGGCAGCGTCGCGTGTATGCAGTGTGGAAAATACCAGGTGACCAGTCATCGCTGCGCGCAACCCGATCTGAGCTGTTTCGGCGTCACGCATTTCACCTATCAGGATAACGTCCGGATCCTGGCGCAACGCGGAACGCAACACGCGCGAAAAGGTCAGGTCGATTTTTTCGTTGACCTGCACCTGGTTGATACCGGGCAACCGGTATTCCACCGGATCTTCAACGGTAATGATCTTCTGATCGATGGTGTTGATCTCGGACAGCGCGGAATACAGCGTCGTAGTCTTGCCGCTACCGGTCGGACCGGTTACCAGTATCATGCCGTTGCTGCGGCGGATTATCTCGCGGAAGCGTCTGAGCATTTCGGGCGGCATGCCGAGCTTGTCGAGACCGACCATGCCACCATCCTGACGCAGCAGACGCATCACCACCGCTTCGCCATTCTGTGTCGGGCAAGTGGCGATACGCACGTCGACACCCTGCTCGCGCACCCGCACATTGAAGCGCCCGTCCTGCGGTAGCCGTTTCTCTGAAATATCCAGGCCGGACATCAGTTTGAGTCGCAGCACCAGTGCCGGAGCAATCTTGCTATCCGCCTCGGTTTGCAGATGCAGTGCACCGTCGATGCGGAAACGTATCATCATCCGGCCTTCCTGCGGTTCGATGTGTATGTCCGATGCGCGTATCTGCGTCGCATCATCAAACATGGTTTGCAGCAGTTTGACGACCGGCGCTTCTTCGGCGCCGACATTGTCGGTCAGCGCCCCGAAGTCTACATAGCTGTCGCCGATATCTTCGCTGAGTTCGCGCGCCAAGCCGGAGATCTCTTCGGTGCGCCGATAGCCGCGGTCGATGCTCTCCAGCAACTGACCTTCGGTAACCACCGCGATATCGATCTCGCGTTTGACCGCGCGGGTAATTTCGTCATAGGCGAACAAGTCGGTCGGATCGGCCATGCCTATCAGCAGTTTGCCGCCGCGATCTTCAAGCACAATGGCGCGGAAGCGGCGCGCCTGATTTTCCGGCAACATTCTTACCAGTTCCAGCTTCATGTGGAAAAACTTCAGGTTGATATAGGCGATATTGAGCTGTTTGGCGAGCGCCTCGGAGATGTTCTCTTCGGTGACAAATGCGTTGTCCACCAGTACCCGCCCAAGCTTGCGTCCGCTGCGCTTTTGCTGCTCAAGGGCGAACATCAGCTGTTCTTGCGAAATGAGCTTCTGCTGGACCAGCAAATCGCCCAAGCGAATTTTTTCTGGACGCGCCATAATTCTCCCCTGAGTTGATATTTCAAATACGCAACCTGCTTGAGCGTGGAAGTTAGCCCTTTTTTTCGCTGTTGACAAGGACTTAGCGGGCATATTTTATGTTTTACGTGATTCTATATCAACCGGAAATTCCGCCCAATACCGGCAATATTATTCGCTTGTGTGCAAACACCGGTTGCAGTTTGCATTTGATCAAACCGCTCGGATTTACGCTGCAAGACAAGCAACTGCTGCGCGCCGGACTGGATTATCACGAATTTGCTCAACTACAGGTTCACGACAGTTTGCACCAATGCCTGAGCGCGTTCGACCCCGCGCGCGTATTTGCGCTCACGACCAAAGGCACACAGTCTTTTCATCAGATGCACTACCAGCGTGGCGACGCATTCCTGTTTGGCCCGGAGAGTCGAGGCCTGCCCGCAGAGGTGTTGTCAGATTTCGCTCTTCAACAACGCGTGCGCTTGCCGATGCTGCCCGACAGTCGCAGCCTGAACTTGTCCAACACCGTTGCGGTTTCGATTTTTGAGGCCTGGCGGCAGTGCAAATTTGACGGTGCGCAGACTTGTTCATAGCATAGAGCCCCAAGCAGCGGGAGGAGAGCATCATGATCTACAAGGGAAGTTGTCACTGCGGTCATATCAGATTTGAAGTCGAAGGCGATCTGCACGCCGTCAAGGAATGCAATTGTTCAATCTGCGGCAGACTCGGCGCACTGCGCTGGTTCGTGCCGCGCACGCAGGTCAGGTTCATCACGCCGGAAAGCAATTTATCTACCTATCAGTTCGGCAAGAAACGCATCAGCCATCACTTCTGTGCGATTTGCGGTTGCGCGCCGATGGGAACCGGTGCGCACAACGGCGTGGAAATGTTCAGCATCAACGCGCGCTGTCTGGAAGATGTCGATCTGTCGGCGCTCAAAATCAGCAAGGTGGATGGCCGAAGTTTCTAAATTGACGCAACTAGTCAACGTACAGATTACTTAGGCTACAAAAACAGTTCCAGCAAATCGTTCAGGAAGCGCTGACCCATTTTGGTCGGCGCGATATGCTGATGATCGCGAGCCAGCAAACCACGCCGTTCGGCTTCCGCGAGTTCGCGCTGAATAGCCAGCAAGGGCAGGCTGGTGCGTTCACTGAACAGCGCCGCGTCGAATCCCTGATTCAGGCGCAACGCGTTCATCATGAATTCGAATCCGAGTTCCTTGCTGCTTACTTGGTGCTCGGTTTGCACCGGATCGTCTTTTGAGACCTGCTGCATATAAGCTTGCGGTTGCTTGTAGCGCGCCTGCCGTATCACCTTGCCTGGAAAGCTGAGCTTGCTGTGCGCGCCGGCACCTATCCCCAGATAGTCACCGAATTTCCAGTAGTTCAAATTGTGCTTGGACTGGCAGCCCGCACGCGCAAAGGCAGACGTTTCATAATGCTGATAGCGGTGTTTCGCGAGCAAGTCCTCAATGCCCTGCTGCATGTCGCTGCCGGTATCGCTATCCGGAAGTGCCGGCGGATTGCGATGGAACAGCGTATTGGGTTCCAGCGTGAGGTGGTAACAGGACAGGTGTTGCGGTGCAAAGGTCAATGCCGTCCCGACATCGTGCAACGCCTGCTCCGGAGACTGGTTTGGCAGCGCGTACATCAGATCGAGATTGATGTTGTTGAAATGTTGCTGCGCGATCGCGATTGCCTGTCTGGCTTCGCCGGCGGTATGGATGCGCCCCAATGCCTGCAAATGGGTATCGTTGAAACTCTGAATGCCGAGCGACAAGCGGTTTACGCCCGCCTCGCGATAGTCTGCGAATCGTCCGGATTCCACCGTGCCGGGATTCGCCTCCAGCGTGATCTCCGCGCCAAGATCAAGGGGCAACAGCATGCGCAGTTGCTGCAATATTGCCGCGATGCTCGGGCCGCTCAAGACGCTGGGCGTGCCCCCGCCGAAAAATACCGTATACACCTTGCGTCCCCATATCAATGGCAAGGCCAATTCGAGATCGTGTATCAGTGCGGCTACGTACTCCCGCTCCGGGAATTGTTGCACTTGTTGCGGCTCTCCCGACTGTTGTGTCGTCCGTATCTCATGCGAATTGAAGTCACAGTAGGGACATTTGCGCACACACCACGGAATGTGGATGTATAAGGACAGCGGTGGCAGCGCCTGGAAGTTAACCGGCTGCGCCTTTAAGCCGACCGGCTGGAGTATGTGACTGGACATGACCCCAGTTTAGCAGGGAGCATCGCGCGATAGCCTGGCTCGTGCCAATTCTCTGTCGGATACAAGAACACCTTGCCACCCGCGCGTCAAATTGCGTATCCTTCGCGTAGAATCTACCGCATAAGGGCAAAAATGATTCACTCACCCGAAATTCTCGAAGTTCTGGAAACCTCACCGCTACTGCATGGCATTCCCCGCGATCTGCTCGATCAACATTTGGCCGGGCTGAAGTTGCTGCAAATCAGGAAGGGGAACGTACTTCTGGCGGCCGGCCAAGCCAACAACACCATTTATTTCATCTACTCGGGACGGCTGAATGTCCAGTCCAGAGAAAACGATGTCGAGCCGTTCGCGATTCTGGGTGTAGGTGAATGTGTCGGTGAAATGTCTATGCTCGGCGATGCACCCGCGTCCGCCTATGTCGTTGCGGCCACGGACTGTGAGTTACTGTCGATCACCCACGCCGACATGTGGGGACTGATCAACACCTCGCACGCTGCCGCGCATAACCTGCTCAACATTTTAACCCGCCGGATCCGCAGCACCAACCAAGTCGCTGCGGACAGCCGGGAAAAACAGCAGGGATTCGCAGCCGAGTCGATGATCGACGAGCAAACCGGACTCTACAATCAACACTGGACGCACGGAAAATTTGCACGGCTATTGCATCGCGCCGTCATGAACAACAAACCTTCATGCATGCTGATGCTGGAAATGGATAGTCTGGCGAACTTTGTACGAAAACACGGGCAATTGGGCGGTGAACAGGCGATGCGGAATATTGCCGACACCCTGATGCTGTGCCTGCGTCCGGAAGACCAGGCCGGTCGCCACAGTGGCGGAAAGTTTGCCATTTTTCTACCGGATACGACCGTGGACGATGCCCGTACGGTAGCGGAAAGGATCATGGAGGCCGTCAGTTTGTCCCAGGTCGTGCTGCCGAGCGGCGATGCACTGCCGAATATCAGGGTATCAATCGGTATCTGCCAGGCGGGTTTGAATGAATCACTGGACTCGCTGTTCACGCGTTCTGACGCGGCGTTGCAGCAGGCAAAGAGGGACGGAGAAAACGCCATTCAGTCGTCGCCGTAAGCTGCCCAGGAACCGATAAAGTCGGCGGCTACTGCAGTTTCAGTTTGTCCAGCAACAGCCGCATTGCCTTGCCGCGGTGGCTGATAGCGTTCTTTCGATCGCGTTCCAGCTGCCCGCTGGTCACACCCAATTCCGGCAACCAGAACAGTGGGTCGTAGCCAAATCCATGGTCGCCTGCGGGCTGCCGGGCAATTTCACCATGCCACTCGCCTTCCGCAATCAGCGGCTGCGGATCGCCTGCATGGCGCAACAATACCAGGATGCAGTAATAGTGCGCGCAGCGGTCCGAGTGAGTTTGCATGGATTCAAGCAGCGCCTGGTTGTTGCGTGTATCGGATAAGGGGTAACCGGAGAAACGCGCCGACAACACGCCCGGCATGCCGTTGAGCGCATTGACGCAAATGCCGGAATCATCGGCCAACGCCGGCAGGCCACTTTCAAGGCTGACATGCCGCGCCTTGGCCAGGGCATTCTCGATAAAGGTATGGTGAGGTTCCTCGGCTTCCTTGATGCCCAGCTGTGCCTGTGTGAGCACTTCGATCCCCAGCGGTTGCAGCAGGGTCTGGAATTCGCGCAGTTTGCCGGGGTTGCCGGAAGCAATAACCAGTTTTTGTAACACGCGTTACGTTTCCTTCAGCGCCATCCGTTGCAGTTCGATCAATTCTGCAATGCCGCCCTGTGCCAGTTCCAGCAAGGTATCCATTTCCTCCCGGCTGAACGGATGACCTTCCGCGGTGCCCTGCACTTCGACAAAATGTCCACTGCCGAGCATCACCACATTCATATCGGTATCGCAGGCCGAATCTTCAAGATAGTCCAGATCCAGCACCGGCGTGCCCTGGTAAATGCCCACTGAGATCGCAGCGACAAAGTCCTTCAATGGCGTCTCAACCAGCAGACCTTTTTCCAGCAGTCCGCTGATCGCGTCATGCAACGCAACAAACGCCCCGGTAATGCTCGCCGTGCGCGTTCCGCCGTCTGCCTGTATCACATCGCAATCGATTTGTACGGTTCGCTCGCCGAGCTTCTTCAGATCGACTACTGCACGCAGACTGCGCCCAATCAATCGCTGAATCTCCTGTGTCCGTCCAGACTGCTTGCCCTTGGCCGCTTCCCGTCCCATACGCTCGCCGGTCGAGCGCGGCAGCATGCCGTACTCCGCGGTAACCCACCCCTCTCCGCTACCCCTTTTGTGCGGCGGCACACGCTCTTCGACGCTGGCAGTACAAATTACCTTGGTATCGCCACATTCAATCAACACCGCACCTTCCGCGTGCTTGATATAGCGTCGTGTAATGCGTATTTGGCGCAACTGATTTTCTGGTCTGAGGCTGGGACGCATGTCGGGATATCAATCTGCTGGAAACAATAACTCGGTACGTTGACGCCGGGGGAGCATCTATACTGTAAGTAACTCGATGACCGGTGCAGAGGTATCGTGCGCGGGCTCTTCCTTTCCCCAACGCATCGCCTGTCCGGTAACATTATCGGAATGACCGCTTTCTCTGTCCAGTGCACTGTCAATCAGATCGTCCAGTGCGTATTCCACCGGACGCAGCGCAAACGCATCGACAAATTCCTTGTCGGTGAAAGGGCCCCATAAGCCGTCACTGCCCAGTACCAGTACATCCCCGTCCTGGATTTCCACAGGCCCGCCGGGCTCCATATAGTAAATCTCGTCGCTGCCGCCGAGGCAGTTGGTAATCTGATTGCGGTGCGGATGAAAACGCGCCTCTTCGGCATTGATTACTCCCGCTTCCAGCCATTGCGATACCATCGAATGATCGCGTGTCCTGGTGTACACCAGACCATCGCGCAGCAGGTACAAACGCGAATCTCCGGCATGACCCCAGTACAACTTGTTATCCTGGATCAGCGCGGCCACACAGGTCGATCCGGGGAATCCGCCCAGCCCCATTTGATGTGAAAAGTCGACAATGCGTTCGTGTGCGTTCCTCATCGTATCGACCAGGAATCTCATCGGATCTACCAGGGGCTTGCTCGATCCTTCTTCAAAGGAATCCGTGAACGTATCGACAATCGCACCCGCGGCAAGCTCGCCTTTCAGATGTCCGCCCATGCCGTCGGCCAACACCAGCATCAACGTGCCACTGCTGTAGCCGTACGCGGCGCGATCCTGATTGAATTTGCGATTACCGATATTTGTTGCCTGGTGTATCGAGAAGTTCATGGGTGGATATGCGTCCGATAATTCTTCAAGGTGCAATCGTAATATAATGCGGCGCTCCAGCACAGCTATTTTTACGGGCCGCACCATGATACTCAGCATGACAGGTTATTCCAACGCAAGTATCGAGCTCGATCGTTGCTCATTGACGCTGGAGCTGCGCGCTGTAAACCACCGCTATCTCGATATCCAGTTGCGCATGCCGGATGAATTGCGCGTGTTCGAAATCCCGCTGCGTGAAGCCATGACTGCGCAACTGCAGCGCGGTAAAGTCGAGTGTCGCATCAACTACGTTACACGATCCTCGCAGACCTCCGCCACGCTGAATCACCAGATGCTGCAGCAATTGGCGATATGGAATCGTGAAGTGAAAACTGCGATCCCCGACGCTACCGCTATTACCGTTGCAGATGCACTGCGCTGGAATGGCGTTTTGGAAACACCCGATGCATCATCCGAAGTATTGGGCGCTGCTTTGCTCGGTCTGGTGCAACGCGCGTTACAGGAGTTTTCCGCGGCCCGCGCACGCGAAGGAGAAAGGCTAAAGGACTTCCTGATGCAGCGCGTGGAAAAGATCGAAGCGCTACGTCTTGCGGTCATACCCCACGTCCCTGCAGCGATCACCGCCTACGAGCAAAAATTGTCCAACCGGTTGCGTGAAGCACTGCAGGGCGTTTCGCTACAGGATGCTCTGGACGAGCGTATTCGCCAGGAGATCACACTCTTCGCCAGCAAGATTGATGTCGATGAGGAGCTGTCCAGACTTGACAGCCACCTTACCGAAATGCGCCGCGTACTTGCGCAGGGAGGCGCGGTCGGAAAGCGTCTGGATTTCCTGATGCAGGAACTCAATCGCGAAGCCAATACTTTGGGCTCAAAATCGGTCGACGCGGAGGTTTCGCGCAACGCCATGGAAATGAAGATACTCATCGAACAGATGCGCGAACAAATCCAGAATCTGGAGTAGCCATGTCGGGAAACCTTTTCGTCGTCAGCGCGCCTTCGGGTGCCGGAAAAACCAGCCTGGTACACGCATTGCTCGCCACCAACCCGCAAATCAGTTTGTCGGTTTCATTTACCACACGCGAACCGCGTGTTGGCGAACAGAACGGCAAGCACTATCACTTTGTCAGTCGCGATACGTTCATGAATATGGTGAAGCGCGGAGATTTCCTCGAAAGCGCAGAGGTCTACGGAAACCTGTACGGCACGTCCCAGTCCTGGATCAGCCAGCAAATCGACAACGGCCAGGATTTGCTGCTGGAGATCGACTGGCAGGGAGCCGCACAAGTGCGCCGCACATTCCCCGAGTGCATCAGTATTTTCATACTACCCCCTTCGATGCAGGTGCTGGCGCAACGATTGAAGAATCGCGGCAAGGACAGCGAGGAAGTTGTTGCGAAGCGTCTGGCGGCGGTACGCGAAGACGTCTCCCATGTCGCGGAGTTCGATTATGTTATTATCAACGACAATCTGGATGATGCTTTGCGCGAACTCGGCGCGTTGGCGGTTTGTGCGAACTTGCGCGGCGTCAAGCAAATGTCCCGTCACCAGAATTTGATCAACCAGTTACAGAACCCGGAGTAAATGATGGCACGCATTACCGTTGAAGAATGTCTCGCACAAATCCCCAACCGTTTCGAGTTGACACTCGCGGCTGCCTACCGCGCACGCCAGCTCTCCAACGGAGCCGCGCATCTGGTCGATAACGTCAGGGACAAGCCGACCGTGATCGCGCTCCGCGAAATAAGCGAAGGCAAAGTCGGCAAGGAAATTCTCAACCGTGGTCAGGCATAGGCTGTCAATTTGCCGTGCGGCTGCGATGCCGATCCTGCGGCGCAATTTCAGTCACTCCCATAGTCACTCCGCCGATGATTCCTTCCGCGATTGAAGCTGGAGTGATGATGCATGAGCGACGCGGACTTATTAATCGAGGAGCTTTCAACCTACCTTAAGCCTCAGGACGTTGACCACGTCCGTGAAGCCATCAAATTCAGCCGTCACGCGCATCAGGGGCAGACGCGCCAGTCCGGAGATCCGTACGTAACTCATCCCATCGCCGTCGCGCGAATATTGGCGCCGCTGCACATAGATCTGCAGGCAATTATCGCCGCATTGCTGCACGATGTCGTGGAAGATACCGATGTAACCAAGGAGCAGGTCGCCGAAAGCTTCGGAAAGCCGGTTGCGGAACTGGTCGACGGGCTGAGCAAGCTCGACAAGTTCAAGTTTGAAACACTGGAAGACGCCCAGGCGGAAAATTTTCGCAAAATGCTGTTGGCGATGGCGCATGACGTAAGAGTCATACTGATCAAACTGGCGGATCGCCTGCACAATATGCGCACCCTGGAATCCATGTCCAGCGACAAGTGCGAGCGTATCTCCCGCGAGACTATGGATATCTATGCGCCGATTGCCAACCGCCTGGGACTGAAC
Organism: Gallionella sp.; assembly: GCA_049799335.1. Taxonomy (GTDB): domain Bacteria; phylum Pseudomonadota; class Gammaproteobacteria; order Burkholderiales; family Gallionellaceae; genus Gallionella. Next base: position 4,166 of record JBARHR010000156.1, on the reverse strand, counting down.
GATATCTACCGCGAATTGCAGGATCTGAGCTTCAAGCATCTGCATCCCAACCGTCACGCAGTTCTCGCCAAGGCGCTCAAGGTTGCCCGGGGCAACCGACCCGAAGTGGTGGGCAAGATACTGGACGCGATCAAACAGCGACTTGCCGACAATCACATCGAAGCCGAGGTGACCGGCCGCGAAAAGAACATCTATAGCGTTTACGAAAAGATGCAGAGCAAGTCGCTGGCATTTGCCGAGGTGCTCGATATCTACGGTTTCCGCGTATTGGTCAACGATTTTGCGTCATGCTATGTTGCCCTGGGCGTGCTGCACGGACTGTACAACCCGTTTCCGGGCAAGTTCAAGGACTACATCGCCATCCCGAAATTGAACGGTTACCAATCATTGCACACGACGTTATTTGGTCCGTTTGGCACGCCAATCGAGATACAGATCCGCACTTACGATATGCACCGGATCGCCGAAGCCGGCGTCGCCTCGCACTGGCTGTACAAGAGCAGCCACGACTCGATTAACGACCTGCACAAGAAAACCCATCAATGGTTGCAGGACCTGCTCGAAAGCCTTAGCCAAAGCAGCGATTCGTCGGAATTTCTGGAACATCTTAAAGTGGACCTGTTTCCCGACGAGGTTTACGTGTTCACTCCGAAGGGAAAGATACTCTCGCTACCCCGTGGCGCTACCGGAGTCGACTTCGCCTACAGCGTGCATACCGATATCGGCAATCGCTGTATCGCGGTCAAAGTCAACCACGAGCTGGTACCGTTGCGTACCGAGCTCAAGAGCGGCGACCGTGTGGAAGTAATCACCGCCTCACACGCCAAACCCAATCCATCGTGGCTCGGTTATGTGGCGACCAGCAAGGCGCGCAGCAACATCCGCCATTTTCTTAAAACGATGCATTCTGGTGAATCGGCCAAGCTTGGCGAAAGACTGCTCAATCAGGCGCTGCTTACTTTGGGAATAAAGCCTCAAGACATGGGCGAAGCGCAGTGGAACAAGCTGCTCAGGGACACCGGAACGAAAACGCGGGATGATTTATTGACCGACATCGGTCTGGGTCGACGGTTAAACATGGTGGTCGCACGGCAACTGGCCAGCATTGGAGAAGCCAGTACTAGTGATACTGCGGCGGCGCCGGCGATCACCATCCAGGGAACCGAGGGAATGGCAGTGCAATTCGCGCAGTGTTGCCGGCCGATTCCCGGGGACCCTATCATAGGCGTCATACAGAGCGGTCAGGGACTGATCGTCCACACCCAGGATTGTCCGACGCTGCGCAGGGGTCGCAGCAGCAGTGAACAATGGCTGGATGTCGTCTGGGACAAAAGTATCAGTCGCCCGTTTGGGGTAAACATCAGGCTGTTGGCGCTTAACAAGCGTGGCGTGCTGGCCAAACTAGCGGCGGCAATCGCCGAAGCGGGCGCAAACATCGAAAACATCAGTTTCACCCATGAAGGTGACTACACCGGACTCCATTTCACGCTGGAGGTCAATAATCGCCTGCATCTGGCCGGCGTGATGCGCAGCTTGCGAAAAATCCAGGAGGTGGTGCGCATCATACGGGTGAAGAACACAAGCTGACGCCACAGCAGTTATTTCTTCACTGGCTGCCATGACGCCGCGGCACTCCCTCATACTCTCCGCCGCATTGTTGCATTAGTTCAAGCATGACGGATGCCTTGTCCAGCGTTTCCTGGTATTCCGATTGTTCCGTGGAATCCGCGACTATCCCTCCACCTGCCCAGCAGGCAATCTCGTTTCCGAAATGAACCATAGTGCGGATGCCAATATTTGTATCCATATTGCCGTCAAACCCTACATATCCAATGGCGCCGCAGTACACGCCACGCGGGTCAGGCTCCAATTGATCAATTATCTGCATGGCGCGCCGCTTAGGCGCTCCGGTTACGGACCCCCCCGGAAAACACGCCCGCAGGACATCTAGCGAATCCAAAGTGGACGCGAGCCGGCCTTCCACGGTGCTGACCAGATGATGGACGTTGGCGTAGCTCTCAACTTCGAAAAGTCGTGGCGTACGTACCGATCCCGTTTTGCAAACTTTGCCGAGATCATTGCGCAGCAAATCGACGATCATCAAGTTTTCGGCGCGGTCCTTGTGGTGATTAAGAAGATCGCGCGCGAGCTCCTGATCACGCGCAGCAACCGGGCTGCGTGGACGCGTCCCCTTGATCGGTCTGGTTTCAACTCGATCGCCCAGGACGCTCACAAAGCGCTCGGGAGAGTTGCACAGTATCTGCAGCTGAGGCAGCTGCAAAAACGCCGAGTAGGGAGCTCGGCTCAGTTGACGCAATTTCAGATAAGCGCTAAAGGCATCGCCGCTGGCTTGTGCTTTGAATTTTTGCGCGAGATTGATCTGATAGCAATCGCCGGAGCGCAGATATTCCTGCACTTTCGAAAATGCTGCTGCATAGCTGGCCGGAGTGAAATTCGAGGTTATCTGACCCCGGACCGCAAAATTTCCCGGATTCTGCGGCGCCTTTCTTCCTCTTAGACGGCGCAATATTTCGGGCAACAGATCGGCAGTGTCCGCATATCTTTGTCGGGATAACAGTTTCGCGGTGCGTCTCAAGTGATCGATCACCAATGCCCAATCGTACAGACCAATCGCCATCTTTGGAAGTAATGCGACGGCGGATGAGATGGCTGGTAATCCCATCATTTGGCGTGATAAATCGTAGCTCCAATATCCCAATGCGCCACCCGAAAATGGAACATTTGGTAGCGGAGCAAGCAACTCGCCGAGTTGATCACGCAACATGTCAAACGGATCTCGCTGTTGCTCATTGTGATCAATCATCACCGTGCACTGCGGGGATGCACTCAAGATGTCGTATCGCGCCATCCCGCAACTGTCGAGCCAGACTGCCCAAGGCAGATCGGATAGCGCCGCATAATACTTGGCACCATTCGAATGGTAGGGCAACTCGGCGCAATAGGGACTCATAACCAGTCAGTGATCGGGGATAATGGCTGGACTGGAATTTAACAGGGATTGACCATGACCACTATCGTCGCAGTGAAAAAGAACGGTATCGCCGCTATCGCCGCCGACACCTTGACCACTTTTGGCGACACTCGATTGCCTTCGCATCTGGATGCGTCACACGACAAGATATTGCGCATCGGTAGCAGCTATGTCGGCGTGTGCGGCAGTGCCGCGCATCATTTGGTTTTGGCAAACTTGCTATCGAACTCGACGGATGCCAACCTCAACAGCAAGGAGAATATATACGAAACATTTCGCAAACTGCATCCAATACTCAAGGAAAAGTGCTTTCTCAATCCCAAGGAAGACGACGAAGACCCCTATGAATCGAGCCAGATCACCGCACTAATAGTCAACGCAAGCGGGATTTTTGGAATCTATTCGATGCGTGAGGTATTTGAATTCGCCAAATATTGGGCTATAGGAACCGGCCATGAGTACGCACTAGGTGCAATGCACCACGCCTATGCTATGCAAGCTTCGGCCGCCGACATTGCGCGGGCTGGCGTCGAAGCTGGTATTGAACTGGACAGGAACAGCGCCGCTCCAACCACTCTTTACAGCATTATGGTGTCGAATTGAGCGTGTGCCACGAAGTATGGTCCCGGCACGCAGAACAAAAAGTGGTGCCGCTCTTCAGGAACATCACACACCAACTACCACATCCAGTTCCAACATGTAATAGCGAAATAGAAAGGCGCACGCACCAGTTAGTGCGCCCTAATAACTGAGTCCGCCGCAACTAGCCCCAACTGCCTAGGCATCCGGGGCTGTCGTCACAGCCCAGCCGGAGTTCAGTTTGGCTTGCCAATACCCGGAGTCGGAAAAGGCCAGGTTGCAGCAGGACGCACCGGTGCAGGCGACGAAGGTGCAGGCATAGCGGGTTTGGCGACAGCTGGCGCCGCTGGCTTGGCTACTGCCTTCTTTGCTGCTGGTTTCTTCGCTACAGCCTTCTTAGCAGCTGGCTTGGCTGCTGGCTTCTTGGCTGCGGCTTTTTTCGCAGCTGGCTTCTTGGCTGCTACCTTTTTCGCTGCTGGCTTCTTGGCTGCTACCTTTTTCGCAGCTGGCTTCTTGGCTGCGGCTTTTTTCGCAGCTGGCTTCTTGGCTGCTACCTTTTTAGCTGCTGGTTTCTTGCCTGCTACCTTTTTAGCTG
>JBARHR010000155.1:0-5438 GCA_049799335.1 Gallionella sp. | reverse complement strand
GACCTGCACTACCGCGGCTATGACATTCTCGATTTTGCCGAACAGGCCGAGTTCGAGGAAATCGCTTACCTTCTGATCCACGATTCACTGCCGAATTCGGGCCAGCTGGCAGCCTATAAGACCAAGTTGAAATCAATGCGCGGTTTGCCGCAAGCGGTAAAGCAGGCGCTCGAAGCAATTCCCGCCAACGCACATCCGATGGATGTGATGCGCACCGGTTGCTCGATTCTCGGCACCTGCGAACAGGAACCGGATGCCCACCAACAGGACATCGCATGCGAATTAACCGACCGTATGCTCGCCTGTTTCGGTTCGATGCTAATGTACTGGCACCACTACAGCAGTAACGGCAAGCGCATCGAAGTAGAAACTGATGACGATAGTATAGGCGCGCACATCCTGCACCTGCTCCATGGGAAACCTGCCAAGGCTTCCTGGGTACGTGCCATGCACACCTCCTTGATCTTGTACGCGGAACACGAATTCAACGCATCTACATTTACTGCCCGAGTTATCGCCGGTACCAATTCCGATATCTATTCCTGCATGACCGGCGCGATCGGTGCGCTGCGCGGGCCAAAACATGGTGGAGCCAACGAGGAAGCCTACCGCATACAAAGCAGATACAAGAATGCTGATGAAGCGGAAGCAGATATACGAGAACGCGTCGCGCGCAAGGAAATCGTTATTGGTTTCGGTCACCCCGTCTATACAATTTCAGATCCGCGCAATGAAGTTATCAAGCGCGTGGCACAAGGTCTGGCGAAGGAAAATGGTGATACGCGCCTATTCGAAATCGCTGCAAGACTCGAGACCGTAATGTGGGACTTGAAAAAGATGTTCCCGAATCTGGACTGGTTTTCGGCGGTGTCCTATCACATGATGGGAGTACCGACCAATATGTTCACACCGTTATTTGTGATATCACGGGTCACCGGTTGGGGGGCACACGTGATTGAACAACGTGCTGATGGCAAGATAATTCGCCCCAGTGCAAATTACATCGGGCCGGAAAATATGGCTTGGGTCCCTATTGAAAAACGCTAAGGATAAGAAATGAGTGCAAATGTAGAAATGAACACCCGCCCGGCGCCCGATCAGGTGTTGGTCGATATTGCCCAGTATGTCTGTCGCACGGAAATTAAATCGTCGGAAGCCTACGACACTGCTCGCAACTGCCTGATCGACACATTGGGCTGCGGACTGTTGGCGTTGCGCTTCCCCGATTGCACCAAGCACCTGGGACCTTTGGTACCGGGTACGACGGTGAAAAACGGGGCGCGGGTACCCGGCACCTCACATGAGCTCGATCCAGTGAAAGCGGCTTGGGACATTGGTGCAATGATACGCTGGCTGGATTACAACGATACTTGGCTGGCCGCAGAATGGGGACATCCATCGGACAACCTCGGCGGAATTCTCGCTGTCGCGGACTACCTGAGTCGCTGTCGCGTTTCAGTAGGTAAAGCGCCATTGACGATACGCGACGTCCTGACCGCGATGATCAAGGCACATGAGATTCAGGGTGTATTGGCACTAGAAAACAGCTTCAACCGCGTCGGTCTGGATCACGTGTTGCTGGTCAAAGTTGCCTCCACAGCCGTGGTAACGCGCATGTTAGGCGGCACGGAAGATCAGGTCATCGATGCCCTGTCACAGGCATTTGTAGACGGCCAGTCACTGAGAACTTATCGCCACTCCCCCAATGCAGGCTCTCGCAAATCTTGGGCGGCGGGCGATGCGACCTCACGCGCGGTGCGTCTGTCGATGATCACCATGGCAGGGGAAATGGGCATACCCGGAGTGCTCACGGCACCGCAGTGGGGTTTCTATGATGTGCTGTTCACCAAGAACAACAAGGACAACCAAATCAAGCCGCCTGAACAGCGATGTTTCAGTCTGAAGCAACCCTACGCGTCCTATGTGATGGAAAATGTCCTGTTCAAGATATCTTTCCCCGCCGAGTTTCATTCACAGACGGCCTGCGAAGCAGCTGTTCGTTTGCACCCCAAAGTGAAAGATCGCTTGGGTGACATCAGCAAGATCGTGATTACGACACATGAATCAGCAATCCGGATTATTTCCAAGGTTGGTCCACTCGCGAATCCAGCGGATCGAGACCATTGCATCCAATATATGGTGGCCGTGCCTTTGGCGTTCGGTGATCTGGTCGCAGAACACTACGAAAACAGTTTCCACGCGGCCAACCCGATTATCGACCAACTTAGAGAGAAGATGGAAATTGTCGAAGATCCGCGCTACAGCAAGGAATATCTGGAGGCAAACAAGCGTTCTATCGCCAACGCAATCCAGGTACATTTCAAGGATGGCAGCAGCACCGACAAGATAGAAGTCGAATACCCGATCGGCCACCGTCGTCGTCGGGCGGAAGGCATTCCGGTTCTTGAGCGGAAATTCATTAACAATTTGCGAACCCGTTTCCCGGAAAAACGCTGCCAGCAAATCATGGCTCTGTGCCTCGACAAGAATGCGCTTGAAGCGCTGCCGGTAAATGAGTTCATGCAGATGCTGATCATCAATTAATCGCCCAAAACGGGCAACACGCGAGGGAGGAATCGAAATGAGTTATCAAAGCGAATATGATCATTCGACTAAAGACCCTGCAGGATTCTGGCGCAAACAAGCCGAATCTCTGGAGTGGTACAAGTTTCCGCAGGAAATTCTGACGTTCGACAAAGACGGGCTCGGTTACTGGTTTGGCGACGGCGAGATGAATACGGCGTACATGGCACTGGATCATCATGTAAAAAGCGGACGCGGCAACCAGGACGCCCTGATATACGACTCTCCGGTCACCAATACCAAGTATCGCTATACCTATTCCGAACTAACCGATGTGGTCGCGCGCACCGCCGGAATGCTAACGAACCTGGGAGTGGTGAAAGGCGACCGTGTCATTATCTACATGCCAATGATACCCGAAGCAGTCATCGCGATGCTAGCGGTAGCCAGACTGGGTGCAATACATTCAGTCGTCTTCGGGGGATTTGCCCCGCCTGAACTGGCGGTACGGATTGACGACGCAAAGCCAAAAATCATACTCACCGCCTCCTGCGGCATCGAAGTCAAACGCGTAGTTGAATACAAACCGCTGATTGATCGCGCCTTCGAGATTGCCAAGCACAAGCCGCAAAGTTGCGTCGTATTTCAGCGTCCTCAGGCAAGCGCCACGATGATTTCCGGACGTGATCACGATTGGGCAGCCTTACTGGCCAAAGCCAGTCCGGTTGGCTGCACGCCGGTCAAGGGCAGCGACCCTTTGTATATTCTGTATACCTCAGGCACCACGGGGAAACCGAAAGGTGTACTACGCGAAAATGGCGGGCATGCGGTCGCTCTGAAATATAGCATGAAGGCAATTTACAACGTCGAGCCTGGTGATGTGTATTGGGCGTCTTCAGATGTGGGCTGGGTGGTAGGGCACTCATATATTGTCTATGGCCCGCTGTTGCATGGCTGCACCACAATAGTCTACGAAGGCAAGCCTATCATGACACCCGACGCCGGTGCCCTGTGGCGCGTTTGCGCAGAATACGGCGTCAAGGCACTGTTCACAGCGCCAACCGCGTTCCGCGCGGTAAAGAAGGAAGATCCCGACGCAAAATTGATGAAGCAATATGATTTGGGCAAGCTCCAGGTAATATATTCAGCCGGTGAACGACTCGACCCGCCCACGGAACACTGGCTGACGGAAAAGACCGGCAAACCCGTGGTGGATCACTGGTGGCAAACCGAAACCGGCTGGGCAATCACCGCAAACATGCAGGGAATTGAAGCGATGCCTATCAAGTCAGGTTCGTCAACGGTACCGGTCCCGGGCTTCAACGTGCAAATTCTCGACGAAAACAGCCAGCAAGTTCCCCGCGGGACGCAAGGTTACATTGCCTTGAAATTGCCCCTTCCCCCTGCTTGTCTTAACCATGTTTGGGGAGATGAAAACAAATTCCGCGACAGCTATTTGAGCTTCCTTCCCGGGTACTACACCAGCGGCGATGGCGGGTATATTGATGACGACGGGTACGTGTTCGTAATGGGGCGTGTTGACGACGTAATTAACGTCGCTGGTCACAGGCTCTCAACCGGCGAAATCGAAGAGGTGATCGCAACTCACCCGGCAGTCGCGGAGTGCGCAGTCATCGCGCGTGATGACGACCTGAAGGGCCAAGTTCCAATGGGGCTCGTCGTGCTAAAAACCGGAATGACCGTAGGAGAGACAGAACTGCAAAAAGAACTAATCGCCCGCATCCGGGAAACGATCGGCGCGATTACCTGTTACAAGGACTCCGTCATACTCGCCAGACTACCCAAGACGAGATCTGGAAAGACGCTACGAAAAACGCTTTCGAATATCGTCAATGGCAAGGAATACATGGTGCCGTCAACGATCGACGATCCGGGTATCATTCCGGAAATCATCGAGGCGTTGCGCAGCAAAAAAATAATTGCCTGACAAAGCGTGGGTGGCAAAGTAGTTAAGTGGCCCCCGGCAAAGCTGGGGGCTTTTAACTTTTGCCGCACGATTACTTGCATGTTCCAACGCAGTTGCAAACCCGTCAATATCCATCTGCGCTCCGAGTCCCGTTTGCATGAGTCGATTTTCTTGAATCGCAATGAGTTGCTCACCCTTCATAAGGCAATCGAATATCTGGGTCTTTAGGCGGTACTTCGTGCTCGTCAGGCCAGCGCCTTGCCTTCGGCGTCCTCCAGATTCACGGTTACCCGCGTCACCCTTGCCGTTCAGCTCTAACTCTTCCCCTTGCGGGGCGAGTAGAGGACTTTCACCTCCAATTAAGTGCGCTCATGCCGGGCGCACTTATGGAAAAGGCCAGACGTTTCCGTCTGGCCTCTGCCTTTCGGCTAAATCACGTACAGATTACTTAATGTGACAGGACAAGCAAGTCTGACTGCCGTTGTTTCCGTTGTTGTGACGCAGGAAGGTAGTGTTTTGAGTATGTGGATCGTGGCAAGTTGCGCACTCAACCAGTGGTTGTCCAGCCAGGCCACCGCTTGTACGGTTGTACAGTGGGAAGTCGTGCTTGCTCTTGCCGGCTGTACCGTCAGCTTCGATGTACCATACGGTGGTGCCGCTGGCTACAGTAACGTCATTGGTGGTATTGAAGTCTGTATCACGTGCCGGACGTGCCAGAGAACCGGACAATGCACCAGCGTATTCGATGCTGATTGGGTGGTCGTTACGCAGATCGGTGCCGATGTAGCTCATTCTTCCAGTTACTTGATCGAATTGCGAAAACTCAACCCAGCCGTGAGGACCGGTACCAGAACCTGTACCTACGTCACCAACTGTACCAGAACCTGGCGAGTTGATTACCGTGTTCATCGCTTGTGTACCGTCATGGCAGGACAAGCAAGCCAGGGATACGGAACCTACTGTGGTAGAAGCTGAGTCCAGTGTGCTG
>JBARHR010000154.1:0-3678 GCA_049799335.1 Gallionella sp. | reverse complement strand
GACGCTCGCCTCTAACGATGAAGAATTTTCTCGCAACACCGCACAAGCCTTGCACCATTCACGGCTACGCATTTACGCCAGCAACGATGTCATCGGTGTGGAAGTCGGCGGCGCGGTGAAGAACGTGTTGGCGATTGCGGCTGGTATTTGCGACGGCATGGGGCTGGGCTACAACGCCCGTGCTGCCTTGTTGACACGCGGGCTGGCTGAAATCTCGCGGCTGGGTTTGAAGCTCGGTGGACGACCCGAAACCCTGGGTGGCTTGTCCGGTGTAGGCGATTTGATTTTGACCTGCACGGGTGATTTGTCACGCAACCGCCAGGTGGGATTGCTGCTGGCGAATAAGCAAAGCTTGCCGGAAATCCTGCAACAACTTGGACACGTTGCCGAAGGCGTTTACACCGTGCGCGAAGTGCATCAACTCGCGCAACGGCTGGGCGTGGCAATGCCGATTTGCGAGGCGGTGTATCGCGTGCTGTACGAACACATTCCCGCTGCGGAAGTGATCGTTGATTTGCTGAACCGCGCGCCGAATATGGAGTTTGATGTTTGATTTTGACGTTTGATGTTGGCTGGAGGGCAACGCGGCCTATCTGTATTTTTAACGGTGTCTTTATGGACTCTATTTAACGCTATATCGTTTCATTCATGACCACTGAATTACTCAAAAAGTTAAAAAGGCTAGATCGTATTCGCGAACGTACTTCTCCATTTTCAGGCCATCTTGAATTTGAAAGGTGGTCTGATGAATTTGTGCCTCTTTTATCGCTCAATGAGAAATTGCAAAACTCTTTCAAGCATTACACGAAAATTGCGATTCAATTCAAGAACCAACTCTCCGAATATAATAAAAGAAGGTAAGGCATACGCATATAGAATCTTTCTAGAAAATAGGATGGGATTGGTTTCTGTTTCACTAATGCCCTCGACCTTATTGCAATGATTTTGAATATCACGCGTCTGATCAACCAATCGTCGTCTATCACCGAAAAATAAGGATGTGGATTCTATGAATAAAACGGTAAGACTGGTGCTTGTGCTTTCAATAATATTGATAGCAAGTTGTGCAACACCCGGAGACATGAGAAAAGAAGTTCCTACACTCGAAGTATCGAGTAACCTTCCTGCTAAAGATGTTGCGCTCTGTATAGCTGACCAGTGGGAAAAAACGACCGTATTTGGAACAGGATTTCCGATTACATGGAGACCGACTTCAAGTGGGTATACGGTATCTGCAATTGTTCACAACGTAGTCGAAACATAAACTGGATTCTTAGCAGATATTTCAGACATAGAAGGCGGCTCAAAGACCAACTATTTCATTAATGGTGTAGTCCCGAGCAGCCCTTTTGATGACGTCGTAAAAGAGTGCCAGAACAAAACTTCTCCTCCAATGTCGCAGCCAAAGTAAAGTGGCAATAGCAAATTGATCTGAGGAAATTGTTTGTACTACGAGCAAGGGTGGGCAAGCTCCTTACGACCAAGCGGACAATAAATAACGGTGGGCAAATAGCCCACCCAAAAGCTAAACCCGTCGAAACACCAAATCCCAAACCCCATGCCCCAGGTTGAGCCCGCGCTTTTCAAATTTGGTGAGCGGACGATAATCGGGGCGTGGCGCGTAATCGACCACGGTGTTTTTCAATAACACTTCTTCACTCAACACGCGTAATACTTGCTCGGCATAATCCTGCCAATCGGTGGCAACGTGAATATACCCGCCCCTTCGACTGAGCTCAGGGCAGGCCGGTTTTATTTTCTGCACTAACGCGGCGATGAAGGGGGTTTGAATCAGGCGGCGTTTGTTGTGGCGCGCCTTGTGCCATGGGTCGGGGAAGAAGATATGCACGCCGTCCAGTGAAGCTTCGGCAATCATGTCACGCAACACTTCCACGGCATCGTGTTGAATGATGCGGATGTTGGTGAGGTGCTGTGCTTCAATCAACTTGAGTAAATTGCCCACGCCGGGGGTGTGAACTTCCAGACACAGGTAATCACTTTCAGGATTCGCGAGGGCGATCGTCGCGGTGCTGTCGCCCATGCCAAAACCAATCTCTAAAATTTTGGGCGCGTTGCGCCCGAAAACGGCATCGAGATCGAGTGGCTGAGCGGCATATTGGATGCCGAATTGCGGCAACAGGGTTTCGCACGCGCGCAGTTGCGCAGGCGACACGCGACCTTGGCGACGCACGAAACTGCGGATATGTCGCTTGCTGGTGTCTATAGTTCCGGTCATGGGATTACACGAGCTGGACAGGTTTCGCACGTCCCCTTTATTGCTCGTAGTCGAGGTGGGCTAACTGCGAATAGAACTGATGATGCCAGCAACCGGCGAGCTCGGGCTGGCACTGTAAAGTTTCTTTGGCATTCGTCCGGCAAGATAGGCAGAGCGTCCCGCTTCCACCGCCTGCTTCATTGCATCCGCCATCAGCACGGGCTGCTGGGCGGCAGCGATCGCGGTGTTCATCAGCACGCCGTCGCAACCAAGTTCCATCGCGATTGCTGCGTCAGAAGCCGTGCCCACGCCCGCATCAACAATCACCGGCACCTGTACACGCTCCATGATGAGCTGCAAATTCCAGGGATTCAGTATGCCCATGCCGGAACCAATCAGCGACGCGAGCGGCATAATGGCGACACAGCCGATATCCTCCAGCTGCTTCGCGACGATGGGATCGTCGGACGTGTAGACCATCACTTGAAACCCATCGGCAACTAGCGTTCTTGCCGCGGCGATTGTTTCAATCACATTGGGGTATAAAGATTGCGGGTCGCCAAGGACTTCCAGCTTCACCAAACTATGTCCATCGAGCAATTCGCGGGCCAGTCTTAGGGTGCGAACAGCGTCTTCAGCCGTATAGCAACCTGCAGAATTGGGTAACAGCGTATATTGGGACGGTGGCAGAACTTCCAGCAAATTGGGCTCGTTTGGATTTTGCCCGATATTGCTGCGTCTGATGGCAATGGTAATAATCTCCGCGCCACTTGCCTCGACGGCGGCCCGAGTTTCTTTGAAATCCTTGTATTTTCCAGTGCCGACCAGAAGTCTGGATTTATAGCTTTTGCCTGCGATAACGAGATTGTCGTGCATTTCATATGTCCTGTTGTTGTGCTACTGGAGATTCACTTGCGGCGATTACGTGTGGTCGGGCCGACCTTGCAATCAGCGTGTTACATTCAGCCGCCTCCGACCGCAACCACGACCTCCAGTTTGTCGCCATCGGCCAACTGCTGTGAGTTGAACGTACTACGCGGGATAATATCTCCGTTCCGCTCAAGCGCGATGCGTTTTCCGGTCAATCCCAGAATGTCGATGAGGGTGGCGACGTTGACGGGCGGAATCAACTGCATCTCCGCACCGTTAATGCTGACGGTTATCACATTATTTGCTCATGGTAGAATGGGGCCATTTTACACCATGCGGGTGTAGTTCAATGGTAGAACGGCAGCTTCCCAAGCTGCATACGACGGTTCGATCCCGTTCACCCGCTCCAAAGCGTCCAGTATCCATATATTGCTGTACGGTGTTCTTCGGCCGCAATTTAAACGGATCATCGACACGCAAGTTGACCTGAGAGTGGGGCTTGTCGGTCGCTTCAGGTTAGCCCGATAGCCTATTCGGGCGAACGACTGGTCCGCATGCAAATCAATCAGGCCAGAACTTACTCGAAAATGACA
>JBARHR010000153.1:0-32538 GCA_049799335.1 Gallionella sp. | reverse complement strand
CTTTTGAGGCGGGTCTGTATATGGCGCCGCGAGGGCTGGCGTCTTTTCTGGTGATGATCTTCGTCGGAAAATTTGTCGGAAAAATCCCCCCGAGAAATTTCATCTTCGCCGGAATACTTGCAAGCATTGCGGGAAATTTCATGATGACACAATTCACGTCTGAAATTACCGCGAATGATCTGATCGTTCCGATGATGCTGCAGGGTATGGGTATGGGTCTGATATTTGTGCCGATTTCTACGTTGGCATTCACGACGCTCCCCAAGCAATCCGCGGCGGAGGCCGCGGGAATTTACAGCCTGATACGCGCGCTGGGATCATCGTTGGGCATCTCTATTCTGGCCACCTATTTTTCACGCAGCTCGCAGCAAAGCTGGAATTTGTTGCGCGGTCAGATCAATCCGTATAACGACGCACTGCATGCCTATTTTGTTCCGTTGCACATTGGGGTGCGTGATCCGCAGGGTATCGCGCTAGCCGCCCGAGAGGTCATGCACCAGGCGCAGAACATCGGCTACATGGACAGCTTCTGGTTTGCCACGCTTAACTTTGTCATGATGCTGCCGCTGCTGTTGCTGGTGCGCGCTCCCATCGGAAGTAATGCCGCTGCAACTGCAAGCATTGACGCGTCGACACGAGGAAGTGATAGCGGTTTCAAGTAACTTAATTCACCGAATCAACGCGACTGATGCCGTAGATTCAGCAGCGCCTGTACCGATTCAAACTATAGCAGGACCTCTGCCGTGCGTTGCGCACCCGGCTACTGTGGCTATTTCAAAGTGGTGAATGCGAACCGCTACAAACCAAAATGGCGAATTACCCGTTGCTCCATGAGCCGGCGAGCGTCGATTTCGCCAATGTTGTTCAGCCGAACGAAAATATCATGCGCCATCGTCCGAAACACTTTCATTACAGAGGGATCGAAATGGCTGCCGGTCTCTTTTTCAAGTACAGACATTACGGAGTCGAATCCCATCGATTCCTTATAGGGGCGCTTTGAACAGAGCGCGTCAAACACGTCGGCTACGGCAAAGATTCTTGCGGGAAGTGGAATTTTTTCACCTTTCAGTTGGTGCGGATAACCGGATCCATCCCACTTTTCATGATGGGCGGCGACGACAGATCTGGCGCCCCCGAGCCAACCGGTGCCGCCGACGATTTCTTCACCCTGAGCAACATGGGTGCGCATGATGCCGGATTCATCGTCATCCAGTTTTCCAGGCTTAAGCAGTATCGAATCGGGAACGCCGATTTTTCCGACATCATGCAGAAACGCTCCGGCGATCAGTGATTGCATTGCTCTGCCGCTTAAGCCCATACGTTCAGCAATGCACGCCGCAATCCATGCGACACGATAATTGTGTGCTCCGGTATCCGAGTCGCGCTTGGCGATGGCTCGACCCAGCGCTCCCATTATGGAGAGATGAGAGTCGAGTACTTCACGTGTCTTTCTGTCATTGTCGGATGATAGGTCCGCGATGAACGGATAGGTTGCGGCTCCGCAGAGCAAAGAGGCGAAGCAAACCATTAATGCGACACTGAGTGATGATAAAAATATCTGTTTTCGCTGCCAGTCTGGGATGACGCGTACACCTTCGAAATATCCGGTTATCGGACCGCTCGTAGCGGTGGGACTGTCGCGTAGCGGGACGAAAACGCGGAGTGCCCAGCGTCCACCAGGCAGTTTCAATCGTTCAAACGATGCCGTGAGGTAACCGGGTGCAGGGTGGCTTGGCAAGTGCAGTTCAACTTCCTTGCCCTGGCTAGTCATGGATTCAGCGAGTTTGCTGCCAGTGGTATCGTATATTTCGGCAATATCGAACAGTCCGCCGGTAATCGACTTCGCGGCCTCGGCGGCAAGCAGACTTGCGCTTGGGCCATTGAGATTGATCGCGTGGTGGTGATGGATTAAGCGGTGGGACTCTTCGATCGACAGCGCGACGATTCCGCCTTCTGCGTTCTCACGAGCGATCAACCAAGAAATTGGGCCTGCAATGGACGCCAGCATGACGCTGACAGCAGCGATACGGTATGCGGTACGTTTACGAAACGAATTCATTCAAGTCGGGTAACGACGCACCAGTGGTTGATGAAGACTGCACAAGCTTGTTGCGAAAACGACGCAGCGAGGCCGATGATCCGCAGCATCGCGGTATGCAGACGCCTACCTTTACACTATTTGTGAAGCCAGATAATACTCCCGCTTCGGGTTCAGCTGACAACTCACTGCAGGGTTGCGAGGGCTATGCTGCGCAGATATGAGCACAATTCAACAGCGACTGCGGTTTCCAGTTCGCAATGGCCCAGCTCAAAAGTTGCTCGGCCGGGGCATTTCCCAGTTCAGCAGGAGGTTGCTGGCGCATCAACCGCAGCGCCGTGAACATGGTCGCGGCCGCAGCTCGATTATCGACAGGTTCCGCCAGTGTCTGCTTGCTGAGCTTTTCACCTCGATCATTTACTATAACTGGCAGGTGCATATATGCCGGACTCGGCAAGCCGAGAATACGTTGCAAGTATATTTGGCGCGTGGTGGAGCAAAGCAGATCGGCACCACGAACAATATGGCTGATATCCTGGGCCGCGTCGTCAACGACTACAGCCAACTGATAGGCAAATGGACCATCAGCACGCAGCACGACAAAATCGCCAATTTCATACTCCAGATGCTGTTTGATATGCCCCTGAAGCAAATCGTGGAAATCAATATATCCATTGTTCGCCGGGAAGTCGGCCCGAGTGCCTTCACCCGGGGGAATACGTGTATTCAGATCAGTGCGTATGCGCCAGGCACGCGCCGCCTTTCCTGCAGGAAGGCCAGCTCGGCAGGTTCCAGGATAGATCAGCTCTTCTCCGCTACGCACGGCGGTGTCGGCTATTTCTTTCCGGCTGCAACTGCACGGGTATACCAATCCGGACTTCTGCAACTGGAGAAAGGATTCCTGATAGGCGGAACCGCGCTTACTTTGGTAAATGACCGCGTCGTCCCAATGCAGGCCGTAGGCTTCGAGGGTGCGGAGAATTTCATCTGCAGCGCCTTGGACTATACGCGGAGTGTCAACGTCTTCAATACGCAGCAGCCATTTGCCGCGATGGGAACGCGCATCAAGAAAGCTGCCGAGCGCTGCGACCAGCGAGCCCAAGTGGAGCGGTCCGGTGGGGGAAGGCGCGAATCGACCTCGATATTGGGACATTCAGTGCCACAACAAGAAATTGGCCGAACTTGTTATCCGCAGCATAAGACCGGGACAAGCAAAGTTCAGCTATAGCGGGCAAATCGTTAGACTATGCAGGCACCGTCTCGTCGTCAAACTGCAATTTCACTTTGCGCTCGGCGTCGACATCGACCGTCACCTTGCCGCCATTAGCCAGTTTCCCAAATAGCAGCTCATCGGCCAGCGCAGAGCGTATCGTGTCCTGGATCAGACGTGCCATCGGGCGTGCGCCCATCTGCGGGTCGAAGCCTTTTTCAGCCAAATAATCCTTCAACGCGTCCGTGAACACCACTTCCACTTTCTTTTCATGCAATTGCTCTTCCAGTTGCATCAGGAATTTGTCCACAACGCGCAATATCACCTCGCGATCCAGAGCGGCAAAGGAGATTATGCCGTCCAGGCGGTTACGAAATTCTGGTGTAAAGGTGCGCTTAATGTCTGCTGAATCGTCCGAACCTTTGCTGCTCTGCGTAAATCCGATATGGGATTTGTTTAGAGATTCGGAGCCGGCGTTGGTGGTCATGATAACGACCACGTTGCGGAAATCTGCTTTGCGTCCGTTGTTGTCGGTCAAAGTGCCATGATCCATTACCTGCAACAGTATATTGAAAATATCCGGGTGAGCTTTCTCAATTTCATCGAGCAGCAGAACAGCGTGAGGCTGCTTGCTGATTGCCTCGGTCAATAATCCACCCTGATCAAAACCGACATAACCGGGTGGTGCGCCAATCAACCGTGAAACAGCGTGGCGTTCCATGTACTCGGACATGTCAAAACGGTGCAACGGCATACCCATTGAATAGGCCAATTGACGCGCAACCTCGGTTTTGCCGACCCCGGTCGGACCGGAAAACAGGAAGCTACCTATCGGCTTCAGAGGGTTGCCCAGGCCGCTTCTAGACATCTTGATTGCAGTTGCGAGTGCGTCGATGGCCTTGTTCTGACCAAACACCACTGCTTTCAGGTCCCTGTCCAACGTCTTCAAGGTGTTGCGATCATCCGAAGAAACAGTGCGCGGCGGGATTCGTGCAATCTTGGCGATTATTTCTTCGATTTCATGCTTGCCGACTATCTTCTTCTGTCTTGATTTTGGCAATATGCGTTGTGCTGCACCCGCTTCGTCAATGACATCAATGGCCTTGTCGGGAAGGTGGCGGTCATTGATAAACCGTGCGGAAAGTTCCGCCGCGCTGGTGATTGCAGCCGCGCTATATTTCACGTTATGGTGTTCCTCAAAACGGGTCTTAAGTCCGCGCAGAATGGCGATCGTCTGTTCAACAGACGGTTCGGGGACGTCAATCTTCTGGAAGCGGCGCGATAGCGCGTGATCCTTCTCGAAAATCCCGCGGTATTCCAGATACGTTGTCGCGCCGATGCACTTGAGTTGGCCGCTGGAAAGGGCTGGTTTGAGCAGATTAGAGGCGTCCATCGTGCCGCCGGAAGCAGCGCCAGCACCTATGAGCGTATGAATTTCGTCGATGAACAGGATGGCATGAGGCGCATCTGCAAGTTCCTTCAACACCGCTTTCAATCGCTGTTCAAAGTCGCCTCTATATTTGGTGCCGGCCAGTAGCGCACCCATGTCGAGGGCATAAACATGCGCATCGCGCAGAATTTCAGGTACGTCTTCTTCAATGATCAGTCTCGCCAGTCCTTCGGCAATCGCAGTCTTGCCTACTCCGGCTTCGCCCACCAACAATGGATTGTTCTTGCGGCGCCGGCACAGCGTTTGTATGACACGTTCCAACTCAAGTTCACGCCCGATCAACGGGTCAATCTTTCCAGCTAAGGCATGACCATTCAAATCCAGCGTGTAGCTCTTCAACGCGCTCCCCGAATTCTGCTCAGGCTCTGCTTCCTGGTCCGATTGTGGCTTGGTGGGGCTGCCCGTCACACTCTTGTCTATGCCATGGGCAATGTAATTTACAACATCAAGTCGGTTGATGTTGCGCTGGGTGAGGAAATACACGGCATGCGAATCTTTTTCGCCGTATAGCGCGACCAGAATGTTCGCACCGGTCACTTCCTTCTTGTTTGTGGACTGGACATGCAGGATTGCTCGTTGGATTACCCGCTGAAACCCGACGGTTGGCTGGGTATCGACTTCGTCGGTGCCGGGTGTAATCGGCGTGTGCGTAGTGATGAAGTCGGTAACTGTCTTGCGCAACTCCTCAATATCTGCGCCACAGGCGCGTAATACCTGTGCCGCTGAAGCATTGTCCAGCATGGTCAGCAGCAGATGCTCGACAGTGATGAATTCATGGCGCTTCTGGCGTGCTTCAACAAATGCCAAGTGCAAGCTTACTTCCAGTTCCTGAGCAATCATCTCAATTTTCCTCCATGCCGCATCGTAGCGGATGCCCGCACTGCTTTGCAAGTTCTGTTACCTGAGTTACTTTGCTTTCTGCAACATCACGTGAATAAACTCCGCATACGGCGGAACCGTGGTTATGTACTTCGAGCATGATTTGCACTGCACGTTCACGATTCATGGAAAAGAAACGCTGCAACACTTCAATGACAAATTCCATCGTGGTGAAGTCGTCATTGTACAAAATCACCTTGTACATACGCGGCGGTTTCGATTTTGCGCGTTCCGGCGCAAGCACCGAACTGTTCTGTTGTTTGGATGCCATGTTCTCGTAACGTGACTAGTCTCAAATTGCTTAACCAAGTGACATAGTTGATGATTAATGCGCGTTTTTCAAGTCAATTCAATATTAATCTATAAATCCCTTGACGTTGTCCGACAAACTAGAGTACAAAGTGCGCTGGTGTTTGATTCAAAGTATCTGCAGTACTGGTATTGCCGTGTGCGGTCTTGGTTTCAAACAGTTTTGCGGGGGTTTTCCCCGTTTTTTGGTAAGGAAGTAATTACATGGCAACTGGTACTGTTAAATGGTTCAACGACGCAAAGGGTTTTGGTTTTATTACTCCCGATGATGGCAGCGAAGATCTGTTTGCACACTTTTCAGCAATCAATATGAGCGGATTCAAGTCTCTCAAAGAGGGTCAAAAGGTCACTTTTGAGGTAGTTCAAGGCCCTAAAGGAAAGCAAGCCTCCAATATCCAGGCTCCTTAAATCTGATTTAGATTGAGAAAGTCCCGGCGACGAACGTTGTCGGGACTTTTTTTCGTCCCGGTTCCTGAAATCAACCCAGATCAATTGGCACAAACATTTGCATTTCGCCGCGGAGTACCAGCAGCGCGATGCGCTTCTTGCCTCCGGTGGCCGAACGCAATTCGGCGATGCTACTGGTCTTTTCGCCATTCACCGACAGTATCACGTCACCGGGACGAATTCCCGCGCGTGCTGCAGCGCCATCGGCTACGTTTTCTACCAGCAATCCACCTGAAACATCGACCTGATTGCGCTCTTCAGAGGTAAGCGGCCTGACAGCCAGCCCTAGCTCTTCTCGGCTCGCATCCGCCACAGTTTTTCCCTTTGCGTCAGCAACCTTCATCTCACCTACGTTCATGGAAATCTTTTTCACTTTGTTCTTCCGCCAAATCTCCAGATGGGCGTCACTACCTGGTGACAACTCACTTACCAGCGCGGGAAGGTCCGTCGAACGAACGATTTCTTTGGTATTAAATTTTAAAATCACATCACCTGGATTGATCCCAGCTTTTTCCGCCGGACTATCTTTTTCTACCGAACTAACCAACGCGCCTGCCGGCTTGCTTAAGCCGAAGGTATCGGCAAGTTGCTGATTAACATCCTGAATCATGACGCCGAGTCGTCCTCGTTTTACCGTCCCATGGTCAAGTAACTGCTGTTCGACATTCATCGCAACATTGATCGGTATGGCGAACGATAAACCCTGATAGCCGCCGCTGCGACTGAAAATCTGAGAGTTGATGCCGATGACTTCGCCATTCATATTGAACAATGGCCCGCCGGAATTTCCCGGATTGACGGCAACATCCGTTTGCAGGAACGGCACAAAACCTTCGTCAGGGAGTGATCGGGATTTGGCTGAAATAATGCCCGCCGTTACGGTATTTTCGAAGCCAAACGGTGATCCGATGGCGATCACCCATTCACCGACCCGGGCTTCTTGTGGGTCGCCAATCTTGACCGTTGGCAGGTTTTCGGCGTCGATTTTTAGCACTGCCACATCGGAGAGCTTATCTATGCCGACTACCTTGGCTTTGAATTCACGTTTGTCGGTGAGTTTTACGGTTACTTCATCGGCATCGGACACGACGTGCGCATTGGTAAGTACAACGCCGTCATTGCGTACAATGAACCCGGATCCAAGACCTTGAGTGGGCATATTGTTATGCGGTGCCGGGGCCTGGAAGCGGCGAAAGAAGTCATAGAAAGGGTCGCCCGGATCCATTTGGGGAAAGCCGGGATAACCGGACAGTCCTGTCTTGACTGTTCCGGACACGCTGATATTAACGACCGCGGGACCCTGTTGACTGGCTATTTCCGCGAAGTCTGGCAGCGTGACGTTAGACGTATGTCGCTGTTCTTGCGTGGTCGATATGATGCTTGGCGCCGCGATGGCCTCTGGAAGCGCTGAAATATTCTTAACGTTATAGCCTGCTATGGTGGCTACAGCGACCAGCATTGTCACAGCAGCGAATTTAAAAGGTTTGTGAAAGATATTTAGGGGCATTTTCAAACTCCTTTGGGTGAAATATGTGTTAGTAGCGTTCACTGTCTAACGGATGGATCGCAACTATCGCATTAGTTTTTTGATTCAAGTACAAGTTCCCGTTTTAGGCAATTAGGCGGCAATTTCAACGACTCGTCGGGTTCATCAATATTGTGAATGGGCCGCACCGCCGCGGCAGAAAAAACGGATGCCGTGATCTCGGGGGTGTACTCGAGAACACGGACATCGGTCATGAAGTAAATAAAAAAATATGCTTACTGTATGGTGAGATTTTTTGCTTTGTTGCTAGCCCTCTTGGGCAAGCGCAGCTCAAGGACACCGTCAGCGTACTTTGCTTGAGCAGTGGATTCATCGACTTCGTGCTCGAGAATAAACGATCGCGACACCTTGCCAAAGTAGCGTTCGCTGCGCAATACCCGCTCACCGTCCTTGAGGTCCTTCTCGTTTCTTACTTCCGCACTGACCGAAATTTGGTTCCCTTCGATCGAGACATTGATGTCGTCTTTCCTCACGCCGGGAATTTCAGCATGAACTTTATATTCCTTATCATCCTCATTGACGTCCAGTTTTATCCGGAGATCCTGCGATCCCTCAAATTTGACCGGACTCATGAAAAATCCACGGAATAAATCATCGAAAGCATTGTCAGCCGGGTTGTAGCGCAAGATGTTGGCCATCATTTCCTCCTGTGAAAGATCCGGGACATCCCCGTACAGCTGAATATGAGGAATGCATTCGGAAATTTCAAGACGGGCAACACCCCGTTCATATCCCCCGGATCGGGGGTCGCCCGCTACTCACCGCTACACTAGCGAGGTTAGATGTCGTAGCGGCCCCGTCCCATCTGTTGGGTAAGACCTATGGAGGTATGCTTCCGTCTGTACGTTGGAGTCAATTTATCGAGGCCAGCGCGGCGTTTAGCGTCGCACTGGGCCGCATGGCCTTCGAGGTTTTGGCAAAATCCGGATGATAGTAGCCGCCCATGTCAACTGGCTTGCCTTGAACACTCAGCAGTTCATTGTCGATTTTCGCCTCGTTGTCCGTAAGCATTTTGGCCAGCGGTGCAAAGCGCGTTTTCAGCGTTGCGTCCTTGTTTTGTGCAGCGAGCGCTTGCGCCCAATACAAAGCCAGATAGAAATGACTGCCGCGATTGTCGATCTGCCCCGCTTTGCGCGCGGGTGATTTGTTGTTGTCGAGAACTTTTCCGGTCGCTTGGTCCAGCGTATCTGCCAGCAGTTTTGCCTTGGGGTTGTTGAATTTCTGCGCCAGATGTTCCAGCGATACGCCGAGTGCCAGGAATTCGCCCAGCGAATCCCAACGCAGACAATTCTCCTGCTGGAACTGCTGCACATGCTTGGGCGCCGAACCGCCCGCGCCGGTCTCGAATAGACCGCCGCCGTTCATCAGCGGGACGATGGAGAGCATTTTGGCGCTGGTGTTGAGTTCAAGTATCGGGAAAAGGTCGGTAAGGTAATCCCGCAGCACATTCCCGGTAACCGAGATGGTGTCTTTGCCCTGACGGGCACGCGCCAGCGAAACGCGGCAAGCGGCCGCCGGTTCCATGATCTGGATGTCGAGGCCGCTGGTGTCGTGATTCTTGAGGTACTTTTCGACCTTGGCGATGATCTGAGCGTCATGCGCGCGGTTTCTGTCCAGCCAGAAGATCGCGGGTGTATCGCTCAAGCGCGCGCGTGTAACGGCGAGTTTCACCCAGTCCTGTATCGGTGCATCCTTGGCCTGGCAGGCGCGGAAGATGTCGCCCTGTTCGACGTTCTGTTCCAGCAGAACGCTTCCATTCGCATCGACAATGCGAACTATGCCGTCACCCACCATTTCAAAAGTCTTGTCGTGCGAGCCGTACTCTTCGGCTTGTTGTGCCATCAATCCGACGTTCGGCACCGAACCCATCGTGGCGGGGTCAAGCGCGCCGTTCAGTTTGCAGTCCTCGACTGTGGCCACATACACGCCCGCGTAGCAGCGATCGGGAATCATCGCCAGCGTGTCGTAGGGCTTGCCGTCCGCACCCCACATCTTGCCGCCATCGCGGATCATCGGTGGCATGGAGGCATCGATGATGATGTCCGATGGTACATGCAGGTTGGTGATGCCCTTGTCGGAATTCACCATTGCAAGCGGCGGTTGGTCGCGGAAACAGTTGGCGATGTCGGCCACGAGGGCGGCACGTTTTTTTTCCGGCAACGCCAGCACTTTTGCTTCCACGTCGCCGAAGCCGTTGTTGAGGTTGACATTCAGCTCTTTCAGCTGCGCAGCGTGCTTTTCGAAGGCATCCTTGAAGAACACCGAGACCGCATGGCCAAACATGATGGGGTCGGACACTTTCATCATGGTGGCTTTCAGGTGTAGTGACAGCAATACATCTTCCTGCTTCGCAGCCTTGATCTGCTCGGCATAGAACTGTCGCAGCGCCTTGCGGCTCATTACGGCCGCGTCGATTACTTCGCCCGCTAAAAGATTGAGCTTCTCCTTGAGGATGGTGACCTGCCCGTTCCTGCCTACAAATTCGATACGTGTACTGACGGCCTCCGTTACCGTCGCGGATTTTTCGCTACCGTAAAAATCGCCATGCGTCATGTGCGCCACGCGGGTCTTGCTGGTGGCTTCCCATTTGCCCATACGATGCGGATGCTTGCGCGCGTATTGCTTGACCGACGCGGCGGCGCGACGGTCGGAATTGCCCTCGCGCAGTACCGGATTTACCGCGCTGCCCAGCAACTTGGCGTACCGCAACCTGATTGCTTTCTCGGCATCGGTACTCGGATTTTCGGGATAGTCCGGCACCTTGTAACCATGAGTCTGCAGTTCCTTGATCGCAGCTTTCAATTGCGGTATCGAAGCGCTGACATTGGGTAATTTGATGATGTTCGCTTCCGGCTTGAGCGTCAATTCGCCCAACTCAGTCAGCTGGTCGGTAATCTTTTGCGTGGCGGAAAGCTGCTCCGGAAAATTTGCCAGAATGCGCCCGGCCAACGAGATGTCGCGCGTCTCGACGGTGATGTCGGCGGCCTTGGAGAAGGCCTGTATGATAGGCAGGAGTGAATAGGTGGCCAGACGTGGCGCTTCATCCGTCAGGGTGTAAATGATCTTTGGCGTGGTCATGATGGTTTCCGCAAATATCGAGAGGTTGAGATGGGCCGCATCCTGTTGTTCAACAAACCCTATGGTGTAATCTGCCAATTCAGCAAGGATGGCCTGCATCCGACGCTGGCAGATTATATCCCTGTTCCGGATTTTTATCCCGCTGGGCGACTGGATACAGATAGTGAGGGGCTGGTTGTGTTGACCGATGACGGTGAACTGCAACATCGGATTACTGATCCGAAGCACAAATTTACCAAGAGATATTGGGTGCAGGTGGAAGGGGTGGCGGATGTGACCGCATTGCAGACTTTGCAGCATGGCGTAAAACTGCGCGAATTTACTACCCGACCGGCCAAGGCAAGTCTGATCAATCAGCCTGAAAATCTATGGGAACGCGTTCCACCGATACGTGAAAGGAAAAATATTCCCACCAGTTGGCTGGATTTGACAATAAGTGAGGGCAAGAATCGTCAAGTTCGGCACATGTCCGCGGCGGTGGGATTGCCGACTTTGCGGTTGATCCGCTACCAGATAGGTATATGGACAATCGCCGGGTTGAATCCAGGTTCGTGGAAATTTATCGGCTGATGATTCTTGTTACACTGGTTTCAAGTTGAGCGTTTATTTCGAATTCGATGACAGGAGGCAATATGTCAAGTGCAAGACGGTTACTCGCAGGTGCCATGCTTATTCTTCTGTTTTGGGCAGGTAGCGGCAATGCGGAGGTCACCAAGCCGTCGTCAGGGGTGACTGGTACCTGGTATAGCGAGCGAGGTACGAAGCTAACGTTCCGGTCCAACGGCACGATAACTTACCACGGGAAGCGATATTACTTCGCGGTGACCAATGGCGGCATTATCCAGCTCAAGGGCAGACGCGGCGAAGTCACCATCCCGTATAGCCTTGCGGGCGGTCAACTGACTTTGACTGAAGACGGCGAGAAGTCGGTTTACAAACGCAAACGATGATCCGTATACCGCGCCCTTTACGGCAATATTGATCGGGCAAGTTGGCGTGATTAACGTCCGCGTCTGACGCTTTTTGGAGAAAACAGGGCCGGCTGGGGCATGGATTGATGTCGCGCAGCTTCGGACATATGCGACTGTTTTGTGTGCGGACTCGGGGCGGTTGGTTTGGACCCGGCTCCGGGCTGGTGATTACCGCGCGGCAGATTGTTCGTCTTCTTTCTTTGTCCAGGTTGCTGATTTTGGTTGTTTCCGGCGGTCGTATTGCCGGTTCTGGATCCGTTGGATGGCTTTGCGCGCCGCGGTCCATGGGTTTGTCGCGGTGGGCGAGAAGCTTCCGCAGGCAAACTGGCGGGTGGTTCGAAGCTGTCCACTGTTACTCGGGGTATATCACGCTTGATCAGCCGCTCGATGTTTTTCAGATGCTGCAATTCTTCCGGATCTACCAGCGAAATTGCCGCGCCGCTGCTGCCCGCCCGTCCGGTGCGCCCGATTCGATGAACATAGTCTTCCGGAATGTTAGGTAATTCAAAATTGACTACATGCGGAAGTTGGTCGATGTCCAGCCCGCGTGCTGCAATATCGGTTGCAACCAGCACCGGTAGAGAGCCATCCTTGAATTGAGCCAGAGCCTTGGTTCTGGCCGGTTGGCTTTTGTTTCCATGGATCGCGGCGGCGGGTATGCCGTCTGCGATCAACTTTTCTGTAAGCCGGTTTGCCCCATGTTTGGTGCGAGTGAACACCAGTACCTGTTTCCAGTCCTGATGCTTGATTAGGTGGGAAAGCAAATGACTCTTCAACTTCTGCGGCACAAAATGGACGCTTTGGGCAATTAATTCGACTGTTGAATTGCGTCTCGCGACCTCGACATAACCAGGGTTGTGCAGCAAACCTTCGGAAAGGGTTTTGATCTCGTCGGAAAAGGTTGCCGAGAACAACAGATTCTGGCGTTGCTTTGGCAGCAAGGCGAGTATCTTTCTGATGTCACGGATGAACCCCATGTCCAGCATGCGATCGGCCTCGTCGAGTACCAGAATTTCTATGTTCGACAAATCCAGTGTTTTCTGGCCGACATGATCAAGCAGGCGTCCCGGTGTTGCTACCAGAATGTCCACCGTACCCCGCAATAATTTGATCTGAGGGTTGATGTTCACTCCACCAAACATCACCATTGATTTCAGTGGAACGTATTTCCCGTAAGTCTGTACCGACGCTTCAACCTGCGCAGCGAGTTCACGCGTCGGGACCAGAATCAGACAGCGCGGCTTTCCGGGGTGGGGGTGGGCGCGGGGCGTGGTCGAAAGCAGGTGCAGAATTGGCAGCGTAAAGCTCGCCGTCTTGCCAGTACCTGTCTGCGCGCCGGCGAGCAAATCTCCTCCGCCCAATACCAAGGGGATGGCGTGCGCCTGTACAGGCGTGGGCTTGGTGTAACCTGCATCGGCAACGGCACGCATCACCGGCTCGACCAGGTTGAGACTGGCGAATGTCACTTCATTGGAAATCTGTGTTGCAGCGTCGTTTGACAAGTGTTTGCTCCTGTGATCGCCCGGGGTTGGTTATCAGTCACGCCAACCGGGACGGTCGAATAAAGATAGAAGATGTACAGGAATCTGGCTCACCGGGCCGAATCGGCCAGTGGTGGAGCAGTGGACATTATACCTGTCCGGGAGTCGAGTGGCGGTGTGACGCGGTTTGAAACCTGGCGACACCGCACTTGTGCGCGACCATAACAATATTACAGTTGAGGCATTCGATCTGTGCCGATTGCACATTTCAGATGCGCCAGTTGGTCAACAAAGCGGCGTTGCAGAAAGTGACCGGCTGCAAAACGTTCCTGATTACCGGCGTCGGAATCGATATGTTGGCAGTCGAAACGACTGTCGATTACTCGGCGTCCCTGGCACAGCGGAAGCCAAGATCGATTAGTGCCGTGCTTGGGAACAAATGGTTGCGTTTGGCGGAACGGAATACTACGCTGAGTGAGTCATAGTGGCCGGAGCTCGCCATGCCGCCGCGAACTACCCGTTGGGATTTGCCAAAGAACCGGCTGGCGGCAGGATCTGACCCTGGATAGGCGTCATACCAATCCTCGACCCATTCAGAGACATTGGCCGCCATGTCATAGACACCGTATGCCGAAACGTCGCCTGGATATTTGCCAACTGGGGAATAGGGCGCCTCGTCATTTTCCGACATAGTATTGATTTTCTTTGGATCCCATTGGTTGCCCCAAGGATACTCGAAACTTTTTGGACCGCGTGCGGCCTTCTCCCATTCCGCCTCTGTGGGTAGCCGCTTTCGCGCCCATTGACAGAAATTGCTGGCGTCATGCCAAGTCACCCAGGTTACCGGGAGTGAGTCACGTGAAATCTGGACCTTTTGCAGTTCTGCCAGCAGGTCGTCACGGTTCATGACCGTTACATCCATGTCCAGCCGAAACTGGTCGGTGGCAATTTGACGCAAGTCTTCCAAAGACAGGAAATCCAGGTAATCGCTGCTGATGTTATAGCCGCTTTTTGCCCAGGTGGACGGTATTTTGTGCCCGGTTGCCATGACGAATTCCCGGTATTGGGCGTTGGTGACTTCGTACTTGTCGATCTGGAATGCGGGGAGCGTGACTTTGTGCATCGGCCTTTCATCAACGTACAGCCGGTCGTTGAATCCATACGGGTTAAGGTCGTTGGCACCGCGCCACATGGCGAGATTTTCCTCCTTGTCGCTGCCCATTTTGAATTCGCCGGCAGGGATCAGTACCATCCCGCTACCATCGGCTGCCCGGATTTTCGCAGAAAACAGGCTGCCCGCCAGCGCCACGCAAAAAACACCAACCAAGAAAGTTCTATTCATCATCTTTAGCGCACCGGAAGCCGAAACTGGAATTCTTTATATTCTGTTTGAAGTAACTGCGGTTGAACGAAGGGGCGGAGACGCCGCATTGGTAGAAGGAGCAATCCCACCATGAACCCCCTTTGAGTACCTTGTACAACTCCCCGTAATTTTCGCTGGGCCACTGGTTTCCCGGATATTGTGTATACCAGGAGTCGGTCCATTCCCAGACGTTGCCTGACATGTCGTATGCGCCGTAAGGACTCTTACCGCCTTCAAAAGCGCCTACCGGGGTAGTGCCGCCTTCTATGTGCAGGGCAGCCCATCGAACCGGCGAATTTACCTTGTTTACGTCGAACTCGTCGCCCCAAGGGAAATTTCTGCCGTCGGTACCGCGGGCGGCTTTTTCCCACTCAATATCCGTTGGCAGGCGTCTGCCAGCCCACTTGCAATAATCGTATGCGTCAAACCAAGACACAAATACCACCGGGTGATCCACCCGGCCTTCAGGATAATTGCGATTGCGCCAATGCTTGGGCGATTTGCGCTTGGTCGCGTCGACAAACTGCTTGTATTGCAGGTTGCTGACTTCGAATTTATCGATCCAGAATGCCTTGGTCTCCGCGACATATTCCGGCCCCTCATCGGGTAATCGATTATTGGATCCGCGTATGAATTTTCCGGCAGGCACCAATACCATTTCGCCGGGTTCCTTGCCAATACGGGTTTGACTATAAAATATAGGCACACTCATGCCGGCGGTCTCGTCGGGAGGCGGAGCCACTTTGACGCGCTCTGCATAGACATCGACGTACTTTTTCTCTTCATTTTTGCTGTTGCTGGCTGAGCCTTCGGTTTCAGCCGCCGCTGGCGCCATTTCCGTATCGGCGACGGTTTGTACCGAGTTGTCGTCGCCGGAAGTGTGGCATTCCATGCAGTCGTTAGCCATGGCAGACTTGAAAATATTTACCAGATTCCTCGCGTGACATGCTTCGCAAGATTCTGACGCCTGGACGGTGTGTTGATAGCGTGACAGCGGTGTTTCTTCTGCAGCCCACGCTGCACTACCGCAATACACAACGGCGAAAATCCCGAGCAACCGGACATGTTTTGTTGATGACATCAGATGGCGACCATGTGGGTGATTCAAAAGAGGTGGCATTCTGTCATGATTGCGAAAGTGATTCAAGCGCCCGAAAATTGCCCGTTTCGGGCATATGATGACGTTGCTGGCTGTGTACAGCAAAGGGCAAAGTGGTCCCGGTATCAGCTTTGCCGATGCGATTCATGTTGACCTTGGTATCCCGCAGAATGAAGTCTTTGAAAGTGGGTTGCCGCGCCCTGCTCAGGTATAATGCGCGACTTTGATAATTACTCCGCCGAGGGTGTCATGCCGATATATAGCTACGGTTGTTCCAGTTGTGGATTGAAGCAAGATGTGATGCAAAAAATGAGCGACAGTCCGCTGACTGTTTGTCCTGAATGTGGTGCGCAAACGTTTTCCAAACAATTGACAGCGGCGAGCTTTCAATTGAAAGGCAAAGGATACTACGCGACTGACTTCAAGAACGGTACGCAGCCCAAAGCCGAGCCGGCTTGCGCGCCTTGCGCCGCCGCCGGATCGTGCCCTGCGGCCAACATTGCCAATCAATGAAGAAATATTTCATCACCGGACTGGTCGTCTGGGTTCCGCTCGGCATTACGCTGTGGGTATTGGACTTGACCATCGGGACCATGGATCAGACCCTGCTGCTGCTTCCCGAAGCGTGGCATCCGGACCGGGTATTGGGGATTCATATCCCCGGATGGGGGATCATCCTGACGTTGCTCATTGTCGGATTGACCGGGATGCTGGCGCGCAACGTGTTCGGTCAGCAATTGCTGCGATATTCGGAAAACGTCTTACTGCATATCCCTTTTGTAAACAGCATATACAAAGGCGTAAAGCAGGTCAGCGATACCTTGCTGTCCGGAAAAGGCAACTCATTCCGCAAGGTGTTGCTGGTTCGCTATCCGCACCCGCATGCGTGGTCGCTGGCGTTCCAGACCAGCGTCCCCGGAGAAGTCAGTGGCCAGTTTGAAGACGAATACGTAGCCGTCTTCATTCCGACCACACCAAGCCCGGTAAACGGCTTCTACTTTTTTGTCCGCAAGGCGGATACCATCGAGCTGGAGATGACAGTGGATGTTGCGCTGCGTACCATAGTTTCCATGGGCGTTGTAGCGACGCCCGAATATCACGGCCACCCGACTCATACACAAAACTAAACTTGTTATTAATCCTAGAAGCTGAATCATGCGAACACATTACTGTGGCACTCTAAATATTGATCAACTTGACCAGACTGTCAGCCTGTGTGGATGGGCGCACCGTCGCCGCGACCACGGTGGTGTGATCTTCATCGATCTCCGCGACCGGGAAGGCCTGGCACAGGTCGTCTGCGATCCCGACAGGGCTGAAATGTTTCAGATTGCCGAATCGGTACGCAATGAGTTTGTGTTGCGCATCACCGGCAAAGTGCGCCGCCGTCCGGCTGGCACCACCAATGCAAATATTACCAGCGGCGAAATTGAAATCCTGTGCCATGAAATCGAAGTGTTGAACGCCTCGCTGACCCCGCCGTTTCAGTTGGACGAAGAAAATTTGTCTGAAACGGTGCGCCTGACACATCGCGTAATCGATCTGCGCAGACCGCAAATGCAGAAAAATATGATGCTGCGCTACAAGGTGGCGATGGCGTTCCGCAGATTTCTCGACAGTCGCGGATTCATAGACATCGAAACACCGATGCTGACCAAGTCCACTCCCGAGGGTGCGCGCGATTATCTGGTACCGTCGCGTGTCCATTCCGGCGAGTTTTTTGCGTTGCCGCAGTCACCGCAACTGTTCAAGCAGCTGCTGATGGTTGCCGGATTCGACCGCTATTATCAGATTACCAAATGCTTTCGCGACGAAGACCTGAGGGCAGACCGCCAGCCTGAATTTACCCAGGTGGATATTGAAACTTCCTTCTTGAACGAGATGCAGATCACCGCGTTGATGGAGGAGTTGATACGCAGCATCTTCAAGGAAGCGTTGGACGTCGACCTGCCCAATCCGTTTCCGCGCATGTCCTACACAGAGGCGATGGCACGCTATGGTTCGGACAAACCCGATTTGCGGGTAACGTTGGAATTGACCGAGGTGACGGACGCGGTCAAGGATGTGGCATTCAAGGTATTCGCCGGTGTGGCAAATTCCGAGGCGGGTCGCGTGGCCGCCCTACGTGTTCCTCGCGGTGGCGCGTTTTCCCGGGGCGAAATTGACGAGTACACCAAGTTTGTCGGGATATACGGTGCCAAGGGACTGGCGTATATCAAGGTAAACGATGTAACCCAACTTAACGACAGCGGCTTGCAATCGCCTATCGTGAAGAATCTCCACGAGGCTGCGCTGAAAACCATCATCGAACGCTGCGGTGCGCAGAACGGCGACATCATTTTCTTTGGCGCGGACAAGGAAAAGGTAGTCAATGACGCGCTTGGTGCGTTGCGCGTCAAGATCGGTCACGACAAAGGCTGTACCAATGGCAACTTGTGGGAACCACTGTGGGTTGTGGATTTCCCGATGTTTGAATACGACGACGAAAACAAGCGCTGGACAGCCTGTCATCATCCCTTTACCGCTCCCAAGGATGAACACCTTGCATTGCTCGAGAGTGATCCGGGCAAGTGTCTTGCGAAGGCATATGACTTGGCCTTGAATGGCTCGGAACTGGGCGGCGGTTCGGTGCGTATCCATCAGGAATCCGTGCAGTCGAAGGTGTTCCGTGCGCTCAATATCGGTGCCGAAGAAGCGCAACTGAAATTCGGCTTCTTGCTGGATGCGCTGCAATATGGTGCTCCTCCGCACGGTGGTCTGGCGTTTGGACTGGATCGCATCGTCACGATGATGACAGGGGCGGAATCGATACGTGATGTGATTGCGTTCCCGAAAACGCAACGCGCGCAGTGTTTGCTGACCCAGGCGCCAAGTCCGGTCGATGAACGACAGTTACGTGATCTGCATATTCGTCTTCGTCAGCCGGCTCTGGCCGACGTTAGTCAGGACAATCCCAAGACCTAGCGATGCTGCAGCTGTTTCGCGTATGTCTGATTTTGTTTTTGGTAACGCTGGGTTTGCCGTGCCCGCACGCTGCAGCGTCAGGCGGCGAACCCGCTATCAGGAACGTCCTGGCGGCCGAGTTGCCGCCAGAAGGACGCGAGACCTTGCGATCGATTGCTCGTGGCGGGCCCTTCAAATTTTCCAGAGACGGCGTAGTATTTGCGAACTACGAGGGCATTTTGCCGAAAAGACCGCGCGGTTTTTATCATGAATACACGGTGCCGACGCCAGGCAAACATGCTCGGGGTATCAGGCGCATTGTGTGTGGTCCGCCATCAGAGTGTTACTACACTGCTGACCACTATCAATCCTTCAGGCGCATAAGGGAGTAGCCATGAATGCATTGGCACAACAACTGATTAATCTCGAAACGGCAGGTAGCTATACCCTGCACTGCGACGAGGAAACACTCGTCGATGCGGTCCGAGGAGCCGGTTTGACACTGTTTGTTGCAGATTTGAAAGGTGTAAAGGGCAAGCAGAATTTTCTGCTTGCAGTGGCGAAAGCTGGTACCTTTCCGCGCGAATTTGGAGCCAATTGGGATGCGTTCGCTGACGAACTGTGTGATCTGTCCTGGCACGGAGACGCCGGTTTCGTGTTGTTGTTGCGAAATGTCAGTGACACCCTGGGTCTTTCCGCGCATGACCGGGAAATCGCGCTCGATATCTTCGCCGATACCGTGGTCTATTGGCGACAGAGGAAAAAGCCGTTCTGGATATTCTTTGCCTAGATGACAGGCTACAAGCAGCCGGTTTCGGTTCTGGTGGTGATCTACACTAGTGGCGGCGACGTGCTGTTGCTGGAGCGGGCAGACCATCCCGGCTACTGGCAATCGGTTACCGGAAGCAGGGAGTCAGGCGAAACATTGATTGAAACGGCGATACGCGAAGTGCAAGAAGAAACCGGTCTGGACGCGACACAATTCAGGCTAAACGACTGGAATTTACAAAATGTCTATGAGATTTACCGGCACTGGAGATTTCGCTATGCGCCGGGCGTCACCCAAAATTGCGAGCATGTCTTCGGTCTGGAGTTGCCGTTGATTGTACCGATCCAGATCGCGTTGCGTGAACATTTGCGTTTTCAGTGGCTGGCGTGGCAGGATGCTGCGTGGGCGGTATTTTCGCCAAGCAATCGCGCGGCGATTCTGCAGTTGCCTGAGCGGACGAATTGCTCGACGGGAGCAGGAAAATGAAACAATCAATCGTGTTTTTCAGGACCAAACTGGGTAACCAGATCCTCGGCGTCGAGTACGGAAGTCTCGGCGGAGATGCGCGCAGAGTGTTGGCGATGATCGATGGGAAGACTACTGTCGACGAGATAATTGGAAAGGTTCCGCATAGCGTGCAGGTGCTGCTTGATCAAATTTATGCGCGATTGCTTTCCGCCGGACTGATCAGGGTAAAGGCGGTGCATGCCGAGGAAGTCGTATCTAAGACGAGTGACGACATCGAAGACGCAATCATCACCCAAAAATTGGCGAAGGTTACGCAGTCGCAGAACATTGCGAAATATTCCCAGGGTGTTGATCCCCAAGCCAAACAGATTATGGAGCTCGAATTCCAGTTGGCGGACGTTCGGGCGCGATTGTCGGCGTCAGGGGAACACCAAAGAAAATTGGAGAAAACCTGTCAGAAACTTGAGCAGCAGGTTGCCGAGTATGAGCAGAGTAACGATCAGAATCTTCCGGTGCACGCCTCCAAGGACGCGAGTGTAGCCGAAGCGACTGGCACTCTGGATACGCTAGAGACGTGGAATCAGACATTGTCTGACCAAAAGGAAATCATTGAGAAGACCCTCAAATTGCACAGTTTCAAAGAGCAATTGATAGTCGATCCGCGAAAAGCTCCAAAAGATCATCCCGCCAGGCAGACGCCGCCACATGCGAGTCCGCACTACAAGAAGTTGCGCGGATTGGAGTTCTTCAAGGGTTTTGCCAATGCGGACTTGCTCGATTTTCTCAATTATATAGACTGGCAAACAGTCGCGGCCGGGGAGGCGATTTTGCAAGAGGGTGAGTCTGGATTGTACTATTTCATCATAGTCTCCGGTTCGGTCAAGGTAACGCGCAAGTCCCGCATGATGGCTACGCTCGGCGTCGGCGACTTTTTCGGGGAGTTCGCCTATCTGTCCGGGGACGTTCCGTTGCGTACTGCACGCGTCGAGGCGGAAACGGATTGTGAATTGCTGAAAGTGGAGCCCATGGAGGTCGAGTCGGCGTCGTTGCAAGTCCGTTTGCACGTGGTCGAGGCGTTACTGAGAGGTTTGGCGAGGCGCTCGTTAATGTCCAGTCATCGAATCGACAGCATGTTGAATCATCTTGATATTGATAGTACCTCGCATGATTCCCGCTGACGCAATTCGAATTGCTTACGACCACCCCGGTTGCATGACCGAGGTGGCCTGGGCGAAAGTCCCCAGTGAGCCCGATGCGGCTGAAAAGCCGCAAATGATCGCGCGTATCAAGCGTCTCCTTGGCGAACAGGATGCGGTGCTGGTCGCACACTATTACGTGCATGCCGATCTGCAAGACCTCGCCGAATCAACCGGTGGTATCGTGTCCGATTCCCTGGATATGGCGAATTTCGGCCATCAGCATCCGGCAACCACTATTGTCGTGGCGGGCGTGCGCTTCATGGGCGAAACGGCGAAAATACTCAATCCGGAAAAGCGGGTGTTAATGCCCGATGTAGACGCGAACTGCTCACTGGACCTGGGCTGTCCGGCTGATGAATTCAACGCGTTTTGCGACGCGCATCCCGATCACACGGTGGTGGTTTATGCGAATACCAGCGCCAAAGTCAAAGCTCGCGCCGACTGGATGGTGACCAGTTCGATCGCCCTACCGGTTGTGAAATATCTCGCGGAACAAGGCAAGAAGATCCTCTGGGCACCAGATCGCCATCTTGGGAATTATGTGCAACAGCAAACCGGCGCGACGATGCTGATGTGGCAGGGTTCCTGCATGGTGCATGATGAATTCAAGGCGACCGAACTGCTGTCGCTCAAAAAGCAGCACCCGGAGGCAAAGGTATTGGTCCATCCGGAATCGCCTGCGGCGGTAATCGCGCTAGCCGATGTGGTCGGTTCGACCACGCAGCTGATCAAGGCCACCCAGCAGCTGGACGCGCGAGAATTTATTGTCGCTACCGACAATGGAATTCTGCACAAGATGCGCACGTTGTCTCCTGGAAAGTTGTTTGTCGAAGCGCCAACTGCGGGTAACGGCGCGAACTGCAAGAGTTGTGCGCACTGCCCGTGGATGGCCATGAACGGCTTGCAGAATCTCGCTGAGGTGCTGGAACGTTCGGGTAATGGTGCTTCCGGTGGACTTGATCGGGGAGGTCGGGCAGATACTTTCGCAAACGAGATCTTTGTGGATCCCGAGGTCGCCAGACATGCTGCGATACCCATCGAGCGCATGCTCGATTTCGCCCGGCGGATACATCTGCCTACCAGTGGAATTGGCAATGCGTGACAAGGGCGAGCGGTGAACACGCTTTCCGTCGCGACTTACAATATACACAAGGGGTTCTCCCACTTTAACCGGCGTTTGGTAGTTCATGAGCTGCGCGACCGGTTGCGCACGCTGGGCGCCGACATTGTGTTTTTGCAGGAAGCGCAGGGGGAGCACACCACTCACGCAATGCGGTATCACAATTATCCGGGCGGGGCACAGCATGAATTCATTGCGGAAGAATTTTGGCCGCATAGCGCGTATGGCAAGAATTCGGTATATCAATCAGGACACCACGGTAACGCCATACTGAGTCGGTTTCCGATTTTGCATACGGCGAACACGGACATATCGGCGCATCGCTTTGAAAGCAGAGGGCTGCTGCATTGCGTGATCAATTGGTCAGATCAGCTAAAAGTACACTGCCTGTGCGTGCACTTCGGCCTGTTTTCGAAAGGCCGCCGCGAACAGGCGCGCATGCTGGTAGAACACGCCAGGAAAAATATTCCGGCGGATACGCCGTTGATTATTGCCGGCGACTTCAAC
This sequence comes from Gallionella sp., assembly GCA_049799335.1. Taxonomy (GTDB): domain Bacteria; phylum Pseudomonadota; class Gammaproteobacteria; order Burkholderiales; family Gallionellaceae; genus Gallionella. The sequence continues at coordinate 9,661 of JBARHR010000153.1, read as the reverse complement.
GATTGGCGCAACCAGACCAGTCATATCCTGGCGGCCGAACTTGATGTGCATGACGTCTTTCATCTTCACGGTGGGAGGCCCGCGCGCAGCTTTCCGGCGCGATTGCCGATGTTTAGACTGGATCGCATTTATATTCGCGGATTTTCCGTGGTGCACAGCAATGTACATGTCGGCGGCGAATGGCAGCGCCTGAGTGACCACGCCGCGCTGTCAGCGCGATTGAGGCGACACGATCAGATTGCGGAAAAAAAGTGAGGCACACACATCAGGTATCCGGAAATTTACTGACGTTGTTGCAAGGCGGGTCTGAATACTTCCCGCAATTGTGCACGGATATTGATGCCGCACAGTATTCCATTTACCTCGAAAGTTATATCTTCGCGGCCGATAAAACCGGCCGTTTAATTTCCGATGCCTTGCAGCGTGCGGCGGCGAGGGGTGTCGAAGTACGCGTGCTACTTGACGGATACGGATCGGCGGAATTGCCCCAATCGTGGGTGGATGATCTGCGGGAGTGCGACGTCAAGGTGCGCTGGTTTCGGCGCGATATTTCGCCATTTACATTTCGCCGGAACGTCAAACGCAGGTTGCGACGCATGCATCGCAAGATGGTGGCGGTGGATGGCAAGGTGGCTTTCGTCGGGGGCATCAACATTGTCAATGATATTCCTCCCAATACCGGCATTACGGTACCGCAGCTGGATTTTGCAATGCGTGTCCAGGGCCCTGTCGCCGGTAACATTCATCTGGCAATGCAGCATCTGTGGAACGTCGTGTCATGGGCAAACTTCCGGCGGCGCGGCAAAAGGATACGGTTGCCGAAGGCGGCAAGTCAGCGCCCGGTCATTGATCCGGATATCGGACTGGTGCTGCGCGACAATGTGCGCCATCGGCGCGACATCGAGAAGTTTTACATGAAGGCAATTTACGGCGCTGAACGCGAGATCGTCATTGCCAACGCGTATTTCTTGCCGGGAAGGAAGTTTCGCAAGGCGCTGATCGAGGCGGCACTCAGGGGAATACGTGTCGTGTTGCTATTGCAGGGCAGGGTGGAATTCTGGATACAACATTATGCGACGCACGCGCTTTACGACGAGTTGCTGGCGGCCGGGGTCGAGATTTATGAGTACCAGTCCAGTTATCTGCATGCCAAAGTCGCCGTCATCGATGGATTCCGGGCAACGGTGGGTTCGTCGAATATCGACCCGTTTAGCTTGTTGCTGGCGCGCGAAGGCAATATTGCGTTGCGGCATGCGGGGTTCGCGGGTCAATTGCGCAGCAGTTTGTTTTCTATCATCGAAAACGATGCAAGTCGCGTCGTACCCTCCCGTGGTGATTATCTGACCTCGATTTTGTCCCGTATCAGTTACGGCGTGATTCGCTTTTTGGTTGGTGTCGTTGCATTCTCCAGGTGGCCGTAAGATATTGCCGGTGTGCGACGCAGTAGCGCGGTCCAGATTAAAGCGCGGGAGAGACTACACCATGAAGCCCAGATCCAGGGTCGGGAAGTTGGACAAGTTCGGGAACACCGAGGCAATTTCCGCAGGGGTCAAGCCAAACCACTTTGCCATCGTCCCGGCATATTGATCTACCGAGATTGTAGGTATCATTCTGCCGGAACCGGTGTCCAGAGGATTGTCGATGCCTGCACTGCTGTTGGTCACCGCTGTCTGGGGAAACGGGCCGTAGACATTTCCGCCCTTTACCGCTCCACCCACAACAAAATGATGTCCACCCCAACCGTGGTCAGTACCGTCGCCGTTACTGGTGAAAGTGCGGCCGAAATCGGATGCCGTGAACAGCGTCACATTGTTGCTCATGTCACCGGCGAATGGCAGTGCCGCGAGGGTGGTGTAGAAGTAATCCACCGCGTGGTCGATGCGCGCGAACAGGTCGGCCTGGCCAGCCAACTGGCCGTCATGAGTATCGAAGCCACCCAGGCCGATGTAGAACACCTGGCGGTGTGCACCCAATGTCGATTGCCCTGAAATAATGCGTGCTACGGTTTGCAATTGAGCGGCGAGAGAGTTGCTTCGAGATTGTCCGTTGGCGGGATTGGTGTAGGGCAGAGGCGCGGCTACCGGCGTGGCCGAGTTGGTGGCGGTCGCATCCATGACGGACTTCAGGACACCTTGCGCATCAATTGCGCGCTGCACGATCGCGGCGTGATCACGTTCGATCAGATTGCCCGCGGCGCTGCTGGTAATAATCGCTTGTAGCGGATTATTTGCGGCGCCCAGGCCGAACAAGTTGGTCAGTCCGCTTATCGGTATTGCCGAGCCGTTCGAATTGATCTGATATTGATTGATCGTTTCACCGGCCAGAAATACCGAATTCCCGGAAGCTGAAATACTGGTAAAGTTTTGCAGCGCGTTACTGGATTTCAGCAAATCACCCATCCGTCCGCCCCAACCGTATATCTGTTTGGCCGGGTCAGTCGAGTGCCACTGGGAGGTTTGGTCGCTATGCGAAAACAGATTGGCGGGTATTTTATGTGCGCTGTTCCGGTAGGCCACCTTGTCTGGTATGGGTTCGATCAGCGGGCCAACATTGGCGATGATTGCGGCGCGATTGGCGTCGAACATCGCCTTGATGCGTGGCAGTTGTGGGTGCAAAGCAAATTCTCTCGTAACACCGCCGTCCGATTGTGCGGTGCGCGGCACGATAGGCAGGACGCCACCCGGACTGCCTACAAAAGGCAATGCGATGTTGCCGCCGGAAACGTTGTAGCGCGCCGCTTGATAGCCTGCCCAAGAAGGCGTGTCGGTTGCGAGCACCATGTTGGCGCTATCGTTGCCGCCGCCGAAGTAAAGGCAAACAATGGCCTTGTAGTCGCCAGTCAAGGCCGCGGCGGCGGCCACATTCATGGAAAACAAATTCAGCGCAAACGGCGCACTGATCGAACCCGCTGCGGACAGCATCGTGGATCTGCGCAAGAATTCGCGGCGCGAGGAATCGAAGGGTCTTGTCATAGGATACGCTCGTTCATTTCTGCACCAGATATTCCGGCGACGCCATCGTCAGGAAGATAGCAAGATAGACGCGATTAAGCCGGCTGTTGGCGCTGGTGTCCGGAACTGCACTGACCGCGGTAAGTATCTGGGTGCGCAAACCTGCCGACATCTGGTTTTGCATCAGCAGCAGATTGACGCGATCCAGCAACAAGTCGGGCGCGGATGCGAGCGCAAGTTCCGCCGTGTAATCAGCCTTGATGTCGCGGCCTGTACCGGTGCCGGCCGAAATCGCGGACCGCATGAAATTCAAATAGCCGACTACCGACGTTTCTTCGGTGATCTGCATTTCCGGTGAAACCAGATTCGCGGCGGCTGCGATGTTGCTGTTAGGAGGAACGTAGTCAGGGCGGAAAAAGTTGAATACGGTCGGGGATCGCATCGGCGACTGCGCCAGTCCGTTGAGTGGATCGTCGAGATTGCCCAGCAGGAAGCGACCGGAACTGGAAGTGACATGGAATGCCCGCATCCAGTTGGCGAGGCGTACGACCGGCTCACGCAATTTTCCCGCGCCGGTGCCGCTCTGCGGGCTGAGTGCCTCGTCATCCAGTAACACCGCTTTCAAGACTGCCTTCATGTCGCCGCGCACGCCCTGGCCATTATTGTCGAAAGCGTCCGCGACATGTGATACGTACGCGGGGCTGGGGTTGCTGGTCACCAGGCGCTGGATCAGTTGTTTCCCGATGAACGGGCCAACATTGGGATGATAGAACAGTCGGTCCAGCGCGATCTTCAGGCTTTCGTCGGCAGGCGTATTGGCTGGTATCGTGGTGCCTAGAAACGACTTATCCAGTGTTTCGTGGTAGTCCGGATAATTTTGCATCGGCAGCCAGTCGCGATTCGGATCCGGATTGCCTCCAAAAAATCGCGATTGGCTCCTGTCAGGTCCGGCCCAGCTCCACCCAGTGAAGACTTTCGCCAGTCCCTTGATGTCGTCTATCGTGTATGTAGGCTTCAGGCGGCCTGCGATGTCGGTGGCATTGGAGCCGTCGTGTTCAAGTTCATTGAGCCCGATGGTGAACAGCTGCATCACCTCACGGGCATAGTTCTCATCCGGTACGCGCGCGTCCATGCTCTTCTGGTTGTGCAGGGCGTTCAGGTAGTTGCCCATCATCGGATGCAATGTAACTGCCTGTAGCAGGTCGCGAAAATTGCCAAACGCGTACGCGCCCAGCATGTCGTAATAGTTGGCGACGCCGCGTGGATTGTCCGCGAGCACGGTGTTTTGGAACGACACCACAAAGATCTGGGAAAGCGCAAAGGTAACGCGCTGGCGCAGTTGGTCCTTGCCGTTTACCGCCTGTTGCCAGAAGGATTCGAAAAACTCGGCTTCACTTAACCTGCTACCCGCCGGCAGATTTCTTTGCGCCGCGTTCATATACACAAAATGCAAGGTTTGCGGCTGAGAAAATTGATCGTTGAACCAGGCGGCGGTTCCGATGCTAGTGAGCCGGCTTATTTCGTTGACGTTCGCGCCGAATGTAGCCTGCGACAGGATACGTGAAGCCTCTGTCGCCGTGGGCCGAACCGCGTTCGAAGTGACGGTGGTCTGATCGCCGCCACAGGCGCTCAGCAGCACGCTCAGCAGCGCGATCTTGGCAATCAATTGCGCGCTTGTATGCCGCAATGAGCGATGCAGATTCAGCAAATTCATCGAGGGGCCTATAGCCTGTACAGAACGGCAATATAGACAGAATGATCGCTGCCGATGAAGTTCACACCGGCACGCCCACTCAGGTGATTGCTGAAATCGTATTGAGTTCCACCCCCGATGATCGCCCGGTGACGGACAATAGTTGTCGCGGTGGTGCTGGCCGGAAACGTGGGCAGCCCCGGTATCCCCGGATCATAGGTGGTTGATTTGTCCTTGGTGCGCTCGTATCCGGCCTTGGCAAATACGAACAGCGGTTCCGGCTTGTCGAGTTTGACCGGGAACAGCGCAACGGCAGCGATTCCCAGGCTGGAGCCTTCTTCCTTGCCGGTTGGTTGATATACCGGGTCTTTGTAGTCATAGCGTACTTCAAGGGTATAGGTGTCACTGATCGCGATGCCCATCAGCGCACCCAGGATGGAGTCTCCCAGCTGCGTGCCGAAGTACAAATTGCTACGCCGTCTGACTTCAGCTTGAAGGGGTGATGAGGAAACGTTCGCGGCGGGCACTGTTTGCGCTGTAGTTCGACTGGTAGTTGCAGGTGTCGTTGCAGCGTTGGCCTCAGTTCCCGACAGCGCGAAAAGCAGTATTGCCAGGTTTCTTACGGAATGCATAATTTTTCAGGTATCCATTATGGTGAGAGATGGTCGCGGACTAGAATTGGTAGATAGCACCCAGGTTGATGAACTTGCTGCTTCCGACGAAATCGATGCCGATGCGGCCTCTGATAGAGCGTGAGAATTCGTAGTCAGCACCACCGCCAACAATCACCTGGTTCTCTGCATTTCTGAACTTTCCGCTGTAAGGGAGCGTAAGCGTCACGGACGACGGGATCGAATAGGTTTCGTCGTTTGTGGTGTGTTGGTAACCAGCCTTGACGTACAGGAAATACGGCAGCACGTCCCTGAGTTTCATCGGGAATTGGGCGACGCCAACGATGCCGGTGCCGGCAGTAATTGTGTCAACGTTGACACCGGCGTGGGTGATTTGTGAATCCGACCTGTAGTAATGCGCTTCTACAGAATATCTTTCGTTCAGGTGATAACCGATCAAGGCACTGGCTGCAGTTTCGCCCAAATGCATACCCAGATATATCGGTGTTGCGCTAGCGGAAGTAAACGCGGAAATGAAAATCAATATTACGAAAGCAAATATTTGTCTCATAAATTCCCAATACTCGAATCTGTCCGGGCCAAACGGCAAAGTCCAGAGAACACCTCGTCAGATTTTAAAAAAACTGCGGTTTGAATTACGAAAAGGTTAACATTGCATACTAAGAAAACTTGGTTTCGTCCGATGAGTGGAGAGTTTCTGGTGTCGGGCGGCTGCTAATTTTTGGCTAATTTATATCTGTTAAACGCGGGGAGTTTTATCAATATATTCAATTGGTAATTGCTCGATAGGAAGTAACATCTCATAGGCACAGACCGTTCGTGAAAATCGCCTCGATGTGGCGTCTATAATGACCACGACAGGCAGTTTCGCTGTAGTTGCAATGTCGTCGGGTTCGCACGAGTGGTTATTCCGAAGCGGCGAGAAATTGTATTCAAAGTGGATGCACGCACCCGGGGATTGGTACTGAATGAAGAAAATTTCAGAATGTTTTTCGCGACTAACATTAAGCAGGTTGTTTCTTTGGTTGTCGCTGGCTTTACTTGCTTCTGCATTCCTGTTTGCCTTGTTGCGCCATTCGCACTTCGCTGATAGTGAATTGCCCGGCAGCGCATGGTTGCAAGATCACAATGTATTGACCGCGCTGATCGCGTCCGGACTGCTGTTATTCCTGGTGTTTCTGTTCATGCGACGATTCGTGGTCGTCCCATTGGCGAAGTTGGCGCACATCTTGGAGGACATGTCCGGTGAACGGGAACTCGGCACCAGAGTCGTCGTGCCCGCATGGCCTCCCGAAGTGTTGTCGCTGGGCGCTAAATTGCGCCATCTGCTGGATACTATGGACAACAACCAACTCAGGCTCCAAGAGTTGTCAGTCCGTGATCCGCTGACCGGATTGTATACCCGCCACAGATTTCACGCGTGCCTGCAGAATGAAATAGTTCGTGCGTCCCGACACGGGCGCGGATTCTCTGTAGTATTGGTGGATCTCGATGATTTCAAAAATATCAATGCGAGCATGGGACATCCGAGCGGCGACATGCTGCTCAAGGAAATTTCCATGATGCTCGGGCTGGAGTTACGCCAGGGGGATGTCCTGGCGAGATTCGAGGGGGATAAATTTGCCATCCTGCTTCCCGAGACGGAAGTTGCCCGGGGCTTCCGGGTTGCCAGCAAGTTGCATCAAGGCATTGCAGACAAATTGTTTGATTTGCCTTCGGGGAAGATGCGTATTACAGCCAGTTTCAGCATGGTCAGCTATCCCGAAGACGGCAAGACCGACGAACAAATATATGCGGCCATGGATACGGCATTATTCAAGGCCAAGGCGCAGGGCAAGAATCGGGTGATGACCGCGGATGCCAGCGGTGATCGCATCATGAAGATCATCTTTCGGCAGGGAGATTTTCTGCGCAATGCACTGCGAGAGAGCCGCGTTGAGGCGTTCCTGCAACCCATCGTCAATGTACAAGATGGAACCGTGGAAGCGTACGAAGTGTTGGGACGCATACGGGATGGTGAAACCGTCGCGCCGGCGCAGGAATTTGCTGATGTTGCCGAAGAGTTGGGAATGGCCCATGACCTTGATCGCGAAGTCTTTCGCAAGGGATTGGCGCACTATCAAACGATCGCAAACAGTCATCCGCAGGCGAAATTGTTCTTTAATCTGTTTCCAAGCAGCTTCCTGGACATTGCGTGGATACGCGGCATTCCCGACATGGTGCGGGCTGCGGGTGTGCCCCCTGAAGCAATTGTGCTGGAGATTACCGAACGCGAAGCCTTGCCCAACCTGAACCAGGTGGCCGAGGTTATCAGGGAGCTGCGCGCGGACCGAATTTCAGTAGCGCTCGACGACTTTGGGAGCGGATTTTCCTCGTTTCTCTATCTCAAATTTCTTTCGATTGATTATGTGAAGATCGAGGGCAGTTTCATACGCGAAATCGCCAATGATAAACGTGACCGCATCATGGTCGAACACATCAACGAAATGGCGCATCAATTCGGCCTGAGAACGGTGGCGGAATTTGTCGAGGACGAAGCAACCGCGAAGGTACTGGCGGAAATCGGAGTGGATTTTGCGCAGGGCTATCATTTTGGACGACCTGCGTTGCCGGAATAGTGTGATTGACACTCCAACTTTTTGTACACCTTGCTTGAGCATAACGAAGGCGGTTAAGCTTTAGCGCGGCTTGCGCGACAAGTGCACTCAGTACAAAGGGCGGCAGGTACGACGAAGTCCACCGCCTAAAGCAGACCTGCGGAGTCATTCTTGGCGCTGTATTTATCGAGGCGTGCGCGAACCTCGTTGCGATTCAATAGTAGGATACGGTGCTCCGAAGCGGCTATTCGTTTACAACGCTAAGTGCCAGGAGCGGCACGTCAATTAGATCTTCCAGTTGCAGGCGGTCGTGACCGGCAACAAGCGGCCATCAGGAGACACTTGGCCCACGTCGGTATTATTCCGCAAATACGGTCAGCCCCGTTTTGCGGGCTTACTGAAGAATCCAAGGTAATCTAAGATTTGCGCGCCTTACTATTTCTAATGTTACGGAACGGTGCGTCCGTCCAATTACCGTAAGACAATGAGGAGGCGAACATGGAGATCGTCGGTCGAACGACCATTCACCCGGTCGTCTTCTACTCAGGTAAGTTTGCCGGCTATCTAACGTGGGGTATGCTAGGCTTGTACTACGCAGGCGTCAGTCTCACGCGAGAGCTTGATTCAGTGCTACTGAACCGCGTGTCATACGCCATTCTCGGAGTAGCTTTTGTCTTTATTGTATCGAGTCTGGTTATCCTCGGACAGTCCACACGGCTAGGGTTACCCACAGGTCGGACTGAACTCAAGACAGGTGGCATATACCGTGTCAGCAGAAACCCCATGTACGTTGGATTCGACGCTCTCTCCCTTGCAGCGATGCTGGGACTATGCAATCTGATGGTGCTCGTGCTAGGCGCCTACAGCATTCTCGTGTACCACCTGATCATCTTCGGTGAGGAACGCTTTCTCGCAGCCACTTTCGGCGCACCATATGCGGAATACAGTGGACGCGTCCGCAGGTATCTATGACTGGGCCGCGTCGGCATTGCGCCCAAACTAAGCGCTTTAAGCCGATGCGCCCACGGTCGTCGCTCCATGCCATGATCGTGCGGCGCGGCTTAAGCGCAACACGTTGAAGGTCCGCTGACACAAACTTGCCCTTTGGCCGTCGAAATTGGCATCCTATAAGCGACACTCCAATGTGAAGCTGAGGGATAGCGCCATTCTGCGGCGTCCCGCTTGAGCGTTAGGCACCACGCCCGCTAGCGGAGTTTAGCTATTGTTCCCTGTGCCACTGCACATAGCGCTTCCCCTTTGTCACTGACCGAAAATACATCACACTGTGCCACCGCTTGCGACTTCCCGACGTGAACTACATGAGCCCGCGCAATAAGCGACCAACCGGTGCAAGGACGAAGGTAATTTATTTTTAGCTCGGACGTGACGACTGCAGGACCCAGAACGCTTCCACCTGCGAAAGTGATGGCATTGTCGGCGGCGTAACTGAGAACCCCGCCGTGAACGAAGCCATGTTGTTGTTTCAGTCGGTCGGCGATTGGTATCGTAATCTCAGATTGTCCATTGGCAAATGCGGTAAGGTTTGCTCCCACCAACTTACTAAATGGTTGAGATGCAAGTGTCATTTGAGCTTGAGTGAGTAAATCCATGATTGATGATCCTCGATGAACTCGTGGGACATAGTGACTAGACCGACGCGCCGGTCATGATCATTAGCAATAACGAAGCGTGCCTGTGTATGACAAGTGATCGATTCATTGAAAATCCCATAATTATCCTTGTCCTCATGGGCATCATAGTACGGACGGTTATGAATGACACGTTTGA
>JBARHR010000152.1:0-3425 GCA_049799335.1 Gallionella sp. | reverse complement strand
CCTGTCAGATCGCAATTTTCTTAGCAGCCACAGAGGCGCACCGCGCTTCGCATAGCCGTAGCCGGAATAGTGCAGCAATATATCCCCTGAAAATACCATTATCTTCGCCGATTCCCTGTTTAGTGATAATTTGGTTGCGCCCGACTGATGCTGTATGCATATATCAACATAGTCCGACACGCCGCCCTGAAATGTTGGGCATATATGAGTAAGCGAATGTGTCACTGGTGTCTTGATGATATTTCAGGCTTCCATAGCTACCGATTATTGTCTGGCTCCGGCGCAGCTTAATTGCTGGCGCACAAGCTTTGCTCGTTCACTCCACGCTAGTACTCCGCACAACTGATTTTCTTGCCTTCATTTTTCCATACGCAAACATTTAGTCGCGCTAAACCTTGTGCGCCCAGATGGTGCCCCATTCGCCGGACGGACTGTGATGATCAATGTCAAAACCGATCATTGACATGGCGCCTTGGACCTCCCCAAACGTATGCCTGCCCCACAAATGGTATTCCATTCGAAGATTCTGAATTCCGGTCCAAGCGGCAGGATCGGTAAACATATCCCACTCTGCGCCCTCGCAGTCAATCTTTGCGATATCTACGCGACCACCCAGACGTTCAACAGCAGTAGCAAGTGACGCCATTGGAATTCGCATGCCCGATTCGCCAGCAGGTCTGGTCTTTACTTGGTTTGAATCCCCAGAATCATCAACGGTTACAAATCCCGCCTTTGAACCCACAGCTTCCTTATACAAGTCGAACTTGACAGTTTCAGCATTCTTCGTGAGGTATTGCAATGCGCGAGGATTGGGCTCGTAACAATGAATCTTGGCGTTGGAAAAATAAGAGCGCGCTGCCATTGAAAAAAATCCTATGTTTGCACCGATATCCAGAACTGTGTCGACCGGAAACTGCACCTTGCTCAAACCATATTCGTCATCGATGAAGCACGTCAAAAAGTCAATCATTGCTCCTTCTTCATTGGGAAACGCGAGCGGAACCGCTTTACCATTAACTCTGATTGTTGCTGGCGTTTTGAATGAAGCACGACGTACAAACTCGACATTGAAACGGCGCGCCCTGCTTATTCGGTGAAGATGTTTAACAATCTTCTTAATCATTGTGCATGCAACCTTCCTCAATACTTCCTGTAACTGCGTCCTACAAGCGATGCAATTTTCATCGTGAACTCCTTGTATCTCGCGGCCCCGCTGTCAAATGAAGCAATAGGAAACCCAACGTAATTCCAGAACGCCCGGTCTGCTGACGTAGGCGGTATACCCTGCAACGCCGACTTCAGATATTGCTTTGCCCAGGGTTTGTAACGCCCTGCGGCGTGCGGCAGGACGGCGCTGCCCGCTCTAAATCCCATCGCTTCTTTCCCAATCACGCTAATCGTGACATCACTCGCTTCGATCGCGGCATTGAGCGCATCCTGGTCGGCGGATTCAAAACAATTCGCAAATCCTTTGGACTTGTATGTTGCTCCGCCTGCCAACTTGGTGGCATCCAACCCACCTATTTCGTCCGACATCGCCAACTGCAAATCTTTCCAAAGTCGAATGAACGGGAAGTTTTCGCGCTTAACTCCCACATAACCACCATTGACATACGCGGCTTCACGAAACTGAAGCAGATGTCCGTAGTTTGAAAAGTACTGCCGCCAACCGACTCGCCTTGGATGCACACTTGGCAACGGGGAATTCATATCTTCACAAAGCGCAACACCGCAACTGACCCACTCTTCAAAATATTCCCATCGCTCGTTCACGCAGATATCCGGGTCTATATAGAATAGTGCATCAACATCTCTGGCTGGACCACCAAGCAGCTCAAGCATGAAATCCGGCTTGTGATTGGTCAGATGGGAATCAGTAGTTAAACGCCAGAAGACCAACCGCAACCCATCGGCCACTAATTTCACAGTGGCACTTTCCCGTTGGCCCGTCTTGTGTGCGCTTGACTCTCCAACCCACCAAGGCAGCGAACCTCGATATCCTACATAAACGTCACCGCGAAACCCGCTCTTATACAATGAATTGGTTAGGGCTGCGACGCCGTGGTGGTAACTGCCCTCCATAAACGTACAGATTACTGATTTCATCTTAATATTTCTATTCTCGATTATGCATAGGACGTCCTTGGAAATATGCCCATACTTGAAATTCCGTCACGGAACTGTCGCTCTCATAATTTCCGACGTTGTTCACTTTTCATTTTCGAAGCATTTTGTTTGACGGACAATATTCAACAAGCGATGCTTCCAAGCACTTCCGTGATGCCGATCACAGTGCGAGTCGACTATTTACCCTCATGATTTTCCCCAGACAATACAGTGCGCTAATGGTCAGATCAGCAAACACCAATTCCAGACTGAACAATAACACGCCCTGTAACGTACTAACGTCGTTAATTGATACAAGAATTATCATTGCGCAAACATTGAACGAAATCAGGATTACGGGATTGATCACCCATCCCCGCGATGTATACAGCGCAAAAAAGACACCTGCCACCAGACTCAAACATGCGCTGGCAATACTTAGTAGCAACTCAAATTCCAAATTTGAGTAATCCTTGCCCAGCAACCACAATATTTGATGCGGAAATAAATATACAAAGCCAACGATTGAAAGAGAAAACATAGCGATTGAAACCGTAATCTGAAAGAAATACTTGAGCAATATTTCCCTGTTACTCTTGAGCCGCGCAAACCTCGGCACAATCAATGTTCCGATCAGGACGTTGAACACGGCAAGAGCCGTTGATATTCGACCCAAAGCACCCAATTGTGCTACTGATGCCACGTTACCAAAAAGCGAAATCAACCATACCGCTATTTGCCCCGAGAGACAGAAATAGATGGCTCCCGGCAGTATTCTCCTCACCATAGCCACTATACTTTTCCGCACTTCCAAGTCTGGCTCGGATGTCATGTCAACAAATCCAGCTGCAATTCTTCTGAGGCGGAAATTCCCATATATGCGTGAAACCCCGCTTGCCAGGATCGCGACAAAAGCCCAGGGGAAAACGAACAGGGTCAGGGCAGACAATGCCAGTCGCATTGATGCGACAAACGCCTGGTTCCGCTGCAAGGGCAATATGGACTGATGCAGCTTGGGAATAACTTCAAGCAGTGAATCGGTAAGCGCGGCATAAAATGCCGGTATCAGTGCCAAAACGATCAACCCGGTGGCAAGCCAGCTTGCTTCATTTCGCCGTAGCAGAAAGATCAGGACCGGGACAGAAACCAGCAGGCTGACAATCGCAAACTTCCTTCTCAGTTCCAAACCTGTTGCAAGCACTCGCCCCAACCTGGTTCGATCTTCCCAAATCTTTCCCCCTTGAGCCATTACTCCCGACGTTATGCCACCATCGGACAATATTGTCATGGTACCCAGCATCGTGTTTGCAAGCGTATAG
>JBARHR010000151.1:0-4118 GCA_049799335.1 Gallionella sp. | reverse complement strand
CCACGACGATGATTTACACGCATGTTTTGAACAAGGGGGGGCGGGCAGTTGTGAGCCCGTTGGACAGGTGAACTTATGAACCATCTGCTTTCGGTCACGTCGCTGACCGCGTCTCTGCATTCCGGTGTTCCGATCGTCGACGGGATTTCTTTTGATATCGCTGCGGGCGAAACGTTTGCGTTGCTCGGCGAGTCCGGTTGCGGCAAATCGATGACTGCGCTTTCTTTGCTGCGCCTGTTGCCGGATGGTGTGGTGCTTCGTGGCGGAAGCGCCAGGCTGAACGGCCTTGATCTGTTGGCGCTGCCGGAACGCAATATGCGCGACGTACGCGGCGGAAAGATCGCAATGATTTTTCAGGAACCGGGATTGAGTCTGAATCCGGTGATGACTGTGGGGCAACAGATCGCCGAGGTGCTGCGCCTGCATCACAATATGAAAGGCGCGGTAGCGCATCAGCGTTGCATTGAATTGCTCGACCAGGTGGGTATACCGGATGCGCCGCGCCGCGTTGAGGAATATCCATTCCAGCTTTCCGGGGGGATGAAGCAGCGCGTGATGATTGCGATGGCGCTGGCCGGTGAGCCGCGGCTGCTGGTGGCGGACGAGCCGACCACGGCGCTGGATGTGACGATACAGGCGCAGGTGTTGCAATTGCTGCGCGACACCCAGACCGCCAGCGGCATGTCATTGTTGCTGATCACCCATGATCTCGGCGTGGTGGCGGAAATGGCGCACCGTGTCGGCGTGATGTATGCGGGCCAGATCGTTGAACAAGCGAGCCGCGCCCAATTGTTTGCCGCACCGTTGCATCCGTATACGCAAAAACTGTTTGCTGCGCTGCCGGATGCGTCGCGACGTACGCGCATGCTGGCCGCCATTCCGGGCAACGTGCCACAGCCGGGAAGCATTACGCAGGGGTGTCGTTTTGCGCCGCGCTGTGATCGCTCGTGGGAGCGATGCCTTGAACAGACGCCGGAATGGACAGTGATGGCGGACGGGCAGGGCGTGCGGTGTCATCTCTACGCGGGCAAAGCAGCAATCGACTCAGTGCGGGATGCGGGAGATGCGATTGCGGATCAGGATGCTGGTGAGGTTACCCGCGAAATTGATCCGAATTCTGTTCAATTGCAGGTGACGGATTTGCGTATCCACTTCCCAATACGCAAGGGGATATTGCAGCATACTGTCGGGTACGTGAAAGCAGTGGATGGTGTGTCGCTGCAGATTCCACGGGGACGCACGCTTGCGCTGGTGGGTGAATCGGGCTGCGGCAAGACCACGCTCGGCAAGGCGTTACTGCAATTGATCCGGCCCACGTCGGGGAGTGTGAAGTTTGACGGTCGCGAATTGCTGGGGCTGAACGCAAAGGCGATGCAGGCGCAGCGCGCAACGATGCAAATGGTTTTTCAGGACCCGTATGCGTCGTTGAATCCGAAGATGCGCGTCGCGGAGATTCTTGAAGAAGGGATGAGCGCGCTGAATGTTCTCGACGATAGCGTGGCACGCCAGACACACATCGACACTTTGCTGGATCAGGTTGGACTTGCGAACAACAGCAAATGGCGCTATCCACATGAATTTTCCGGCGGGCAACGGCAGCGCATTGCCATCGCGCGGGCGCTGGCGGTGTCGCCGAAGTTGCTGATCTGCGACGAACCGACCAGTGCACTGGATGTATCGGTGCAGGCGCAAATACTGAATCTGTTGAAGACGCTGCAACAGGAATTGAATCTCAGCTATCTGTTCATCACACACAATCTTGCCGTGGTGGAATATCTCGCGCATGAGGTGTGCGTGATGTATCTGGGGCGCATCGTCGAGCGCGGCACGGCAGAAGAAGTGTTGCGCGCGCCCAGGCATCCTTACACTCAGGCGTTGCTGTCCGCGGTGCCGCGCATTGATGGTTCCGGGCGGGAGCGCATACGACTGGAAGGCGACATGCCTTCGCCTGCCAATCCGCCACCGGGCTGTCATTTCGCGCCGCGTTGCGCGCATGCATCTGCACAATGCAGGAGTGCCTATCCGCACGCAGTCTCGCTATCGGCTACACATGACGTGCATTGCTATCTGTATGACGGGCACTCATCAGGGTGACGCTGGGTGTCTATGGGTATAGAATGAAAACCAGTACTTCGGTGTCATGTTGTTAACCGGAGCTTTGAGCAGCATCGATCACGAAAAATTATTTTAACAAAGGAGTGAATCATGAGCACAAATATGGCAAGAGCAGAGTCTGATGTCAGCAAGGAAAAATTGATTCAGGATGTACGTTTGGTGGTCTCGGACGCGGAAGAGCTGCTGCGTGCCACCGCCGGGGTCGCCGGTGAAAAGATTGCCGACGCTCGCGAACGTATCAAGGAAAATTTGACGGCCGCGAAAGCACGTCTTGTAGCCGCCGAAGACCAGCTGGTTGCCAGAACCAAGGAGGCGGCGAAGGCTACTGATGAATATGTGCATGAACATCCATGGAAGGCAGTGGGAATAAGCGCTGCGGTTGGCGTGATCGTTGGGATGCTGATTGGCCGTGGCCGTTAAGGTATGGCGGAGGAAAACCCGGGACTGATCGGGTCGATCAGGAGGCTGGCATCGACGCTGGTTTCCATTGTGGCAACTCGTCTCGAGTTGCTGGGAAATGAACTGCAGGAGGAACGTTTGCGCTTGTCGCAAATGCTCCTTTATTTTTTTGTTGCGATCATCTGCTTTGCCATGGCGGCGCTGCTACTGACGATTTTTGTCGTGGCGTTATTCTGGGATGACCACCGCCTCGCGGTGCTGGCCGGCCTGTCGGTATTTTTCATCTTGGCGGGTTCATTGTCGACGTTGGCGTTGCGCGGACTGGCCGCGCGGCGCTCACCACTGTTTTCCTGTAGTCTTGCGGAATTGGCGAAGGACAAAGTGCAACTGGATGCCGGCCATGAATGAGCAATGGTTGGCGTTGATGCAACGTCGCGGTGCGTTGATTGCAAGTATTGATATGCAGCGCGGTG
This sequence comes from Gallionella sp., assembly GCA_049799335.1. Lineage (GTDB taxonomy): Bacteria > Pseudomonadota > Gammaproteobacteria > Burkholderiales > Gallionellaceae > Gallionella. Next base: position 1,131 of record JBARHR010000151.1, on the reverse strand, counting down.
AACTTGCCAGAATTGAAAAGGATTTTCGCGGTCCACTGGCTTTTGCAGATAAAGGCGTCGCGTTATTTCGCTATTTGCGCGGACATCCGTGGATGGCGGCGGGAATGGCAACGGTAATTGTCGCCAGACGGCGTGGTGTGATCGGTTTGTTGAAAGCCGTGTGGCGCCTGCGGACCGGATATCGCTTGATCAAGGCGATGGCGCGAAAGCTGACACGCGCCCGTTAGCATGACCGTCCCCGGACGGTGATTTATTGCCGCTGAATCAGAATACCTTGGTACCGTTGCTGAGATCGCCTGAATACTGGCGTGCTCCCGGCGGAGACACTGAGATAGTCTGGCCGACATGAATAATTTTCAGCGGTCCGTTCCACTGTTTCAGCCTCGCGACGCTCACGTGATACTTGTGCGCAATGTGTGACAGCGTTTCCCCGCGACGTATCCGGTGCCGGGTTGCGCGTCCGTGGTCATCGACAAGGTTCATGTTGAATGCCGCAAATGCGGTGTCGTCTTCCTCGCCGGTAAGCGGGACCAGCAGTGTCTGGCCGTTGCTGATGTTTCCGCGATTGGACAGGCCGTTTACCCGTTTTAGATTTTCCACCGAGAGCCCGAAGCGCGGCGCGAGTTTGTCCAGTCTTTCGCCTTTCTTCGGCTGGTATGGCTGCCAGCTGACCAGCGGTTTGTCATAGCTTTCCAGGTTGGACATGAATGTGTTCATTTTTTCTATCGGCAGCAAGATCAGATCGGTGCTGTCCTGCAGGATTACCGGCCGTGTATGAGCCGGGTTGAGCGCAATGAATTCTTCTTCGGAGATGTCCGCAAGTTCCGCAGCCAGTTTTACATCCATGTGATCGGGTGTGGCCAGCGCAACGAAGTAAGGCTTGTTTGGAATCTCGGGTAACGATAGCGAAAATTTCGCCGGATCGGAAATGATGTTCTTGATCGCGATCAATTTTGGGACGTAATTGCGTGTTTCTTTCAATAACTTCAGACTTGAAAAGTTGGTCGGGCGCCCGTGTCTGCGATTGTATGCCTGGGCACGCGCCACCGCGCCTTCTCCGCAGTTGTATGCGGCCAGCGCCAGTTCCCAGTCGCCGAACATGTCATGGAGGTTCTGCAGATAGTCCAATGC
>JBARHR010000150.1:0-15745 GCA_049799335.1 Gallionella sp. | reverse complement strand
GTGTTCGACCGCGTTGACTCTGTTCCGCGACTTGACGCTGTATCTCAAGCCCGTGCTTCCGCAATTGGCGCAACAGGTAGAAGGCTTCCTGTGCATTCCACCGCTAAGCTGGAACGGCGCGTGGCACGCGCTGCCGGCAGGGCACGCCATCAACCCCTATCAACATCTCGCCACCCGTCTTGATCCCCTGCTGATCGAATCGATGGTAGCCGCAAACAAGGAAAGCCTTAAACCAATGACCGACTCACACTCCCAAGCCAGACACGCGGAAGCTCAACAACACGCTCCCTCACCTCAATCCTCTCCCGCAAGCGGGCGAGGAGGCGAACGAGAAGAACAATCTGTTACCCCTGCATCTATCGCCGAAACCATCTCCATCGAAGACTTCAACAAGATCGATTTACGCGTCGCACGAATCGCCAACGCCGAGCATGTCGAAGGCGCCGACAAGCTTCTGAAGCTGACGTTGGACATCGGCGAAGCCCAGCCGCGCACCGTGTTCGCCGGCATCAAATCCGCCTACGATCCTGAAAAACTCAAGGGCCGCATGACCGTGATGGTCGCCAATCTGGCACCGCGCAAAATGAAGTTCGGCTTGTCCGAAGGCATGGTGCTGGCGGCATCCGGCAGCGAGCCCGGTTTGTTTGTGCTGTCGCCGGATGAAGGTGCCCAACCCGGCATGCGCATCAAATAGAATTTAACCGGGACCCATGCCGTGGACTACGATGTATTGATTATCGGTTCCGGCCCCGCCGGTCAACATGCGGCCTGGCAGGCGGCACGCATCGGAAAACGCGCCGCTATCATCGAGCGCAAACCAAAAATCGGCGGTGCCGGCCTGCAAACCGGCACCATCCCGAGCAAGGCGATGCGCGAGGTCGCTTACCTGCTGTCTCGTTCCGGCGGTATGCGCCAGGCATTGACGCATGACGGACGCAGTCGACATGGGTTGCTCGCAGACGCGGTGCGGCGCAAGGAGGGCGTAATCGCCCAGCAGGAATCGGTGATCCTGCAGCGGCTGCTGCGCCACGGGGTTGCGCTGATTCCAGGTGAAGCGTCATTCGTTGATCCGCACACGTTACAAGTGGCGGATGCTGCGGGCAAGAGCCGCAGAATTTCCGCCGACATCATCGTGCTGGCCACCGGCTCCAGACCGCGTCGACCTGCCGATATTCCGTTCGACAAGAAAACCGTGCTGGATTCCACCTCTATCCTGAACCTGCGCCACTTGCCTGACAGCATGCTGGTCGTAGGCGGCGGCGTGATTGCCTGCGAATTTGTATCGATCTATGCCGCGCTGGGCGTGGAAGTCTGCGTCGTCGACAGCCACGCGCAACTGCTTACCTATCTCAGTGAAGACGTGGTCGGGGTATTAACCGACAGCTTCATTGGTATGGGGGTTAGCTTCCACATGCAGGAACGGGTTGCCGAGATACGCCGTGACGAGCACGGAACGCTGACTGTGCTGGAAAGCGGCAAGGAGATTCGCACCGACGTCGTGCTTTATGCGCAGGGCAGAGAACCGAATAGCGGCGGACTAAACCTGACCAACGCCGGAATATCTGCACAAGACGGATGGATAGACGTCGGCACACACTTCCAGACCAGTGTGCCACACATCTACGCAGTGGGCGACCTGATAGGCCGGCCGGCGCTTGCCTCGACCGGCATGGAACAGGGTCGTTCGGCGGTGCTGCACGCATTCGGCGGAACCGCGCATGTCACTGCGGAAAATCTGCCGATGGCGGTCTACACGATCCCGGAAATATCATACGTGGGGAAGACGGAAAAGGAAGTCCAGAAAGAAAACATTCCCTACGTCATCGGTAGAGCCCACTTCAAGGACAGTGCACGCGGCCAGATCATCGGTGACGCGCATGGTCTGTTGAAGCTGATCGTCGACACGCGAAACGAAAAACTGCTGGGTGTGCACATCGTTGGCGAACAGGCGAGCGAACTGGTTCATATTGGCCAACTGGTGATGAACCTGAACGGTACCGTCCGCGACCTGATCAGCAACGTCTTCAACTATCCCACGCTGGCGGAATGCTACAAGCTGGCGGCGCTGGACTGCACCCACAAGTTGGACAAGGATAAATCCAACTAACCCGGGAAAGTGTTACTTGCCCACGCTTACGGCGGTAAGTATTCCTTGCAAAATGGCAGTCGGTGTTGGCGGACACCCGCCCACCACCACATCCACGGGTATCACGTTGGCAACCCGCCCGCAGGACGCATAACTTTCCCCGAAGATGCCGCCATCACGGGCGCAATCTCCGATCGCCACGACCAGCTTGGGCTCGGGCGTGGCGTCGTAGGTGCGCTTCAACGCAACTTCCATATGACGCGACACCGGACCGGTGACCAGCAGCAAATCGGCATGACGCGGACTGGCAACAAATTTGATGCCCAGCCCTTCGATGTTGTAATAGGCGTTGTTGACCGCATGAATTTCCAGCTCGCAGCCGTTGCATGAACCCGCGTCCACCTGGCGTATGCTTAACGCGCCGCCGAACACTTCGGCAATTTCCCGCTGCAGGCGCTGTTCAACCAGACGCATGCTCTCATCCACCTGCGGTGGCGCTTCGCTCTTGATTCCTGTCTTTAGTATCTGCTTGAGTATCTGGTACATATCTAAGGCCCTACAAATCCTGGCCGGAATAGCTGAGATTAAAAGATTTATTGATCAACGGAAAATCCGGGACGATGTCTTCAATAATGGCGTGTTCAAGTACCGGCCAGTTCTGCCAGGACGGATCATGCGCATGCACCCGCGTCAAAGCGCCCCTGTCATCCGTATGTATCGCCACCAGCACCTCGCCCCGCCACCCCTCGACCATGCCGATACCAAAACCGTTTGCGGGCAAATCACTCAGGGACTCAAGTCCGGGTTTTTCACCAGCCAGATTTTTCAGAATCAGTTTCTGCAGACGCAGCGACTCGAACAGTTCTTCGAAGCGCACGATTACGCGCGCGGCGACGTCACCGTTGCGATGGCTGGCCATTTGCACATCCAGTTGATCATAGGGCGCGCAGGGAAATTGCACCCGCGCATCCCACGATTGCGCGCTGGCTCGCCCCGCTAACCCGCACAGTCCAAGCTGCGCGGCCAGCTTCGGCTCCACACGACCGGTGCCGATGAAACGATCCTGCACCCCTGCGTGTTCATCATATATTCCGCGCAGCACGCTGACCTCGCGTTCCAGCATCACGCATTCCTGGCCAATAACGCGCTTCATATCCGGACTGACAGCGGCCGAGACACCACCGGGCACTATCTGGTCCATCAGGTAGCGATGACCAAACAATACTGCATTGTTGCGCAGCAGCTGTTCCTTGAGTATCCAGAATTGCGAAAAACCGAAAGTCAACGCGACATCGTTCCCCAGATAGCCGAGGTCTCCCAGATGATTCGCGACGCGCTCGCGTTCCAGGAGCAGGGCGCGCATCCACAATGCACCCGTCGACGGTTGCACGCCCGCGATGCTTTCAGCTGCCATTGCATAGGCCCAGGCATAAGCCACCGTGCTGTCACCGCTCACTCGCCCGGCAAGCTTTGCGCCTTGTCGCAAGGTCAGGCTTTCGAAGCGCTTCTCGATTCCCTTGTGCACGTAACCCAAGCGCTGTTCCAGTCGCAACACCCGCTCGCCGATAATTGAAAAGCGGAAATGGCCCGGTTCGATGATGCCTGCGTGCACCGGTCCGACCGGAATTTCGTGTACGCCCTGACCTTCCACGCGAACAAACGCGTACTCATCCAATCCGTTGCTCCGAGCGAGCGCGTCATCGAAATCCTTGCGCAACGGAAAGTTGCCGCTATGCCAAGCCGCATGCCGTACCCATTTGCGGTGATCCTGTCCCTGCTGCGCGAAGATGCCAAGCATGTCATACGCGGCCCGCTGCATCCGGTTGGCAGCAGGAAATATTCGACTGATGTCCGGATACTCCGGTTGTTCGGCGGACAGCGCAACATTCAGGCATACCAGCCCTGATTCGTTGACCAGCGTAACGTGCAAGCCGTAGCCCTTGCCGTGCAGCCGCGCGTCGCTGCCCCACAACGCCACGAGTCGGCCGCCGCCATCTTTCACTTGCTGGCAAATCGCATGCAGATCGTCCGTGCCGATATCGCCCACCCATGCCGGCAGCGTATCGGTCAAGCGGCGTAGCTTCAAGTGTGGATGTTGGATAGGCATGATCAGAATTTATTATCCCAATAAGGCTGCCGCCTGGCGATACCAGCCGGCCAGATACGCCGGTATGTACAAGCCCAGCATCAACACCAACAGCAGGTGAACGAATACCGGTACAAGTGCCGGCGGATGCGGCAACGGCCTTGCGGTAGTTTCACCGAATACGATCGGTTGTATCTTGCCGAAGATAGCCGCAAACGCGACGCCCAGCGAAATCAGCAGGATCGGCGTCGACCAGGGATACTCGTGCATCGCCGTGGTAATTATCAGGAACTCGCTGGAGAACACGCCAAACGGCGGCATGCCCAATATGGCAAAGGTGCCCAGTGCCAGACCCCAGCCCACCGTCGGGCTCACTTGCAGCAAGCCGCGGATGTTTTCCATTTGTTGCGTACCCGCCTTTTGCACCGCGTGGCCGACCGCGAAGAATATCGCCGACTTGGTCAGCGAGTGCACCGTCATGTGCAACATCCCGGCAAATGTCGCCACCGCACCCCCCATGCCGAAGGCGAAGGTAATCAACCCCATGTGCTCGATGGACGAATATGCAAACATGCGCTTGATGTCCTTTTGCCTGAACAGCGAGAACGACGCCACCAGCACCGACAGCAATCCGAAACCCATCATCAGATTGCCCGCGAAGTGCGTGCCGAGCGACCCGTCCACCAGTACCTTGCTGCGCACCACCGCGCAAAGCGCGACATTCAGCAGCAAGCCGGAGAGCACCGCAGAAACCGGCGTCGGACCTTCCGCATGCGCATCCGGCAGCCAACTGTGCAGCGGCACCAGGCCGACCTTGGTGCCATACCCGACCAGCAGGAAAATGAACGCCAGCTTGAGCACCGTCGGCTCCAGTTGATCCTTGACCTGATTCAGATGCGTCCACAGCAGTGCCGTACCACCTTCGCCGAGTACCCGTTCCGCTGCGAAATACAACAGGATGGTGCCGAACAGTGCCAGCGCAATTCCCACGCCGCACAGAATGAAATATTTCCACGCGGCTTCGAGGCTGGCCGGCGTGCGATACAAACTGACCAGCAACACCGTTGTCAGCGTCGCCGCTTCCATGGCCACCCAGACGATACCCCTGTTGTTGGTGGTGAGCGCGACCAGCATCGCAGCGGTAAACAACTGGTACATGCTGTAGTAGAGGTGCAGCATGCCGACCGACAACTTCCCGTGATGCTGTTCAATGCGCATGTAAGGGCGAGAAAACAGCGAGGTGGTAAACGCCACGAAGGCGGTCAGCGCCACCAGAAATACGTTGAACTGGTCGATAAAAAACTGTTCCTCAAAGGCAACCTGCGGTCCGGAATCTATCACGCGCACGGTCAACATGACCGAAGCGATGAAGGTGCAGAAGCTCATAAGGGAGTTGAGTTCCGCCGCCCAACTCCGCGAACCAAACACGGCCAGCAGCAAACCACCGAGCAGCGGCGTCAACAGCAGCGCAAGCAGTTGGTTATCAATCATCCTTGAGCTTCTCCATGTGACTGATGTCCAGACTGTCAAACGTTTCACGAATCTGGAAGAAGAAGATACCGAAGATGAAGGTTGCCACCAGCACGTCCAATGCGATGCCCAGTTCCACCACCAGCGGCATGCCCTGAGTCGCGCTGGTTGCGGCAAAAAACAGGCCGTTCTCCATCGACAGGAAGGCAACCACCTGCGTGACCGCCTTGCTGCGTGTAAGCATCATCAGCAGCGACAACAGCACGCTGGCCAATGCGATGCCGATCAGTCCGCGGGTGATGCCTTCAGACAATTGCGAGATCGGTGCGGCAAGATTGAACGAAAAGATTACCAGCGCGATGCCGATCAACATAGTGGTGGGAATATTGATCAGCGTTTCAACATCCCATTTGACGTTCAGCTTGCGCATCAGCCGGTGCAGCAGCCATGGCAACAGCAGCACCTTGAGCAGCAGCGTCAGTCCGGCCGAATAATAGAGATGATGCTGGTTGGTTGAATAGGCAACAATGAACGTGCTGAGCGACAACACCAACCCCTGCCAGGCAAACAGATTGATCAGTGACAAGATGCGGCGCTGGGTCAGCATTGCAAACGCTATCAGCAGCAGCAGTGCCGCCAGCAGATTGATAAATTGCAAAGGGAGTGGCGTATGCATTAGACGCCCAGCAGAAAATGTATCAACAGACCCAATACCGCGAGCAGAAACGCGGTGCCGAGAAATTCAGGAGCGCGAAAAATGCGCATTTTGGCCATCACCGTTTCCAGCAACGCCAGTCCGGCACCGGCTGCGGCGAGCTTCAATACCAGCAGTGCAATCGCCAGCGGCAATCCGGCCCAATTGCCCACTTCGGCAATTCCGTGCGGCAGGAATAGCGCAATGCCGATCGAAATGTAGGCAAACAATTTGAGACTGCTGGCCCACTCGATCAATGCCAAATGTCGCGCCGAATACTCGAGGATCATGGCTTCATGGATCATTGTCAGCTCAAGGTGGGTGCTGGGATTGTCTACCGGTATGCGCGCATTTTCTGCAAGCAGCACAATCACGAAGGCCAGCGCGGAAAACGCCAGGCTGGGATACAGCAAGAACTGATGGTGTGCCAATGTTTCAACGATGCGCGGCAACTGCGTCGAATGGCTGATCATCGATGCCGTGAACATCACCATCAGCAGCGCCGGTTCGGCGAGGAATGACACCAGCATCTCGCGCCTTGCGCCCAATGAGCCGAACGCGGTGCCGATATCCATCGCCGCCAGAGCAATGAACACCCGGGCCAGCGCAAACACCCCCACCAGTGCGATCACGTCGGCAGCCTGCGAGAACGGCAAATCCACCGCAATGATCGGTATGATGGCCGCGGCCAGCCACATGCAGCCGAAAACGATGTAGGGCGTGACGCGGAATAGCGGCGACGCGTTGTGGGCGATCACCGCGTCTTTGTGGAACAGCTTGCGCAATACACGGTAGGGTTGCAGCATTCCCGCGCCTGAACGGTTCTGCAGCCACGCCTGACACTGGTTCACCCAGCCGGTCAGCAGCGGCGCAAATACCACGACCAGCAGCAGCTGCGCGAATTGAAACAGGATGGCAAACAGCAGTTCGTAGTCTTCCATCACACAAACACCAGCAGCACGATCAGCGTGACAAAAGTATAGGTCAGATACAAATGAATGCGGCCGTGCTGCAATCTCGAAGTCAACAAAGCAAGCCGTTCGGTGAGTTTCCCGACAGGCTGATACAGCAAGTACCACAACCTGTCGTCGCTGCGTCCGTGATAGCGCGGATGCGTATCAAACGGACCGGGAACTTCCCGTTCGATCAGAAAGAACGGCTCGAAGATCCGCCGTATCGGCTGGCCGAATCCTTCAGCAGTATCCTGCATACGCGCGGTCTGCGCCGGGAATCCGCAATCCCACGCGTCACTGCGGCGTATCCTGCCGTGATACAAGCGACGCACCAGTATGCTGGTGAGCAGCATCACGGCAAACACCGCGAGCAGGAAATAGAGCGGACTATAGCTGGCGCGTTCGATATCCACCGGCGCAAGAAATACCCAGTTGGACGCGGCGTTGCCGAGTTGCGCGCCGAGCAGCATCTGCGATACATGATCAAGTTGTTGCACCACGAATACCGGCGCCAAGCCCAGCACCACACAACCGAGTGCCAGCCAACCCATGCCGAACCGCTCCCAGTGCCCGGCATCATGGGCGTGTTCCAGCGCCGGTTCCCGCGGCTGACCGAGAAAGATCACCCCGTAAAACTTTACCATCACATAGGCGGCCAGCGCGGCGGCCAATGCAATTACCGCCGCCGCAACCGGTATCAGCATGTTGATGTAACTGTTGGGCAGTCCCGGTGACAACAGGAATGCCTGCAACAACAGCCATTCGGACACGAAGCCGTTGAGCGGCGGCAATCCCGATATCGCCAGCACACCGACCAGCATCAGCACCGCCGCCCACGGCATGCGTCGTATCAAGCCGCCGAGACGGCCCATATTGCGTTCCCCGGTCGAGTGAAGAATGGAACCGGTACCGATAAACAGCAGACTCTTGAAGAAAGCATGATTGAGACTGTGATACAGCGTTGCGGTCAGCGACAAGGCCGCCAGGGCGTCTTTGTCATAGGCGCGAAAAACGATGGTCAGACCTATGCCGACCAGCAACAAGCCGATATTTTCAATCGACGAGTAGGCCAGCAGTCGCTTCATATCACCCTGCACCGCGGCAAACATCACGCCAAACAGCGCCGTCAACAGGCCCAACGTCAGCGCCAGCACGCCCCACCACCATTGCTGCGCACCGAGCAAGTCGAAGGTAACGCGCAGGATGCCGTAAATCGCGGTCTTCAGCATCACGCCGCTCATCAGTGCCGATACCGGCGAAGGTGCAGCCGGATGGGCTTCGGGCAGCCACACATGCATCGGCAACAATCCGGCCTTCGCGCCGAAGCCGAACAGCGCCAGCAGAAATACCGTAGTGGACCAGAACGATGAAAGATGCGCATCACGCATCGCATCAAACGTGTATGCACCAATGCCATGACCGCCCTGCATCACACCGAATGCTAGCAGGATCGCGATTGCGCCGACATGCGCGATCAGCAGATACAAATAACCCGCCTTGCGAATTTCGGGAATGGTGTGGTCGGTCGTCACCAGGAAATAGGAAGACAATGCCATGGTCTCCCAGGCCACCATGAACATGTACGCATCATCGGCAAGAAACACCAGCAGCATCGCGGCGAGAAACACGTGATATTCCAGGCACAGCAAACCGAGCGTGTTTGATTGTGTAGCTCTGAAATAGCCACTGCTGAACAGCGAAACGCCGAAAGATGCCCCGCCGAGGAGTATCAGGAAGAATGCAGACAATGGATCAAGCCGCAGATGCATCGGTAAATCAGGCAGGCCCAACGCCAGGATGGCAATGTTGGTCTGTTCATCCAGCGCCCATAGACCGGTTGCGGCCAGTACCAAAGACCCAACCGCACCTGCCGGAAACAGGATCTTGATGATCAGCTGCTTGTTGTTGCGGGAGAGCACACCAGACAGCCCGAGAAGCAGCCACAGCACAACGACCGTACCCGCTACATCCAACGGTAATATGGCGGCAATCTCCATCCTGATTTGTTTTTCCCCCGGCCCGCTAATTGACCAACTCTGGCAAGCGGGCGATTCTACTCCCTGTGCCGCGATATCCTCAATAACACTTTAGGGGTCGATACTACGTTCGCGCGGCAATCGCGTTCTGGAAATTGCACGCTGCGGATACGCCATGCCCCGCATAAGCGATCTGGTTGCGCAATGCCATTCCGGGCTGGCTCCACAATGAGCAGACAATTTGTCGCCAACCCTGGCGCTCGTAAAGAGCCTGTGCACGAATCGAATTCGAACGCGATGGATGGTGTGTGAAACACTCGGGAACGTTGCGGAGAAATCGCGAACCCCGTGACTGTTGACGGACAGTCAAAAAAACCCCCAAGGACTTACGCCTCGGGGGTAAGGTAGTTCCAACATGGCGTCGGAACGCATGCTCAAAGGGGAGGAGAGAGAAGAGCATGGGCGCATTGCTTGAATCGCCGGTTGCGATATTCCTCCTTGATCCCCGCATTGAAAAGACAAAATAGACGGACGGTGGAAGAAGGGCGACAGCTGGCAAACGGTAGGTAGGGTCGTTCCAGTTCTGTCACGAGCGGATAGGTTTCGATCGCTCCGCATTGCGGAGCAAAGCTCGAGTTGCGAATGGAAAATGCCACCGCGATATCAGGAGCAAAGTTGCATCGGCTTGTCACCGTCGTCCACGCCGGGGCGATCACATATACAAACGACATGGCTCGCCGTCAAAGCCAATTCGACCACGTGTATGATGCGCGACAAGTCTTGTATCGCATCGACATGCGGAGCGTTTCATGGAAAATGGGTTCGATAGAATTATCTCGCGTAGCGGTACGTCCAGCCTCAAGTATGAAGCGCGTATGCGCGTTTTCGGTTCCGCCGATGTAATACCGTTGTGGGTGGCGGACATGGATTTCGCCGCACCAAACGTAGTGCAGCAGGCACTGACGCGGCGGGCAGAACATCCCGTGTACGGCTACACCGTCCATCCGGAATCGCTTTATGAAGCGCAGTTGCACTGGCTATCCACACGCCATTCATGGGACGTCGCGCGATCATCAATTCTGTTCTGCCCCGGCGTAGTTCCGTCGCTGCATGCCTGCATCATTGCGCTGAGCCAGCCCGGCGACGGCGTAATCGTGCAGCCCCCGGTATATGCGCCGTTCCTCTCGGCAGTAGAGACCTGCGGTCGCAGGCTGCTGATGAATCCTCTCGGCTTGGGCGGCGGTAAATACCGCTTCGATCTGGATGACCTCGAACGCTGTGCCGGTCAAGGCGGGCGCATGCTGATTCTGTGTTCACCGCACAACCCGGTCGGACGCGTGTGGCAAGCGGAAGAATTGCTGGCACTGCTCAGAGTCTGCGAGAAGCACGGAATCACCGTTGTGTCGGACGAGATTCATGCCGACCTGATCTATCCCGGCTTCCGGCATGTTCCGCTCGCAAGCCTGAACGACAGGGTAAATATCGTCACCGCGGTCGCGCCCAGCAAGACCTTCAATATTCCCGGCCTGGGGCTATCCGCGCTCATCGTACCGGAACACCGGGATCGCGCGGCCATCAACCGGGCATTCGACACACTGCATGTCAGTGCCTGCAATCCATTCAGTATTGTCGCGTTCGAAGCGGCATATCGGGAAGGTGCGGGCTGGCTGGATGAACTGATGGTGTATCTGGCAACTACGCGCGATATGGTGCGTGAATTTTTTCGGCTGCGTCTACCGCAAATCACCACGATCGAACCGGAAGGGACCTATCTGCTGTGGCTGGACTGCCGGGGCATGGGTCTGAACGACAATCAGCTCGCAGATTTTTTCGTGCGGCAGGCCGGCGTCGGATTGAGTCCGGGCATCACGTTTGGCGCGCCGGGCGGCGGCTTCATGCGCATGAACATCGGCGCACCGCGCAGCGTGATTCAGCAGGCGCTGGAGAAGATTGCGCGTGCTGTCGCGCGTACTTGAATCAACGCCTGCCGTAACGGAGCACCAGCCAGATACCGCCGAGTATCAGCACCGTGGCGATCAACATGTCACGCGTGAACGATTCACCCAGTAACAAGATGCCGCCGACGCTGGCGATTACCGGTGCTGAGAGTTGTATAGTCGAAGCGGTCATCGCACGCATGTGTTGCAACACGCGATACCACAGCACATAACCAAGCGCAGAGGTTAATGCTCCCGAGAGCACCGCATACAGTACGCCACGCTGGTCCGGATGCAACCATGGAAATGCAAGTAATGAAAGAGCAATCGCCATTGGTGCAGCGCGCAGAAAGTTGCCCGCGGTGGCACCTGCCGGATTCGGTTGGCCGCGCCCGAATAGGGAGTACACGCCCCAGGCAACCCCGCTTGCCAGCATCAATGTCGAATCCATGACCGACGGAGCTTCCACACCGGGTGACACCAGGATCACCAAGCCGATGATTGCGGCGATGAAACCCGTGCTTTGCACTGCGCTCATACGCTCCCCGGAAATGAAGCCGGCGATGAGCATGGTGGCCTGAACCGCGCCGAACAGCATCAGGGCCCCTGCTCCGGTTGCGATGCTGCGGTAGGCGAAAGACAGCGCGACCGCGTAGATAAACAGAGCCGACGCACTGCGCCAACTGCCATGAGCGAAGGGGGCCTGGCGCTGCCAGCGCATCAGCAACCACAGCATCAGCGCGCCGGACAGCAGGCGCACGCTGGTAAAGCTCACCGCGTCGATGCTGGTTTCCTTGAGCGCCATCCGGCAGAACAGCGAATTGCCGGCAAAGGCGATCATGGTCAGCGTGGTCAGGCCAGCAAGGCGGAGTTTGGTCATGGTGGGGCGGCAGGTTGGGTCGGCGTAATGCTACCCGAAACAGGGCGGGCGGCCCATTGTTTAGCCTGCCAGTTTCAGCGGGTCGACGACCGACCGGCTGAGATAGTGCACGTTGAATAGTTCATCCTCGTCGTGCCAGGTCGATTTCAGATGCCAGCCTGCCGTGTGCGCCAATTGTTCGAATTCCTGCGCGCTGTACTTGTAGGAGTTTTCGGTGTGGATGGTTTCGCCCGCGTCGAAGGTGAACGACTCTTTGCCCAGTCGAATTGTCTGTTTGCGGCGGCTGACCAGATGCATCTCGATGCGACCGTGTTCCCCGTTGTAATACGCCCGATGTGTGTACCCGCTTGTATCGAGTTGCGCGCCAAGTTCACGCTGCATACGCGTCAGCAAGTTTAGATTGAAGGCGGCGGTGTAACCGGCGGCATCGTTGTACGCCGCGTTCAGAATTTCAGTCGATTTTTTCGCGTCCACGCCGACCAGCAGCGCCCCGCCCGGACCAACCAGCTGCGCAATCGTCTTCAACAAGCGGAAAGCCTCATCCGGCGTGCAGTTGCCGATGGTGGAGCCGGGAAAGAATACCACTCGCCTGCGCCCGGCATTGCGTTTGATCGCGGCTCCCGGCAACTGGTGATAGTCGGCGCACAGTGGCTGCATTTTCAGCGCCGGGAACATTTGTTGCAGGCGCTGTGCACTTTGTCGCAGATGCGAGTCGCAAATGTCGATGGGCACATATACCGCGTTATCGGACAGATGTTTCAGCAACAACGGCGTTTTGCTTGCGCTGCCACTGCCGAACTCGATCAACATGCAAAACCGACCTATCATCTCGCTCATTGCCGCACCGTGGCGCGTGAGGATGCCGGTTTCGGTGCGTGTAAGATAATACTCGGGAGTGCTGCAGATGCGATCGAACAGGCGCGAGCCGTGTGCGTCGTAGAAGTATTTGGGCGGAATGGTTTTTGGCTGCCGGCAGCAGACCTTCGCGCACGCTGCATTGGTTCGTGATGCAGGGCGTGACGGATTACATAGAGAAACAGTGCATCCGACAACCGATCAAGGACGGCCGTTGCACCCAATTCGTTTTGTATCGCCTCCTCGGTCATCATCTCGATCAGGCCGCCTATCTGCCGCCCCGTTGGACTCTTGTCCGGTCGAATCAGCATGAAGTCGGGGAATGAGGCGAGCAGCAAACGGCGGATATGTGCCGGCAAGCGCAAGTGACCGCACAACAGTCCGGTACCGGGTGCATGTTTATCCATAGGGTGCGGATGGCGGTAGTCGCAAGCCTGCTCCGGGATGTCCGGCACCGCGCTCAATGTATGCGCCGCATCGTGCGCAAAGAAGGCAATATCGCCGGCAGTCATGCGCGCAGGTTTGCTTCCGTCCGGCATCACGATCCATGCTTCGCCATCGCACACCAGGGTTCCTCCCTCCATGGCCATATGCCACGCATCGCACAGCCGACCGACGTAATAGACTTCCGCGCCGAGTTGCAGTTGGCGCAGAAAATTATTAATTCGGTCCGTGAAAATTCCCATCGTCACCTCCAGGCGAGCGACGCGATTCTTGCTCGGTTCCATCGCGTGCGGCGATTCGGCATCAATATCGACACTTCATGGCAAAATTCAGATGGAATCATATCCCTGAATTCACGCGTTTCGCTCAACGGCGCGCGATCAGCCCGGTTCGTCAGCAAATTTTTGAATTGGCAAGTGTGGCTCCGGCAGCCACCTGCAACAATTCCACAAATATCGCAGCGGATTTGGCTTAAGCAGCGCCATGCTGTTTCCGCGTGGAGTGATCGTCGTCCGGATACATTGCAGGTTCCCAGCCCCGCGGGTCCCGGCAGCAGCGCTTGATATTCTGCCGATTTAATAGCACGATAGCCGCATGACAACAGATCTCCTGCATCGAACACCTCGATCCCAGTCGGAACCGCCATGATACAGATCATCTATGTCAGCACAGCGTCGGACCCACCAAGCGAATCCGATCTGGTGACTCTGCTCGGATCGGCAAGAATCAAGAACAGGCTTCGACAAATCACCGGTTTACTTTTATACAGCAACAATACTTATCTGCAGCTACTCGAAGGTGAATCAAAGGTCGTGCTCGATTTGTACGATGCGATATGCAAAGACCCGAGAAATGAAGGCAATACTATCTTGCGGCAGTCTGAAATTTTCGCCAGGGATTTTCCGGACTGGACCATGGGATTCGAAAATCTGGAAACAGATGCCGCCAAAGAATTGCCGGGATTCGTAGAGGTTTTCGGCGGCAAGCTGGATCAATCGATCGCGGTAAACAATAAAACAAATGCCATCAAATTGCTGATGGGCTTTCGCAAATAGTATGTCCGAGAACAACTCACAGGAATGTTCGCAGCGATAATGAATACGATCCATTTAGCCAAGTCATAGTATTCTTGATCTAATTTCGATAACCACTTCCAATTAACATGATTGCTATTCGTCGATTGTTTTGCACTTTCCTGATACTCGTTGGAATGACCGCCAACCCGTGCACTGCAACAGCAGTGCAGAATCCCGAGACGCCCGTGCCGACAGCATTCTTGCTTGTTTCCAGTCAGCAAATGGCGGACCCGAGATTCCAGCAAACGGTTCTGGTGGTCACCAGACACGGCAATACCGGTCCGGTCGGCATAATCATAAATAGACCGGAAAAGGTGATGCTCGACGAGGTCTTCCCTTCACATCCAACGGCGAAAAATATTGCAGTGCTGAATGGCGGCCCGGTTTATCCTGCCCAATTCTCCTATCTGGTACGAGGTGCCGAGCCCACAAGCAACACGCTGAAAATTTCCGGCGAGACCTGTCTTGGATACGACACCAAGATTCTCGAAGAAATGCTGGACGGGAAGCGGTCCTACAAAGACTTGCGGGTTGCACACGGCATGGCTACATGGGCCCCGGGACAACTTGAATATGAAATCAAATTGGGTGACTGGACAGCGATACCGATTGACGACGCGCTGATATTTGATCGCCCAACAAGTGAACTTTGGCTGGAATTGAATCAGCGCGTGACGCACATGCACGAGTTGTAACGGTTGGAATGATTGCACATCACCTCGTACCGATTGCTTCTGCGAGGGTGAGCATTGATCGAGCTGAACACCATTCCCCGGACATATGCGACAGAATTTCGTCGCCGGTTACCCGCACTTCGCGACTGACTCAAAACGACACATACCGGCCACTCGATTTTGCAGAAAGCTGGTTCGTAATACGTCCGAGTCATAATTGTGTACGATAAACATTATCGGGCTAATACAGAAGCCATTCTCTTTCCATATGCAATTCCAGGCAATTCGATAAATCGATATGTGATATTACTTAGCAACCAAAGCAGCGAAATTGTAAGTAGGCTCATTATTGAAAAAATTATCCACTGATTATCAGTATTTGAACTCAACGTCTCTAGGAGATTGAGCTTACTCAAGCCTACCATTAGAATAGGATGAATCAAATACAAACTGAAGCTTAATTCACCACAGCGTCTAAGCAGACAGTGTTCTAAAGGTTGGAATGTAATTAGGCATAATGAAACTACCATCCCTCCCAATATCAATGCCCAAAAACCTAAGCCGAAATAGCCTAGGCTAGGAAGAATCTGCAGATAGGAAGAAGCTATCAGTAC
>JBARHR010000149.1:0-3368 GCA_049799335.1 Gallionella sp. | reverse complement strand
GTCTTGCCCAGGCAAAGTAGCGTTGGGCGCAAAAATAACAGCGACGACTTGATCGGCATCACTATCCAGTCGAGTAGTGCCGTCAGAAGCAAAAACCTGCAACCGTCCATTGGTATCCCAGTTCATTAATCCCGTTTTGGGATTGTTTTTGTAATTTCCGGGAACTGCGTACCAAAGACATTCGCCGTATCCATCGCGGAACAATGAGAGATCTAACGTGCGCCATGGCAGGCGGCCAATCTGGTTGACATCCTGTGTGCCGCACACAGCTTCAGCACTTCCTTCCGGGTTCCCTGCGGCAAAATCCGGGCAAGGAAGGTAGCCATGTACTTCACCGGGATGTGTATCGCCGTATGTTGCGGCATATCCGATCAATGCAGCTTTCGCCTGAGCCAATGCAGCCGCAGTTCTTTCCTGACGCGCGTTGTTCAGAGCGGAGGTGCTTAACGAGGCGATTAAAACCGCAGCAATACCAACCACCATGATCACGATCATTACCAATAGCGCCGCACCGTGCTGTGTTCTGATTGTGATTGGCCTGGCGTGATACGAGCGCATAGTGAATTATTTTCCGGTCTCGGCGACAGAATCGACCATCACTCTTTGTCCGACTTTGACACGGACAGGTTTGTTCGCACCGGGTACGTCGAGCGGAAAACTGGCCGGAGCTTGCTCGTCGCTCTTGCCCGCCAGTTGGGGAACGCCGTTTACCCAGACCGTGCGCCTGCCGCCGTGTCTTTGCACGATCCCGTTGACCGTCAGGCTCTGGACGCTATTGCCTGATTCGTCATGCTGAAATTTCGCGCTGTCCAATTGCTTGCGCTGCTCCGGAGTGAAGAATAGTCGTCCCAAAGTTTTGCTGTAGGCGCTGCCGACAGCAACCAAGATGAGCAGCGTCACAAGAGTCAGGAGGGCTCGTTTCATGATTTGACGTTCCGGCTTTTCAGCGTCACCCAACCTCCGCTGCACTCTGCAGTGAGTTGTGGCGGACGAACTTGTTTGCTGTCAGTCGGCGTGCCGGTCTTGCGCTGTATGGAACAACCGTCTAACTGGTACCACCCCCTGATATCGTTTGTCATTGCATTGAAAAAGTCCACCAGTTGGACTTCGTGCAGCAAAGAGAAATGCAGTTTCATTTCGCTGTAGTAGACTTCAAAATTGCCGCTGCTGATTGGCGGTTTGGGTGTGTATTTCTTTTGTGGGGAAATCTGGTAGTTGAAATCGATGACCAGATTCAGGCGTCGGAGATTTTCCATATCTTCCATCCAGTCCAGGCGTTTGTCCTCGCCGATGATGTTGAGTTGGGTAAGTGCGCCATATTCGTCGGCATAGATAGACATGTTTTCCCTGTCATCCACGGCAGCAGACAAATGCCGTCTGGCGTCATTACTCTGATCGCGCGCCCTGAGCATTTCGCCTTTGGCACTTTCGACATAAATATTGCTGGAATAAAAAATGACCGAGCAAAAAATTGCAGCAGCACAAAGTGCCGCGATGTTCCAGCGCAACAACGCAAAGTCAGCAGTCGAGAACTTCATGGCCTAACCCCGCTCGTCGAAGGGTTGGCGGCGATTGGCGGTCTATACGAAAGTTTCAGGGAAACCAACATTTCGTCGGTTGCTGACTCGCGTTTATCCGCGATGCTTCCGCTCGGGCTCGCGTCAAAAGGCTTGGTTATCAGCGTAACCGCGTAACCCGAGTCGGCAAGTTCTTTCTGAAAAGTTTCCATGTAGTTCAGTGCACCCCGGTAATCACTGGCAAAGCCTGTCATTCGCCCCTTGAAGGTTATTAGTTGGGCGGGTACGTCGGCTACGTTACCTTTTGCGACCGGTTCTGCAGCATTCATTTCCCAGGCGAGATCGTCAATTTCGATCCTGGGGTGGCGGTCGAAGATATTGCTTAGTGGCGCCATGACTTCTGTCACCGTCGGCGAGTACTGGTCTAGCTTGCGCATCAACGTTACGCCGGCCTTCATGTCGGCAGCGGGTGCATAGGTGTTAGGCAGGGAAAGATTGATTTGCTGGGCTTTGGCAGTGTTCTGCCGGGCTTGGAAAGCGAGATCGCCGGTTTCGGCCGCGTCATTCGTGCTTTGCAAGTAATTGTTCACGCCGATCAGGATTGCTGCGAGCAGAATCAGCACGCTGCTTGCATTTAGCAGCTTCTGAATTTGTAACAGACTATAGAAATGCGTATGGACCGGGCTCGCGTAATTGTATTTCTGGGACTGCGAGGCAAGCTGATGCAGGAAGATCTGGCTTGCATCGGAATCGGCAAATTGATAGGTTAATTTCAGCTGCTTGCCAACTTCCGATATATCGGCAAAATCGTAGCGCATGCCCGCGTTCTCGGGCAGATTGCTCTGAAGTTTGTTGCGGTCGGCCGCGTTGCACAGGATGAGTACGTCCATCATCTGTCCGCTCGGGAGCAGGCTAAGACTCTTCAGATATTGGTAGGTTCGTGTCAGCTCCCGCAACACCGCGTCATGAAACGTTAATTCTGCGTGCACCGGTGTGAGGCGCGATACATGCAGATTTCGGTCGCTGAAATAAGTTTGCCGCAACCCGGAAAATTTTTCCCATGAAACCAGCAGCAAGTGGTTCGACTTATGGTTCTTAATCAATGGCGCGCTGATTTGCGGGACCGAGTAGATTCCGACCAGGGGGATCTTTTGTGCCAGCAGAATGTTCAGCCAGGGCATGATCAGCGATGGATTGGTCAGCGCGGAAAACAGCATATTGTCGTCCCGTCTCCCGGCTTTTTGCCGACTCAACAGTGCAACCTGGTGGAACGGCGTATTGCGATAAAACTGGTCGTACTTCCGTTTCAACAGGGCAGTTCTGCTGCCACCCCGCAAATGAGGGACGATTTCGTGGCGGAAGTCTTCCTCGATCAGGTCGGTCAACATATAAGCGATGCACTTTGCCGCTTGAAGAAACGCGGCAAAATCGGCACGACCCTCGATGCTATCGGTGAAGGCCTTTTGCGCGACAATATTGCTCCCCTCCATGCGCTGGGCATGCAAGCGATCGGTGCTCAGAAACAGGAGCAGTGTTTGCCTCATCAGAATTGCACCTTGCCTATCAAGTCGTAGATTGGTGACAACACCGACAACATCACCCAACCGAGCAGCGCACCCAATATCATGGTCATGGTTGGTTCTATCATCACTTGTACTTTTTTGATGGAATCCTTGACCTCGCGGTCGTAAAAGTAGCTGACATTGAGCAATGCCTTATCCAGCGAACCGGTAGCTTCACCGACTTTGAGCATGCGTATAACCAATGGTGGAAACATTTTGGCGCCCTGAAAGCTCTGGGTCAAATTTTTTCCGGATTCGATTTCAGATGCCACGTCAGCCAGGGTTTTTG
>JBARHR010000148.1:0-1834 GCA_049799335.1 Gallionella sp. | reverse complement strand
GGTGGGTGGAGAAGCAATTGGGTGATGTATGCGAACAGTTCCAAGGCTTGTGCATAAACGCAAAAACCAAACACCTTCTTGTTGAGAAGAGCAGTCTGCCACTATTACGAATTAAAGATCTCCGAGCTAATTCGGCAGAACAGTTCATCGCTGAAAGTGGCTGGCCTAAGAATGCGTACGTTAATGAGTCCGAAATTATTTACACGAGAACCGGACAAATAGGTTTGGTCTTCCGTGGGCGCATAGGTGTGCTTCATAACAATTGCTTTAAGGTTCGCCCTAAACCAGAACTTATTGATGACTACCTTTTTTGGTGGCTTCAAAGTCCGGTGTTTAGAAATCGGATTACCGTTTTGGCATCCAAGGCAGCACAGCCGGACATTACGCATACACTCTTTAAAGCGCAGCCTATATTCGTTCCACCACTTACGTTTCAAACTAAGGCGGCTGACATTATTGTTGAGCTATCCGAAGTAACCCAACGCCTCGAATCCCTCTACCAGCGCAAGCTCGCTGCCCTCGACGAACTGAAGAAGTCGCTGCTGCATCAGGCGTTCAGCGGGATGCTTTAATGAACCGTTCCCCGTACAATTCTGCAATTCCTGCCTAGCCGGAGAGTCGCCATGAATGCCCAACGTATTGCCAATAAACATCACACGACCTTTGAAAGCATTCGCCATTTGAGTAATGACGGCGAGGAATTTTGGTTAGCCAGACAGTTGGCTGGTGTGTTGGATTACTCGCAATATCGCCATTTTTTACCCGTCGTTGAACGGGCAAAAGAGGCTTGTCTTAATAGCGGTCAGCCCGTTGAGAACCATATTGAGGATGTCCTCACAATGGTCGATATTGGTTCTGGAGCAAAGCGTGAAGTATCCGACATAAGGCTGTCGCGCTACGCCTGCTACCTAATCGTACAGAACGGCGATCCTTCCAAGCCAGTGATTGCGAATGGGCAAACCTATTTTGCGATGCAGGCACGGCGGCAGGAGCTGAACGACGACGAGAAATTCGCGCGCCTGTCGGAAGACGAGAAGCGCCTGGCAATCCGTAACGAACTAGCTGAGCACAACAAATATCTCGCTGCTGCCGCCAAAGACGCCGGAGTGGATACGCCGCTGGACTATGCAATCTTTCAGGATCACGGTTACAAGGGCCTGTATGGCGGCATGAGAGCGAAGGATATTCATGCCCGCAAGGGGCTGAAGAAGAGCCAGAAGATACTCGACCACATGGGCAGCACAGAGCTGGCGGCTAATTTGTTTCGCGCAACGCAGGCCGAAGAGAAGCTGAAGCGGGACAATATCAGCGGCAAGCAGCGCGCCAATCAGGCTCATTACGAAGTGGGACAGAAAGTGCGCCAGACCATTCAAGAACTGGGCGGCACCATGCCGGAGAATTTGCCTGTGCCCGAGCAAAGCGTGAAGAAGATCGAAAGCGCGAAGAAGAAGCTGGATAAGAAAAAATGAGCGGGATGACGCAAAGGCTGCCTACCGCCTTGCGTGCAAGGTTTGGATTTCTTAACTGGGTTTTGATTGCTCAGGGTCTAACGGCAGACCCTATTGAAACTATTATTGTAAATACATTAAGTTATGATTCCCTTGCCCACTAAACATTTCTTGATCGGGTTTTGATAGCCTCTGGTCCTAATGCCATGAACGAAGCCGAAACCCGTGCCGAAAACATCGACCCCGCACTGAAAGCCGCTGGCTGGGGCGTGGTGGAGGGCAGCCGGGTGATGCGCGAATACCGCATCACCGAGGGGCGCTTGCAGGGGGCGGGGCAGCGCAGCAAGCCGGAGATTGCGGACTACGTGCTGGTGTATCGCAATCAC
>JBARHR010000147.1:0-4297 GCA_049799335.1 Gallionella sp. | reverse complement strand
GTTCTACTTTATCCGCAGTTTGTTCAAACGCGATCCGAAAGCCCGTCGATTCGTCGATGAACTGGATGACTTCATCCTTTTGACGTTGCGCCGCAAGAATCCGCTCTTTCGCTGCAGCAAGTGCCTCCTGCTCGGCAACAGTCTTTTCATGTTCGACTTTCGTCGCGCGCAGTTCGGCGTCGATGCGCTCCTGCAGCGTCCGATTTGCTTCTGCAGCCGCCGTCAACCGTTGCTCCGTGCAGCTCAATAGCTCGCGTTCCTGCGCGAGCGCCCGCTGCTGCTGTTCATATAATTCTCCTTCCAGCGTCTCGCGACGTTGTGCCGCCAGCTTTTCAATTTCTGCGGCACTTCCACGCTTGCGCGCAGCTATCACCGCCTGCGCTTCTGCGCGCAGACGCTCCTTTTCATTCACGCTCGCCTTGTTTTCTTCTTCAATGCGCATTTTCGCCATATTTTCTGCACGCGTCATCCGTATCTCGCAAGCGGACTTGGCAAGCGCAATGCGCTTGCGACATGAATTCACGGCTCTGACTTCAACGTGAATTTGCTCTTCTTCCATGGCCAGCGCCTGCGCTTCTTCAAACGCGCGTTCCTTGGCTAAATTCAAGGCTCTAACCGCGACCACTTCACGTGCCTGGGCAACTTCAACCGCCTGTTCGTTGAACTTCTCGGCTGCCTCTGCCGCTTCTTTGGCGCGCACTTCAGTTTCCAGTCGCAGATTGTCGGCGTCGATGTTGCGCATCTCGGCCGCGATTCTTTCTTCCATAGTCGAAATCAGCTGCTCCTCGGACAATTTGCGCGCTGCAATTGCCTGCGCCTCGTGTTGCGTAACCTCCAGCAATTTGTTTGCCCGCACCAGCGCCTTGGATTCTGACTGCAGCTTGTCCTCCAGCGCTTGGGCGGCGTTCGATTCGGCCTCGGCACGCTGCGCCTCCACCAATGCCAGATCGCGCTCCCTTTGCAATCGCAGCGCTGCAGCCTTGTTTGCCTGCTCTTCGGACAGCAGTCTTACCCGCGCTTTCTCCTCAGACTCACGCAAATACGCGTTGCTTTGTTCCAGGAGCATTGCTGCACTTTGATCCGCTTCCGCTTGCGACTGCGCCAACTCTATTGCTGTCTGTTCCAAACTGATTTTCTTTTCAGCCTCGGATCGTGCTGCCTCCAGCGCCGAGTTGCGGGTCTCAATGGCCTCGAGCGCAATCCCCTCCGCCTGTGCCAATGCGAGCGCTTCTGCCTTGCTGTGTTCTTCTGCCGATATCCGCTTACTCTCGATGGCTGATGCCACTTGCTCTGCATCCGACCGCGCCAGGGCAAGCTGTTCAGCTTGCCGGAGATTTGCCGTACGTTCCTCACTTGCCTTGAGTGCCCGAGCTTCTGCAATTGCCAATGAATCGGCTTGTTTCGCTTCCGACTTTTCCGCCTCCAGGCGAGCCTTCAAAAGTGAATCAGCCTGTTGCCCTTTCGTGAGCTTTTCCTCGATCTCGCGCGCTAGCGCGCTCTCCAAATCCAGTTTGCTCTTAGCCAGCAAGGCATGTTCGTGTTCTCTTGCAGAACGTTCATCCGCAACCTGGATGAAGTGTTTTTCAGTATCAATGCGCAGATGTAATTGTTCAATTTCGGCTCTTTCGGCATCCAGGCGCTTCCGCGCCATTTCCGCATAGGACTTGTCCGCCATAGCACGCTGTTCGGCTAACACTTGCAATTGCCCGTCCAGTTCGATTTTTTCTGCCTCAAGCTGGATCTGATCCTGTTCAGCGGCATAGCGTGACGAATGTACTTGTTCCGCACGAGATTGCATTTCTGCCAACTTGGCCTTGTATTGCAACAGCGTTTCTTCTGCCTGATGCTGGGCATCAACCTCTATCGACGATTCCTTCTGTTGTAGCGCACCCAAGTCCCTTTCGGCCTTGATTCGCGCCTCCGCAGCTATACGCGCCGCACATTCATGTTCCAGCCGCTTATTAACTTCCTCCTGGGCGCGCTGTTCTGCATTCAACCGGGCTTGATATTCCTCCTGATACTTGAGCTCAAACTCAATCTTCTTCTGGGTCTCTGCCGTCGCCAGCTTCGCGGCAGCCAGATTGGTTCGGGCAAGCTCTGCCAGTCTGGCCTCCTCCCGGTGTCTCATCGCCTGCTGTTGCGCAAGTTCACCTTCGACTTCTGGAGCGGGCTCGGCCAATTCCCACATGTATGCCTGTTTACGCAAACGTGCCTGTTCAGAAAAGCTCTCCAGAACTTCGGCTTCAACGCGGCCACGCGCCTCCTTTATCGCGGTGACAACTGAATTGGATTTATCAGGTTCCTTGTCACTCACCTTGACCATCGCTTGTTTTGCCATCATTTAGCCCCTTCATGCCGGATTAGGCGCATGCCGCATGCATCCTGGAATTCGCGCTATGCTGACAAGATAGCAGCTTGGAATAAAGGCAAAACACGGAACAACAATGGAAAACCCAGCTATTTCATTGTCTTTGGATGGCGCAGATTGCCTTCTCTGGTGCTTAGGAGCGATACAGCGCCTGCCTGATCATTGATACCGACAAGCTGCTCGCTGCACAGCCTGATCACAGTCTGATCTGTTGCAACGCTATTCCCTTCCGCGTCCCGGCAGCCGTCGCTTCCTCATCTCAGTCTGAACCAAAACCTCATTCCGGGGGATACCACATATAGCCCACCCTGCGGAACAGGCCACTCTGACCATGAGGCTGCGGGGAAAGTCCACCACGCAGAGTCATCGTGCTGCAATCTATTTCGTGGACAACACCACGCGGGACGGTATGAAACTGAATGACGCCGTTGCCGATGCCAGAGTGCAGCATGAGACTCGAATATCTGTAATGCCGCTGCCTACATTCCTATCGTCGGCCTCTTTGCGAGGTAAGTCACAGTTAAAAGGTCTAGTGCGACGCTAGCTTTTGACAAGAAAGACGTGTTGATCTCAAAGACAAACACGCAGATGTAAGACCAGGCAATCGACTGAATTAACTAGTCTCAAAAAGGAAAGAGCAATGCGCCTACGACTCTGTTTGTTTTTGCCGTAGCTCCAATTTTTCACAATTGGCCGTCCGATTGCAGGGACTATCTGTCTGTTCTTACAGCTCACATTGATCGGCTGGATACCAGCTTAGATTTGGTCAGTGTATGCGTTGAGTCGATACACGACAGACAAAAAGTTCGAGGCTGCTTTGGCTAAACGAACTAACTAACGAGTCCCGCCAACTCCATCAATCCCTATGCAGAGAAGAGCAACTGGTTCAACGCTGCTTATGCCGCAGGCGGGGTCGAGCACGGTGATGGTTTCGGGATTGAGGCTGCCGCCGTCTTCATCCATTCTGGCTTGGGTGATCGCGGCTAAAGCCGCTCCTACATCCGGTGTCTGCTCGGCGGGTTGAATGTAATACGGCCACTGGCTTTTCAGCGCGGAGGCGGGGTTGGCCATCAGCCACATGCGACCGACGCTGATCTGCGCCAGATATTGCACGATCCAGTTGGGCGTGAAGAGCTGGGTGGCAGCGGGGATGTCCTCGCTCTTGACCACTTTACCGATCACTTCATCCTTCTTATCGCTGATGTAGAACTGATAGAGCCAGCCGATGATTTCGACTTCCTGCCAGTCTTCCTCGGGGATTGCTTCGACCAGCTTGGCGATGATGGAATCGGTGCGTAGCAGGTTGTCCGGCAGCAGCAATTCTGTTTCGTCGTCGATGCGCTCGAACAGGAAGGGCATGGCATTGCTGAGCGCATTGCACTGGGCGACCAGCAGCATTTTGTAAAGTTCGCCGTCTTTGTTGCCAGCAAGCTTGAGTTCGACCGCCTTGGCATTGTTGAAGCCCGGCAGTTCCAGCTCAGTGGCATGGTTGAGGATTTCCGGCATGCCGCCTTCACGATTGGAAAGCACACGATGGCCGTGATCCAGATAGTCGTGGATCTCCATGTAGCGCAGGGCGGCAAAGCGGTTGAACCAAGTATAGGCAACAGCTTCCATCGTTTGGCTGAAGCCAACCGTCTTGATGTGCTAAATCAGTCGGTCGCGTTGCTCATACACCTTGGCCGGCCATTCACGACCGGCGATGATGGCGACATCGCCTTTTCTTTCGCCGGGGGCAACGTCAAGCGTGCCCCCCGCTTCCGATAAGCCGAGCAGGTTGGCACGAGCCGCGACGGCAGCGATGAAATCCTTGCGGGCTTGAGGTGCGTAGGACTTGAGTTTGGATTTGTTCATTCTTGTCAGAGCCGTTCGATATGCTGGTGGATGCGAGCGAGAATTTCGCTGAACGGGATTTGTCCGGTGTAATAA